>CAZQEV010000148.1:0-4402 GCA_964592135.1 uncultured Syntrophomonadaceae bacterium
CGCCGGGAAAATCAACATTACCAAGGTAAACATAGCGCATTTTCCGCCGGGCAATCTCCCTGGCCATCTCCATCGTTTCCAGCGGAGTAGAGGGCAAGTCCATTCTGTACCGGGGGAAATAACGGGAAAAATGGAGCGGCAAATCGGGGCTGATCCCGGCCAGCCAATCCGTCAGCTGTTCCAGCTCCCCGGGGCTGTCATTTAAGGTGGGGATGAGCAAGCAGGTAACCTCCACATGAGTTGCAGCAGCGGCCAGTTCTACTGTCTCCAGAACGGGGCGGCGCATACCGCGGCAGTATTTCTCATAAAAAGCATCACTGAAAGCCTTGACATCGATATTCAAAGCGTCGATGAAAGGAAGAAGCTCTTGCAGCGCCCCGGGGGAGATAAAACCGTTGGTGACAAGCACATTATGATAGCCCTTTTCATGAAGCAACCGGGCGGTATCGAGAATATATTCGTACCAGACAATGGGCTCATTGTAAGTGTAGGCCGCACCAACCACCTCTGCGGGACTACCCTCCCGCTGCAGCATGGACAGCACCTGTGCCGGGGTGATCTCCAGAGCATCGCTGCCCGGTTTTCCCCGCGCCAGGGACCAGTTTTGGCAGAAAGTGCAATTCAGGTTGCAGCCGTAAGTGCCCAGGGAAAGGATCTGCCGGCCGGGGTAGAAATGGTAGAGCGGCTTTTTTTCAACGGGGTCCCAGTTCAGCGCGGCACAAAGAGCGTAATTCCCGGTGTAGAGCTCGCCCCCTCTCACAAGGCGTACGCCGCAAAGGCCCACCTGCCCCTCCCTGAGCAGGCAACGGCGAGGACAGAGCAGGCAGCGGATGTGATCCCCCTCTTTGCTGTAAAACCGGGCCTGTTTCCGGAACGACTCTTCCCTGGGCATCAGCTGTAACGCCGGACCTCGAAGCGGTATAGTTCGACAGGTTCCTGCGGATCGATGCCCGCCTTGCGGCGGGCAATGGCGATCTGCTCGTCCACTGTATCGATTCCTTCAAGATCGGGCAGCAGCAGACCGCTGCGCTGTCCGCTGCGCAGCAGTACCCCATATTTTCGGGGATCCAGATCCGCTGGGCTTCCAATTTTCTCCGGGGGCATGAGCACGTCCACTGAAAAGGTGAGCTCATCGATCTCCTCAGGGCGCACTGGTTCAAACCGGGGATCTTTCACCGCCGCGCTGACCGCATTCATAATGATCTCCTCGGCCAGGTTTCTTCGGACCGGCTCCACCGTGCCGATACAGCCGCGCAGTTCACCGCCTTTTTTAAGGGATACAAAGGCCCCGGCCCTCAGGTTAAACTCATCCGGCAGCGGTTCGGGAGCCGCCAGTGGACGGCCGTGCTCCAGGTAATGGCGCAGAGCCTGCCGCGCCAGCACCACGGGATTACCGGTTGCATCGTCGCTGTTCCCCCCCGCTGCCTTTTCAGCGTCAGGTGAAGCACCCTCACTGCCGGCAGGCGCCGGACGGAGCTCCGCCACCAGGTAGCCTACCCCAAAGGGTCCCTCATAGGATATGATTTCTGTCTTGAAGGGCTGACCCGAGAGTGCGCCCAGGGCGATCACGAAAGAACGAAGGGCGCATTCACCGGCCTCCTCAACCAGCCTTTCGTCCAGGGTGAGTATTTCTTCAACCCGCCCTCCGCTGATCAGCTCCACCAGAAGACGGTCATACTCGGCGCCTCGCGGATTATAACCTGCCGGCGCCCCGAGAATAAGTCGGTGCGAAAGGTCTCCGCTGGCAATAATTGCCGCCGGGATACCACGGGCATCAACAGCACGCCGCAAAGCCCGACCAAAACGGTAAAGATCGCCATTGGATGCAAAAGTATAGGTCAGATGAAGTCCGGGTACAGAGAGGCCCGCCTGCTGCAGGTAGTAAAGCGGCACTCCGGCACCATGGTCGATTGAGAAGCTGCGGCGAAAGCGGCGATCGCCGGCAGCTACGATTAGCGGTCGAAGAGGCTCACCTTCGGTCTCGCGCTGGAGAAGCTCCAGCAGCATAGCATCTGTTTCCAGTGTGATCTTCGCTCCGGGGGCCCCGAAGTCGCTGAAATCACCCTCGAGCAGGGGATCTGCAGGCACCGCAATCCCCTCGCGGAGCATGGGGCCGTGCGGTGTAATCACCACGATGCACCCGGGTGCAGCATCGTGGATCCGCCGGCTTAACCTCTCCATTCCCGCAATGGTCCGGCGCACCCTGGAAAGTTCGCTCCTTCCCACCCCGGGAATGATCAGGGGTGGATGAGGCGTGAACCCGACAATTTTCAACACGGCTGTCTACCCCCGTTACTTGTTGTCTTCAGTTCAGCTACTTTCTCCAGTATGTTGGAAAAGGTACAAATAGTATACCAAATTCAGGCAGGAGCGACAAGGCACAGAACAGCGCTTTTGCTGAGATTGCCCGCAGTGCTCGTCAGATTCATGCCATATTCCCGCCGGATTATCACCAGATCCTTGTTTGGCCTTGATTGTCCATGCAGTTCGGGATTATAATTTTTTTAGGATGCAAATACTTTCTGCAGGGATCAGCCGATTGGGAACGTCTTATATCAGGAGAGCTGCAAGGAGGAGAGTTAGTGGACCCTGAATGGATCGAAAGAGCCGCCGGCGGCGATGAGGATGCTTTTGGAAAACTCGTAGATCATTACAAAGGCTACCTCATGGCCGTGATCTTGCCTGTTGTCCGAGATCCCGATGATGCCCAGGATGTGCTGCAGGAAACATTCTGGCAGCTCTACCGCTCTCTCTCAAGTTACCGCGGCGGAAACTTAAAATTCTGGCTGGCCCGCATCGCCACCCGCAAGGCCATAGACTGGTGCCGGGAACGGGAGCGTCACAGCAGGGAACTGCTGCACAGTTCTCCCGGTGATTTGCAGAACCGTTCCGCCGCCTCGGCAGAGGAGGAATTCTTTAACCACAGGGCGAAAAGCCGCCTGGCTACACTTCTGCAGGATTTGCCCCTACTTTACCGCAGAACCATGGCCGGCTACCTCCTGGAAGGGAAGAATTATCGTCAGCTTGCCGATGAGGCGGGAGTCAGCGTAAAAACAGTGGAATCGCGTCTCTACCGTGCCAGAAGGATCTTGAGAAATGAATATAAGGAGGGGCTGTGATTGGATCATTACGATTCCGGAGCGTGGATTCTATACCGGGATAATATCCTCGATGACAATCAGCGCCGCCTGATGGAGGATCACCTTGCAGTATGCGACAGCTGCCTGCAAAGCTACCTCGCCGCTGCAGAGGAGCACGAGACCCGCCTGGCAGAGTTGCTGAGGCCTGATTTCACTATCACAGTTAAAGAAAGTATCCGGATCAGAAAAGAGCTGGCAGATAAAAGGCGGCGTTCCCGCTCCCTGGTTAACTATACGGTTGCTGCGGCGATCACTCTGGCCCTGATGAGCAGCGGCATCTTCGATCTTTGCGCCAGGGAGTTGCCGATCATTGTTGCCGAGACAGGTCAGATCACCCGGGTTCTCGAAAAGACAACCCGCTGGGACAGCGGACGCTTTTTGGATACCGCCCGCACACAGCTTGAAAAAATGCTTGAAACAAAGGAGGATTAAAGATGCCCAAAAAAAGCAAATTTGCCACAGTCGTCCTCTCGGTGCTTCCGGGATTAGGGCATATGTATCTGGGCTGGCGGCAGAAAGGCCTTCTGTTCATGCTGGCTTTCTTCGTGGCAATTTTTTTAACCGATTGGACCGGCCTTTTGTTGTTTGGCTTTCTAATACCGGTTGTCTGGTTTTTCAGCCTTTTTGATGCCTTGCAGTGTTTTGATCAGGACCCGCCCCTTACCGATAATCGCACTCCCGAACTGAACTGGTTTTTCGAGAAACAGAGATGGATCGGAATCAGCCTCATTGTGATCGGGTGCCTTGTCCTGATAAATAAGCTGGCCTACCCCATGCTGTTGCGCTATTTCACTTACGAAATGATACGGGCGGCCGGCATCTCCCTGGTAGCCCTGCTGCTAATTGCCGGAGGCATCCGCCTTGCCTGGGGCAAACCGCTGTCCCCGCCGGTACAGCAGGAACAGACGGTAACTGACCCAGGCAGGCTCCCGGCGGAGCAAAGGGTGCCGGCGCCTGCCGGACCATCGCAGCCACCGGAAAAAGAATCTTTACCCGGCGAACTGCCGCAGGAGGAGCAGCTATGAGACAATGGCGTGTCGGTTCTTTTTCTATGGGTTTGATTCTGGTGCTTCTGGGGGTAGGGCTGCTCATCGATCGTTTCAGCGGAGCCCCAAGAGCCCTTGAACTGGTAATCAACTGGTGGCCGCTGGCGCTGATCCTGCTTGGCGCCGAGATCCTGGCTGTTGGATTTTTATCCCGCAATGAACAGTTTAAGATCAAATATGATGGCTGGTCCATACTCCTGATGATTGTTCTCTTTT
>CAZQEV010000149.1:0-4395 GCA_964592135.1 uncultured Syntrophomonadaceae bacterium
TGATATGATTATAGTGGGTTGAATAGAATTCAGATAGGTTCAGTTCTATTTTGATGTGGAGGGGTTTAAACTAAAGGATCTTTAAAAACTGAATATCAACCGGGGCAAGGAAGCGGGACAAACCCCACGGTACCTTTGCCTCTGTGCCAGGCAGGCCGGCCTGCCGTTTCACTGCCTTAAGCGGGAAGGAGCGGCGATTTCAGGCGCCTGGAGTCAGAAGATTTGCCCCGGCGGAAATTCAAAGGAAACAAGCTCAAGGGTGCTTGGACTTAACACAATACCGGTTTAATGAATGCGCCCGCCAGAGCAGGCGCTTTTTTGATGCCCCGGCAGGGGTACAGCCTGGCAGAGATGAAACGCCGGGCATGTTCTGAAAAAGGAGGCATTTCATTGATGGAGAAAGGTTATGTTCATATTTACACCGGGGACGGCAAAGGGAAGACCACTGCCGCTTTGGGATTGGGGTTGCGGGCTGTAGGCTGCGGCTGCACGGTCTGGATGTTTCAATTTTTAAAAGGCATGGCCAGCGGTGAAATGGAGAGCACCCCCCTTTTAGATGGACGTTTCCGCATATTCCGCCTGGCCGAAACGAAGAAGTTTTTCAGTTTTCTCGATGAGCTTGAAAAAGAAGAGCTGAAAGCAAAGCTGCGGGAAGAGCTGGAACAGATCAAAGAGGCCATGCGGCGGGAATCCTGCGACCTGCTGATTTTGGATGAGATCACCGGGGTAATCCATGCGGGTCTTTTGAGCACCGCTGAGGTCTGCGCTTTGATCGAAGGCAGGCCCGCGGGTCTGGAGTTGATCTTGACCGGCCGCAGCGCTCCCCGGGAGCTGTTGGCAAAGGCCGACCTGGTGACGGAGATGCGCTGCGTCAAGCACTATTACAATGACGGGGTACCGGCGCGGATCGGGATTGAGCATTAACGGATCATCAAAAAAGCGATCATTAGGACTGTAGTGTGTTTGCCCTTGCGGTAAACGGTGACGCTGCCTGAACATAGACCTCCCGGGATGATGCTTCCCGAGGTTTTGTCGCAGTGAAAGCAGTGAAAACAGACAATATTGGAGGAGGATCAGGGGTGGCCATATACAAACTTATTGCCGGCGACAGGATGCGCCGGGACAATCGCTCCCTGGTTATTCAATTTGCAGGCCGGCGCAAGGTGCTTAGCACCTCATTTTTGAACGGCGGTTACCGGGAAGATCTTGAAGGCATTTTCAACTATTGTGAGGATCAGGGGTCGGGGGAGAAGAGTATCATTTTGCGCGCGCCCACGCTGGAGGAACATATGCGGATCATCGCCGGGTCCATCGGCCTCGATCCCGGCCGCTATGCCGGTTTAAGCACGGCGATCCCGATGACGAGCGCCTCCATAAAAGGCGCCACTTATGATGATTTCTCGGTAACAGCCATCGTTACCGGCGGGATTGCCGGCAACAGCGGGAGAGTGGGGGATAGGGCAGAATGGCATGAGAAAGAGGGCCGGCCTGCTCCGGTAAAAGCAGGGACAATCAACACGATCCTGCTTATTGACGCCGATCTCTCCGCCGGGGCCATGGCTCGCACCCTGGTCACCTGTACAGAAGCGAAAACCGCTGCGCTACAGGAGCTGTTGGCGCCAAGCAGGTATTCCCGGGGGCTGGCTACAGGAACAGGAACCGACGGCGTCATTGCCGTCAGCAATGCGGCGGCGGCGGTGCGGCTGGCTTATGCGGGGAAACACGGCAAACTGGGTGAATACATCGGGCGGGTGGTCAAGGAGGCAGTCAAAGAAGCGCTCTATCTGCACAACCGCTTTTCTTACCGGTCGCAACACAGCGTCGTCAGGCGCCTGGGCAGATTCGGCATTGATGAGCAGGCCCTGTGGGAGAGGTGCTGTTTAATAAACACTGCAGTGAAAAGAGAGAGGGCTGTCTTTGAGCGCAGGCTAAGGGCGCTGGACCGGCAGGGCAATCTGGTCGCACGGGCCTCCCTGTATGCCCACCTGCTCGATCATCTGGATTGGCGCATGCTTGACCCCGCGGAGGCGCAGGAACTGGGCTGTGAACTGTTGAAGGGCATGGCCGCGATGATGCGTATTCCTTTTAACCCGCCCGAATCGCTGCCCGGCAGCCATGAGCGGGCACTCCGGAGAATGGTCGACAATTTTATCCACCTCTGCGCCCTGGCCCTGGTAATGGAGGCGTCTTGATCCTGAGCCTCCCCGGACCGGTTTTTGGCCTTTCCCCAGTCACCCCATGCCTGCTGTTCTTTAGATTGCCGGTTTAGCCGCAGCAACACATTTTTCTCAGGGGGGAGCAGCTCACAGGGCAAGGCGCCGCCGGATCGGTGAAGGCGCCCTATTTAAATCTTTTGCCGATGCCGCACAGGGTGAACCAGACCTCATCTGCGCAGGCGGCCACCAGCTGGTTGGTTTTACCGGCCAGATCCCGGAAGAGGCGGCCTGAAAAGTATTCCGGAACGATCCCCGAGCCTACCTCGTTGGTCACCGCAATCACATCGGCGGGGCAGCGCTGCATCTGCCCGGCCAGCCCCTCCATATAGCCGAGGATGTCGGCGAAAATTACCGCCTCATTCTGTCGGGAGGGCTCTGTTCCTGGATCCAGGCTTTGCAGCAGATGGTTGCTCAGCAGCACGGTGAGACAATCCAGCAGAAAAATGGTGGACTCCGTTCCCCCCGCCAGGGCTTTTTCCGGATGCAGCGGTTCTTCAACAAGCCGGAAATGGGGGGGGCGCCGCCGGCGGTGTTCCTCGATCCGGCGCCGCATCTCCTGATCTTTGGCCTCGGCAGTGGCCAGGTAGACAACCTGTTTGCCGCTTTCAGCAGCGTAGCGCTCGGCAAAAAGGCTTTTACCGCTGCGGGCGCCGCCTGTTACCAGGATCAACTTACCTCTGTTCATGATCTGTCCGTCCCCTTACCGGCAGCGCGCCAATCCGCTGTTTCCCCTGCAGCGGCTGCGCTCCCTGCGCCTGCTTTTTTCACTCAAATCCAGTTTACAGCAAGCGGCGGGCCCTGTCCATTTTTGCTTGCTCATGTTCATTTTGCCGCACACTTAGGGGCCGCGTTTCAGCGGAGGCCTCTATCGGAGACACCCGCTTGATCAAAGGTGGCCATCTCGCCGGCGACCTTCATGGCGGCATCGATGAGGGTGAAAGTAAGCGCCGCTCCTGTGCCCTCCCCCAGGCGCATATTCATCTGCAGCATGGGGCGGAGCCCGAGCCAGCTCAGCATCACCTTGTGCCCCGGCTCCTGAGAAAGATGGGAGGCGATGACGAAATCCAGGGCCCCCGGCGCCAGCGCCCTGGCGATCATCGCTCCGGCGCCGGAGACAAAGCCGTCGATCACCACGGGGATGCGGCGGGCGGCCGCACCGAGAATGATTCCGGCAATGGCCCCGATCTCGAATCCGCCCACCCCGGCGAGAACCGCAAGGCCGTCCCTGGGATCCGGTTTGTTCACCCGCAAAGCCTGTTCCACGATCTGCACCTTTCGCTGCACCGCTTCCCGATCAATCCCCGCCCCCTTTCCGGTGATCGGGGCGACGGGAAAGCCGGTAAAGGCGGCCAGGATAGCGGTGCTGGGGGTGGTATTGCCGATCCCCATATCACCTGTTGCCAGCAGTGTAACCCCTTTCTCGATCTCTCCGGCTGCCACCTCTATTCCCGTTTCCACGGCTGACCGGGCCTGTTCCCCGCTCATGGCCGGGCCGGTGGCAATATCCGCCGTGCCGGGGCCGAGGCGGCGCATCACCAGGCGGGGATCGTTGACCGGCCGGACCATACCCATATCTACAACGATCACCCGGGCTCCGGCATGCCCGGCGAGGACATTGATCGCCGCCCCTCCGTCAAGAAAGCCCCGCACCATCTGCCGGGTCACCTCCTGGTCGGCCGCACTGACCTTCCGGGCCGCCACCCCGTGGTCCCCGGCGCAGGTGATCACAGCTTTGTTTTCCAGATGGGGGGTCATTTCCCCGGTAATACCCGCAATCCTGATCGCCACCTCCTCGAGCATCCCCAGGCTGCCGTAGGGTTTGATCAGGTTTTTCTGACGGCTGCGGGCCCTTTCCATGGCTGCAGCATCCAGGCTTCCGATCTCTGCAATAGTTTTTTCCAACAGCATTTTTATGCCTCCCTGTGAGTCATATTAGAAAAGCCCCCAACCCATAAAGGGCCGGGGACTTTACCATCATCCCTCAAGCTTTCGGCTGCAGGCAGGTCTCCTGGCTTTCGGTTCATCCTCCCCCGCACCTTCCCGAACCGGTGAACCGGTCCGGTGGTCTCATGCGGGTTTGTTCCCCGTTACAGTGGCGGGACCGCTCAAGATTTACACCTGATTCCCTATTCTCCCTCGCGGGCACCTGTTGCCGATATGTGCAATATCTTTTTTTATA
>CAZQEV010000150.1:0-2639 GCA_964592135.1 uncultured Syntrophomonadaceae bacterium
CAGGCAAATTCGTATCCCAGCGTGCCTACCTCTTCCAGGGCCATGCAGGTGGTGACCCAGTCCATGTCCCGGCCGCCCCACTTCCCGGGATAGCGGATACCAAAAAGCGAGCGCCCGGCAGCTTCTTTCAAAAATTCCTTGGGGAATTTGATCTCATCGCGATCCATGGCCAGGATCATCTCGCGGGGCACCCATTTGACCAGTTCGCGCACCTCTTCCCTTAATTTGAGCTGCTCTTCTGTGAGCATATAATCGAACATTCTTCCACCTCTTCTGCAATAGCTGATAAGACCATATTAGCACAACTTGCCCAATGTTTCCCCTTTATAACAAGGTTAATTTATCCAGATCACGCTGTCTCCATATAATGGGATCATTAAAAATGTATCCCGGTGAAAGAATAGATCATGGAGGTGACAGAAATGAAGATGATGGTTGAGGATATTATTCAAAAAGGCAGTACAACAAGCTGGGGCGTAGCCGGGCTGGGCCTGGTTGTTACCGGCCTAGGGAGGGCAGTTGGCGGGACTCTCGGCGCTGGACTGATGGGCTTCGGGCTGGCTCACATTGTCCTGGGGCTGGCGGATATGTTCAGGCTGGAGGGCAGGAATTAGAATATATGGGGGTAATACAGTCCGGGACGCCAGAGAGCGGCGCTAGTCGGGAGCCCGAACTGTATATTTACCCCCGGGCTCCTGCAATATTTTACAGGGGTTCCAGCAAGGTTTCACTTAGCTGCGGTGTGTGCAGCTTATTGCTTCATGCGCTTACCCGGCCTCACCGTGATCACACCAGCCGGCGGATTGGTTTGTTCAGGCTGATCATTTCAGCGCTACTCGTTCCGCAGAAAGACGCTCTGACAGAGCCTCATATTCTTCGCTGATCCCCTGGGGAAGCCTGTTACCAAATTTCTCAAAGAAACTGCGATGTCCTTCCAGTTCTTCCAGCCAATCACCGGGGTCCACTGCAAAAAGTTTATCCACAGTCCCTGTCGTAATATCCAGGCCTTCCAGATCAAGAGAATCTTCCGCAGGGACAAAGCCGATGGGTGTTTTCACCGCGGAGGCCCGGCCGCGGGTGCGTTCAATGATCCAGTTCAGCACTCTTAAGTTCTCACCGAACCCGGGCCAGATAAAATTGCCCTCTTCATCTTTCCTGAACCAGTTTACATGGAATATCCCCGGCGGTTTCGCCAGGTTTTTCTCGAAGTCAATCCAGTGCTGGAAATAATCAGCCATATTGTAGCCGCAAAAGGGCAGCATGGCCATGGGATCGCGGCGCACCTTCCCCTGCTTGCCGTATTGCGCAGCGGTAATCTCGGAAGCCATCGTTGCCCCCGCATAGACCCCGTGACGCCAGTTAAAGGTTTCATACACAAGGGGAGCCAGCCGCGACCTCCTTCCACCGAAAACAATGGCTGTCAGAGGCACGCCCTTCGGGTTGTTCCACTCCGGTGAGATTGTGGGGCACTGGGATACCGGAGAGGTAAAACGGGAGTTTGGATGGGCTCCGGGTATGGGTTTGCCTGATTCATCGACAAGACCGGGTTTCCAGGGACGACCGTCCCAGGCCGCGCCCGAAGCCGGCGGCTCCCCTTCCCCATCCTCCCACCAGACATCTCCGTCACCGGTTATGAGCACATTTGTAAAGATAGTATTTCGCCTGATCGTGGCAAGAGCGTTTGGGTTGGAACGCGCATTTGTCCCGGGAGCAACTCCGAAAAACCCTGTTTCGGGGTTGACCGCCCAGAGGCGGCCGTCTTCTCCGGGGCGGATCCACGCAATATCGTCACCCACGGTCCAGACCTTGTAGCCCCGCTTTCGAAAATGCTCCGGCGGAATGAGCATGGCCAGGTTGGTCTTGCCGCAGGCGCTGGGAAAAGCGGCGGCGATATAGTCGATCTCTCCATGGGGATCCTCTATCCCCATGATCAGCATATGTTCAGCCAGCCATCCCTCACTGCGGCCAAACCAGCTGGCGATACGCAGGGCAAGGCACTTCTTTCCCAAAAGCACATTGCCTCCGTAACCTGAACCCACACTCCAGATGGTATTATCCTCAGGGAAATGCAGGATCAGCCTTTTGTCCAGGCTGAGGTCGGCTTTGCTGTGCAGGCCCCTGGTGAAATCACTGCTGTCACCCAGCTGCTCCAGAACATCACGACCGGCCCGGGTCATGATCAGCATGTTCAGGACCACGTAAATACTGTCTGTAAGCTCTATGCCAATTTTGGTGAAAGGGGAGCCCAGCGGCCCCATGGCGAAGGGGATCACATACATGGTCCGTCCCTTCATCGCCCCCCTGAAGTATTCACCTGCTTTTTCGTAGGCCTCGGCCGGTTCCATCCAGTTATTTATCGGACCGGCATCTTCTTTTTTGGATGTGCAGATATATGTCAGATCCTCTGTCCTGGCCACATCGTTCTTTGCCGTGCGGTGATAGAGACAACCGGGCCACTTCTCTTCATCCAGACCGATCATCTCACCGGTAGAGACAGCCTCTTCTTCCAGCATCACTCTCTGCTCCTCCGAACCGTCAATCCAGACAATTTGATCGGGCCGGCAGAGTTCCATCATCTCCTGAAGCCATTGCTGCAGCGCTCTGTTTTTAACCATTTCGACACGTCCTTCATTTATGAT
>CAZQEV010000150.1:2739-4375 GCA_964592135.1 uncultured Syntrophomonadaceae bacterium
GCCATTGCTGCAGCGCTCTGTTTTTAACCATTTCGACACGTCCTTCATTTATGATATGATCTATGTACCAGTCATTGCCCATGACGGGCTGATACAGGTTTCCCTGTCGCATCATCTTATTTAATTCCTATAAGTATACAACAGGAATCGTTTAAAGGTTCCACTATAGGCAAAAAAAATAACCGGGTAAAATAGATCCTTTTGAGGATCGATTATACTTTATAACAGGGAAAAATAGAAGTCCCAGATCGGTGAACCCCAAAACACAACAATGAGGTAGGAAAGGGAGATAAAGGGTCCGAAAGGCAAAGCTGTTTTGCCTGTTTTTTTCCTGAAAACTATCAGGAATATTCCTGCGGCCGCTCCGATCAAAACCGCCAGAATAAATATGAGAAGCAGATCAAGCCAGCCGGCCAGAAAACCTAGAACTGCCAGCAGCTTGACATCGCCGCCTCCCATGCCTCCCCGGCTCACGAGAGCGACAATCAGCGTAATTCCCCCGCCGACAAGAAGGCCCAGGACGGAGTCGGTCCAGGTGCGGTCTGGAAAGATCAGCTGCCAGATGAGGGCCCAGGTGAGGATCATGCCGGTAAATAAGTTGGGAATCTTTTTACTCTCAAGGTCAACGGCGGAAACAATGAGCAGAATAGAAAAAAGGGGGAAGTACTTTACCAGCTCAAGTGAGCATCCAAAACGCCATAAAGCAGCCATAAGCATCATTGCGCTCAACAGTTCAACAGCGGTATAACAAAAGGAGATCTTCGCCCCGCAGTAGCGGCAGCGCCCTCTTAAGAAGAAAAAGCTAAAAACCGGGATGAGGTCGGCGGTTTGTAAAGTGGTTTTACAGTGAGGACAGTATGAGCGTGGACTCACGATGGAGAGACCTTTTTGAAAACGATAGATCACCACATTGTAAAAACTACCCAGGAGAAGGCCACAGAAACCCGCACAGGTATAGATGAGAACAGGCTCAATTTTCACAGTTCCCTTCCTTCCTCTTTCTTTTCAAACCACCCTGCAAGCGATACCCCGCCGGGTAGGAAGCGCTCTATTTAGGATTACAGATTGTTGCTGAGATAGTACTCCATGATGTTCTTTTCACGTTGAAATATGGTGGCAATAAGAGCAACCCTGATATACATCCCGTTTCGCACCTGTCTCCAGTAGGCAGCCCGGGGATCGCTGTCAACCCCGGCCTCTATTTCCTTGCGGCGGGGCAGGGGGTGCATGATGATTCCATCCGGTTTCAGCAGTTCCAGATGCCGCTCCTTAAAAGAGTAGCGTTCGATATCGATGTCCACATGGCCCCCCTCTTCCTGATCCCATTCATCCTGCAGGCGGGTCATGTAAATGGCGTCCACTTCGGGGATGACCTTCTCGAAGTCGTCGGTGATCTCATAAGCAGTTTTCTGGTAATCGAGAAAGGCGGCAATATCTTCGCCGATTTGATACTCGGGCGGCGCCACAAAATAAAGTGTCATTTCGGGAAACTGGGTCAGCAATTTAGCCAGGGAGCGAACCGTCCGGCCGCGGCGCAGATCGCCGGCAAAAGCGATCTTCTTCTGAGAAATCCCGCCGCGGTGCATAAAACTGCGCCGCAGGGTATAGATGTCAAGCAGCGCCTGGGTCGGGTGCT
>CAZQEV010000151.1:0-4351 GCA_964592135.1 uncultured Syntrophomonadaceae bacterium
ATAGATCGCCACATCCGCATCTGCGCCCGCCCCCAGGTGACCTTTTTGACTTAATCCCAGTATTTTTGCAGGAGCGGCCCGGGTTATAATCGCAATTTCCTCCATCGTATACTCCCGATCCAGGTCTTGAAGCTGGGTTCGCCGGAGTGCACGGGGATTTAATTTTTCTATTCTGGCCTGTCTATAATCTTTATCCATTAACAACCGGATAATATCGGGATAAGCTGTAAATGGGCCTCCATTGGGATGATCCGTGGTCAAAACGACCTGCCAGGGGTTCTTTACCAGTAGCAACAGCTCCAATCCGATGCACCATTGAACAGCATTAATCAGGATGGAGGGGCGGTACCTCATCGGTACAATTCCTGATCCTGTTTCCATTTCAATATCCGCGTTAATCCACTTGTTACCCGTCAACTGATGAAGCCCAAATTGCATCGGGGCATCCGCTGTCATAGTCGTAGCCGGCCCAAAAACGATCTGCCCCACATCAAAAGTAAATTCGGAGTGTTCATTCAAATAATCGATCATCTCCGGCGCTGCGGACTTGATGCCGCCTTTTTTAGTAGCTCCATAAGAATGAAATTGCAAATGGGTGAAATGTGTTCTCAGTCCTTCCAAGGTCCGCATGGTTTCAAGGGTGGTTTTATAATTACCCGGCTCCCCCAGGTGATTGGCATGAAGATGCATGGGATGGGGGAGCCTTAAATCTTCGATGCCTTTTGCCAATTCGTAAATGATTTTCCTGGGGGTTACTTCAAAAGGTGGAACGGGTGTATCCAGATCCACCTCCCTCCGGTTCCATTTCCAGCTTTCCACTCCTCCGGGATTAACCACTTTAACCGCATATCCTTTACTGCTTGTCAAAAGCCAGGTAATCATATTCCGAAGGCGTTCCTCGCGCGCCTGATCATCCTTGTCAGCAAGCACTTTCATGAGCATATGGTTATTGCCCATCAAAGTGTACATTCCTGAATCAAGCATGGGGGTATCATTAAATTCTTCGTGAGCATGACGGGCCTCCAAGGGTGGGACTGCCGCCTCAAAAGCAGTAGTATAGCCAAGTTGGGAGTACAAATAACCTGTCAAGTATGTAGTAGGAACCGTATAACCGGTCCCTGAACGGCTTTCGCTTGTACTTACTTTGAAGTGATCGTAATGATCTTCGGGGCACATACTGCGTGCGCTGTTTACTTTAGATCCTGCGATGTGGCTGTGAATCTCCACTCCCCCTGGCATCACCACGCAGCCTGTTGCATCGATCGTTTCATCTGCCGGAGTAGCCAGGGGAGGTTCTACAATCTTACCATTCTCAATATAGATCTGTCCGACTTTGCCCCTGACCCCATTAGCCGGATCGTAGATCTGCCCGTTAACAATTTCCAACATGGCTTACTCTCTCCTTTATCGCCTGCAAAACTTCAACATCCGATGGATAGGGAAAATCAACCACCTTCTTCAGGCGCAAGGGCACATTATCCATACGGTAAAATGTTCCTTCCGCACCGATCCCAGCGGGGGCTACCGGAATAACCACGTTTGGCCAAGAAGTTGATAAGGTAACTGTAGGTTCTAAAAGTATTGTCGGTATGCTCTGGAGATAACGTACTGCAAACTGGGGCAAATGAGCGCCGGGATCAGTGGCAACAATCAACGCCGCATCAACATCTTTACGCTTTAACAGATCCACCACGCTAAATTCCCCCGGGCTAAACCGGGGATAGCCCCTGTAGTAATTTATGGCAAATGGATAGCCGGTTTGCCAGGTTAAAACCTGGTTGCTGCCGTTGACATTGGCATGACCGCGCATAGGCATTATCGAAAACCGGGTGTATTTGTTAATCTCACTAACCAAAGTTATAACCTGCTCCAAGTTTAAGTCTTTTCCTCTGCTTTGAGTAAGGCCTATTCCGTACAAAAGAACACCGTAGCGGCAGGACTTGACCATCTCCAGAAGCTTTTTCCACTTGGAAAGAGGAACTCCGCCAACCAGGCTGGTCTCGTCCAACCCTTCGAGTCTAATATCTTTCAGCATTGCTCTCAGAATCGTGGCTATTTCGTAATCATGACCAGGATCGACTTGTAGAAAAACATCCGCGATCTTTGAACTTGCTGTCGGTCTTACGTCTATTACAACCACTTCACGGCCTTTCCGCCCTTCGGGGGTGTATGCCCCTTTGGACAGCACTGAATATTTTCTGTAATGACGTATGTGCGACTCCATCGGGTTTGCTCCCCAGACAATGATTAAATCAGCCCTGTTTTTGACTTCTCCCAAAGTGCATGAAGCCAGCCCAACTTGCTGGCGGGCAAGGATGCCCGGCCCGTGTCAGTACGAAGATGGGTTGTCAATTACCCCCTTTAGAATTTCTGCAAGTTCAGCCGCTTCTCTGTTGGCCTCGGTGGTAGTGCTGCTTAAACCGTAAATTAAGGGTGCTTTTGCTTGAGTAAGGATGCGAGATGCCTCATCATAAGCCTCTTCAAAAGTAGCCTTTTGGCCGTTAACATTGAGGGGTGCACACTCTGACTGGGAATACAAAATCTTATTGCGGCCTATTTTGCAAGCGTTCCTTACCCCGGTTATCTTGTTATCTTCCACTTCCACCAACAGGTCATCGCACAAGCTTCCGCAAAAAGTACAAACAACATCCTGGTGTACCGTTACAGCCATGTTCCTTCCCCCTTGTTATCAATTCCACATATATTGGTATAATCTTTGTTCAATTTCTGTCAGTAAAGAGCATTGATCGTTACCGGTATTTCTTTAAAATCCGGAACACCTGTCCCATGGGTATCTTCGCCAACCAGTTGACTGGCAAAAGGGCCCAGCGGCAGAAAAAATATCCCTTTGGGGCCTTCTGTTGGACAGCAGGTTACAGTTACCTCTCCCGCCTGGCTTTTTAGAATAGCTTTATTATCTTCAGTCAAACCCAAGCGATCGCAGTCCTCTGGATTGACGAATAAAGTCGAAGTTTCGTTGATATATTCCTCTGAAAACTTCCCCTTCTCCATCGCCGCACCCTGGGAACTTGTACGAACAGTAATTAATATTCCTGATATTTCACGCAAAAGATCCCTCCTCTAAATCGGTGAACACCTGTGAAACAAAGCTCATTCCAATATAAAATTTGAATTTAGGGTATCTTTCCATCCGGCTATATTATATGATAAATTTCTATCTTACACAAGTCAGTTGTTTCATTATTTTTTCAATAAACCACGCTCAACCAGAGCTGGCCGCGCGATCCAACCATAACTTACTCCGGCCGGATTTCTAAGCCGGTATGAAAACATCTGTGGAAACCGTGGTAAAGTGAACAAAATGTGTAAATACGAGTAGCTGTTAGCGTGTAATGCTACCCTCTGTCTTTTCAAAAAACCGATGAATCAGCCGGGATCTTTCCTGAAGCCTGAGCAAACAATGCCGATCTGAAACCCCTTCGGCCAGGACGGTACACAACGGCTGGCCTGCACCGATCTCTGTGTTTGACCTGGGGATATCCCTGACCCCCTGCTCATACAAAAAGCGGAAGGCCTTCTCTTTAAGATCCCCAATGAACAAGTCCTTTTCAGCAAAAACCAGTTTTTTACCGATAAAATTTTTCAGCTCTTCATTACGCCCGGCCCTGCCTGTATCCGCAGGACTCGTCTCCAATAGTGGTAATCCCTTACCCATGCAACCCATTACATGATGGTTAAATAGACTCTCCCCAAGATATCTTTCGATTAATTCTACTGACGCCGACCACCGAGGATTAACTTCTAAAATCCATATTCCTTCCGAATTAAGAATAAAATCCACAGTATTAATTCCTTTTAAGCCAAAACAAAGAGTAAGGGATTTGGCAACATCGTTAATCTTAATACTAAAACAATTATTGTCCATAAAACCCCTTAGATCTAAAGGCACTATATTCCCTTCATAGAAAAACAAATGATCGCCGCTACCGCCCCTGCCCCGGCCGATAAGCTGACGGCTGGTACCGAGAACCACCGCATCATATCCGTTGGATAAAAAAGTGGCCGACGCTGATATGCCCTCGATGTATCTCTGCACAATATAGGAGGGGGATAATTTGTTTAGTTCAAAAAGGGTATCCGGAGCGTGAGCCATGCCCTCTGGCAGCTCAGTAATTCCATGACAACTCCCCCTGTTCAAAGCTTTTAAAAGCCATTTGCCCTTTTTTATGCTCTTTTTCCATTGCTCGACAGAATAAAACGGCGGCATCTGAACGCCGCTTATCTTTAGACATTGCTGAAGTTTCCAGGGATCCCTTACTTTTCTCAAAACAGATCCTTCATTCCCCCGAAGCAGTCCCTGATTCTCCCAAAACTGCAGCTCTTCCGGTGT
>CAZQEV010000152.1:0-4350 GCA_964592135.1 uncultured Syntrophomonadaceae bacterium
CGCTGACATTCCGGGGTTTTCTGCTGGCTGCGGGACTAGGACTCGAACCTAGACTTTGTGATCCAGAGTCACACGTGCTGCCATTACACCATCCCGCATCACAAAATCAATTATAGCAATTTAGGGCGCTTAATTCAAGGATAAAATATTATTCTGCAGTTTTACGCAATGGTCTATCCTGCCGGGTTCCAGAGAGATTATTTCTTTTAAACAGGCTGATAGTGAACGGGGGAGGGAGTTTTAGATCCAAGCAGTTGCTCGTAATGCCCAAGCATCCTTTCGGCGCTTAAGGAACAGGAAAGCTCTGCGGCATTTAACAGCGCCCTTTGCCTCATTTTAGCGCAAAGATTCCGGTCTTGCAGCAGCCTGACGATACTCCGGTTAAATGAATCCAGCGAGTGCTCTGTCAACAGGCCGTCTTCTCCATGCCTGACCATTTCAGATGCTCCGAAAGCGCGGATTGCCACCGCCGGCAGGCCGGCCGCTTTTGCCTCCGCGATGACCAGGCCCTGTGTTTCCGTAACTGACGGGAACACAAAAAGATCTGCTGAGGCGTAATAGTGTACGATCTCAGCGCGGGGCAGAACGCCGGCAAATATGACCCTTCCCTTAATCCCAAGTCTGGCGCAGAGCCTGCGCAGATCTTCCTCCTGAGGCCCGCCGCCCACGATGACAAGACGAAGGCCCGCTATTTCCTGCTGCAACCGGTAGAAGGATTCCAGTAAAAAAGAAATATTTTTCTCTTTACCCAGACGGCCGACAAATAGCAGTATTTTTTCTTCTTCAGAGAGCCCGTAATTGGTCTGCAGTCTGCGGGAATCGGTGTTCTTAAACTCTTCCAGGTCAACCCCCGTGGGGATCACCGCAATCTGAACATTGACACCGATGTCCCTCAGGTATTGTTCCACGAGCCGGGAGGGGGCAATCACCAGGTTGCAGCGGTTGCAGAAATCCCTTCCAATGGACTGGACAAAATATTTTGTCCTCCCTCCGGCCAGGGGCATGTAATGAACATATTGTTCATAGAGAGTGTGGAAGGTAAAAACGAGAGGCAAGCCGTACTGGCGTGCTGCATATGCGCCCAGTCTTCCCAGGAGGAAGGGGGAGTGGACATGGATGATCTCCATATTGATCCGGCGAATGGTTGCTCCGATCTGCGCCGAAAAAGGCAGAGGAATGGAAAACTCGGGCATGGTCGGGGCGGGAATTGAGGCGAAGCGAAACACTCTATCCTCGCTAGGATAATGAGCCAGAGGATAATCAGGCCCAAAGATATAAACATCATGCTCCCGCGTTTTGAACTCACGGCTAAACAGTTCGATGGAGCGGACTACTCCGCTGGTGTAAGGTCGATAGCTGTCTGTAAAAAAACCTATGTTCACAGTATGCTCACCTGGCCCGGAGTCATACCGGTTTCTCACCTATGAGCCATTGCAGCGCAGCGTAGAGCCAGGACCACTGCGCCCCGTCTCCGCCCTCTGTCTGCACCAGATCTTTTGCCGGGATAAAACCCAGCTCTGGATGGGGCCCTGAGAGCAAAACCTTTCCTTCACCGTAGTCAAAGGCAACAACCGCCGCTTCACCGTTAGCCTCGTAGCGAGCCAAAACATGGGTGTCGGTTTCTGCAAAATCGGTAAAGCAGGGACCGTCAAAATACCACATCTCCATGGTGTCCACAAAGTCCTGATTAAAAGCGATCTCTTTATTCAGGCTGACGGCCGAAAGTGAGCCCCAATTCAGTCTCAAGGGGCCTGCCGCTTCACCGGGGAAAAGCTTTAGCGGGTAGTCAAAGGGGTTTCCGTTCCAGCGCATCGTTGAGGAGGCGTAATAAGCCCCGGCGCAAAAACCGGTGAAACAGCCGCCCTTTTCCACAAAAGAACGGATGTTGGCATGGTTCTCCACACTGTAGCGGTATTCGGCACTCCACCCGCCGACAAATATTAGTACGTCGCAGAGGCTGTTCAGATCACCGCTGTTGATCATTTTTTCATCAATATCCACGCAGCCGAGATCATGGCCGGCTGCAAAATTACGGATCGCCACCAGATCTACATCCCAGCTGCCCTGGCCGGTATAGAGGCCGATGGTGCAAGACAGCGGTTCAGGTTCCTCAGGTTCAACAATAGCAGGTTCATCGGGCTGTTCATCCTGCGGAGATAAATCGGAGGAGTTTGAGTTGGCCTCTTCTTTATTTAAAAAGTCAAGGGCGAAAAATGTTCCTGCAATCAAAAGAGCCAGAGCAACTACTATTCCTAGGATCAGACGCAATCTGGTCATAACAGCATCACCTGCAGCATTTTTAAGTTCTTCAGTGCAATCATATAATAGTGTTTCCCCTGATTTAAATTATATCATTTGCGGGTGCTTAAATAAAGTTGACCGGAAGATGTCCGCAGCAGCCTTTGACATGATAAAATTACGGAGTACTTACATCTAGATAATTTGCTGCAAGGGCAAGGCGAAATGAGAGGTTCCGTCCATGGTTCAGGATATGACCAGGGGTTCCGTTGTTAAGCAGATCATCATCTTTACGATTCCCTTATTTATAGGCGATATATTTCAACAGCTGTACAATATGGTCGATGCCGTTGTTGTGGGCCGTTTTGTCGGGAAAAATGCCCTGGCCGCAGTGGGGACCAGCTTCCCGGCGATGTTTTTACTTGTCGCCATGGTGATGGGGCTGACCATGGGCGCTTCGGTAGTGGTATCGCAGCTTTTTGGCGCCGGCGATCTGAAACGTATGCGCCGGGCAATCTCTACAGCTTTCATCTTTCTGCTCATCTGTGCCGTAAGCCTGACTCTCATCGGACTGCTCTCGGCGCGCGGTCTGCTGCTTTTGCTGAAAACACCGCCGGAGATCATCGATGATGCCGTGATCTATTTAAAGATCATCTTTGCGGGCCTGTTGTTCATGTTTCTCTACAACACAATCGCCGCTTTCCTGCGTGCTTTAGGTGATACAAGGACGCCGCTCTATTTCTTGATTATTGCTTCGCTCATGAATATAGCCCTGGATCTGCTTTTTGTACTCCGCTTCGGGATGGGTGTCGCCGGTGTGGCCTGGGCCACAATTATCTCTCAAGCCCTTTCCCTGTTCCTGTGCCTCATCTATGTCTACAAAAAAGTGGAACTGCTGCGGCTGAAACCGGCGGAGATGGTTTTCGATAGAGAACTCTTTATTCAAATCGTCAGGTTCGGTGTTCCCGCCTCTGTTCAACAAACCGTCCTTTCTTTGGGGATGATTGCTGTTCAGGGGCTGGTCAACTCTTTCGGCAGTGTCACCATGGCCGCCTACACCGCTGCGGCCCGCCTTGACTCCATCGCCATGATGCCGATCATGGACTTGGGCCTGGCGGTTTCCACATTTACAGCTCAAAACATCGGCGCCGGAAAACTTGATCGCGTCCGCCTGGGATACAAGCGCACACTGGCCATGGTGGCGGCATGCTGTGTAGGCACATCAACGGTAATTCTCCTTTTCGGACCCAGGCTGATCGAGCTGTTCATTGATGCCGGCGAGACGGAGGTAATCGCCCAGGGCAATGCCTACATTACCGTGGTCTCCTTCTTCTACATCATGCTTGGACTTCTCTTTATCACAAACGGTGTGCTCCGCGGCAGCGGCGATACGACCGTCTCCATGGTCTCAACGATCGTCAATCTGGCCGCCAGGGTCTTCTTTTCTTACTGGCTTTCGTTGAAGACCGGGATCGGCTACCATGGAATCTGGTGGGCAATTCCCATAGGTTGGATCTGTGGTTTTACCTTGTCCTATGCCCGTTATCGCAGCGGCAAATGGACCCGGAAAGCGGTGCCCACCCTTCCCGTCCAACCGGTGGTGGAGGCGGAAAGTCTCCCCTAAATATCCTATCCCCGGTTCTAAGAAAGCTGTTGTGGGCATAGTTGTAATTGATCGCTTTTTTTACAGAGTGGGGGAGAAGGATGGATCAGCTCACGGTTTACGGTGTTGCCCTTGTCCCGGTAATCATTGGGCTCTCAGAGCTTTTAAAGCGCTTCGGCATGCCCACGAGATTGATCCCCCTTGTCTCAATGTCCCTGGGGCTATTCTTTTCCTTTTATTACCTGGCGCCTGGGGAACCTAAAAAAGCCCTGTTTTTCGGAACAGTGCTGGGACTCTCGGCAATCGGTCTTTTTTCCGGCACTAAAAATACGATCATGAGCCGTAAGAAGTAAGGGTAAGATTATATTTTTTCAGCCCTTTTGCGTCATTGACGCTTAAAGATTGCCAATGGAGCAGTTAAGTGGCAAAGATTTTATTTCATGTTATTTATTATCTAGGGAGGTTATGATGGGTCGAAAAAAGCTTTCTGTGGATGTTCTGATGATTGT
>CAZQEV010000153.1:0-4327 GCA_964592135.1 uncultured Syntrophomonadaceae bacterium
GGCCACCCGGGCAATGTCAGCTCTGTCAAGCGCCGAATTTCCCCCCCCCGCAGCCAACCTGCTATTAATCCCAACAGAGCTCCCTCGATATGCAAAACTAATTCCTCGCCGACATCTATTTAATACGCAGCCTCGATAACGCTTACTGACGTCAGTGTTTTATTTCAGTAGCAACCGCTGAGCTGTTCATTATATCGCCGGTGCTCTCCCTTTTTCTCTCCAGGTAGAGTTGCGGAGCAATCCGGATAAAAGTTGCCGCCATATGGGGGTCAAACTGAGAACGCGCGCATTCCTTTATTTCCTGCACGGCGGCAATAAAACCGAGGGCTTTCCGGTAGGAACGGTCGCTGGTCATGGCATCAAAAGCGTCGGCTACCGCCAGGATTCGCGCTCCCTCAGGGATGAGTTCTCCTTCAAGGCCGTCGGGATATCCTTTCCCGTCCCATCGTTCATGATGGTGCTTGATTATATCCGCACCTCCCGGTAAAAATTTGATCTCTTTAATTATATTGGCCCCGATAAGGCTATGTTCTCTCATTTGTGCAAACTCGTCAGCAGTCAATTTGCCTTCTTTTTTTAATATCGTTTCAGGAACAGCAACTTTCCCAAGATCATGGATCAGGGCTACATATTGCAATATTTCTACTTTCTCGGCGGGCCATCCCATTTCGTGGGCCAGGGCCGTAGCGTAGGCGGCTACCCTGCTGGAATGACCCTTCGTGTAAGGATCTTTAGCGTCGATGGCGGCCGAAAGGCTCTGGATCGTGTCGCGAAAGGTTTGCCGCATATCCATGTAGGAGATAAATGATTGCCGGGCGATCAACATCGGAATAAAGAAAAGTATAATGCCCCAGATCCCTATGTTTTGGTAGATCAGGGCAATGATCAGGCCCAGTGGAGCCATGCTGATGAAACTTGGAGCTAGCCCCTTGATGTTGGTTAACCAGACCGAAGACGGTTGTTCGAACCGGGTAAACGCAATAATCAGGGTGATAAAAAAGCTATTTAAAAGGAAACAGAGCAGTAGTGGAACCAGTGCGGCTACCAGGTAGTAAAATGTAAAATTAAGCTGTCCTGGACGGAGTAATCTAAAGGCAAGTGCTGCCGCACCAACCGAAAGGGTGAACTGTGCTGCATTGAACAAATACTGGATCAGATTTCTGCCCTTGCGCAGGGAAAGCAAATCACCGAGCACGCTGATGATCACGGCAACCAGGGGCTCAAAAATTAGAATGGATGCAAAAATGACGGCAAAACTGACAGAGACCGCAATCCCGCTGGGCAGCCTGATGGGAAAAGAAGCTGATAAAAAGGTCAGAAAAAGGAATAATAGAATTACAATCCAGTTCAGATCAGCCCACCTGGTAATAAAAAACAGGTACCACAGCAGAGCCAACGCAGCCAGGCCCAAAACGACAAGGTAGATTTTAGTGGTTAATGTGAGAGACGTCTTCATGGTACTGGCTCCTTTAACCGGTATGGAAATTAGAAGCCGGAAGCGATGGTTTATCTTAGCCCCAAGTAAACATAGCGCCGCCGGCGAGAAGCAAACAGGCCAGCGCCAAGAGAACCTTCAGGAAAGAAGCTTTCATGGTTTTCCCTCCTCAAACAGGTCCTCAGCGGTTTCCGCTAGACCACCGGTGCGCTCCGCTCGTTTTTCCGCTCCTTTAAAGAAAACAGAGTAAACATGCTTCCGGCTTCAAAATTAAACGCGCCCTATGGCAAGCAACCTTCTGTTAACCGCACCCAGAGTCGCCCGGGCGGCAGCCTCCATTTCATCACCCCTGTTCAAGGCGGCGCCCGTTAAAATCTCTTCTTCAGGTTCAAGACAAAGAGAAACAACAACAATAATAATCTCCTGACCCGCAAGCGTAGTTTTTTGAACATCGGCAACTACAAATTTACTTTTGACCCCCAGATACTGTTCCACGGCGTTCAGAGTAGCCCCAGCCACCAGGCGCAGGCGGTACTGCCTGGTATTGGGCCCCAGGACTGAAGCGGTAAACATCTCTTCACCCATGCTAATGGTGATTGTAATTGTAATTTCTTCACAGCAAGTTGAACAATTAATTCTATGCAATTTTGCTCTGGGGCTGGGGGAAAGTGCAAACTTGTCTGCTGCTCCCAACTGGACCACACTGATCTGCTTATGGTCAATGGCGGTGCCAAGCCTGAGCAGAGCTGCGGATTCGATATCCCTGACTATCTGTTTAGGATTACGGGAATGATCTGCCAGGACATGTATTTCGACAATACTATTGTTTTCACAGACAACCCGCGAAGAAAGAACCCCTTTGACCTGAGATATAATCGCCTCAATTTCCTTAATATGGGATCCCATCTTTCCCGAAATAATTCGCCCTCCCTCCAAAGAAGGTGCTTCGGTTACAGTCATCCGGATAAGGTTGTAAAACATCCTTTTATATCTTAATTTCTTGTTATTCTACTTAACTCTTCCTTTTCCCTTTTTCCCGCCTTTATTTGATAAAATAAAACTAATATTCTTTTTCAAAGTCTGCGCCGGGCGCGGCATTGATCATTCTCTTATCACGATGCGCTCTATTCTTTCTGCCCTGCCCGAAGGGTGTATCGCACAGTACACAGCATTCAACTGCCCTTTCCCCCCGGCGGGTTCAATCCGAACAGGTAACTGCGTCAGAAAATGTTCAAGCACAGTCTCCCGCTTTGCCCCAATTACTCCCTCGCAGCTACCGGTCATCCCTACGTCCGTGATATAAGCGGTGCCCCCGGGCAGGATGATTTCATCGGCAGTTTGGACATGAGTATGTGTGCCCAGCAGAGCGCTCACCCTTCCGTCAACATACCACCCTGCAGCAATTTTTTCAGAAGTGGCTTCGCCATGGAAGTCTACAATCACAACAGGAGTAACAGTTCGAATCCGGTCGATCTCTGCATCAAGAGATCGGAAAGGGCAATCAAAGTTCTGAGGTGAAAATATTCTGCCGCAGACATTGATCACCCCTACAGAGGTGCCGCACCGGGCGCTGTAAATACATGATCCCCGGCCTGGAACCCCGGGAGGATAATTTGCCGGCCGGACTATTCTTTTTTCGGTATCGATGAAAGAATAGATCTCTTTCTGGTTCCAGATATGATTTCCTGATGTGATCACATCTACCCCCATAGAGAAGAGCTCCTGTGCCACCCTCCCCGTAATACCGGCCCCCCCTGCCGCGTTTTCCCCATTGACCATGGTCAGATCTATCTCATAGTCCCTGATCAGCTCCGGAAGCATCTCCTTAAGAAAAGAGCGCCCCGGGGAGCCAAATATATCTCCAACAAAAAGCAAGTTCACAGAATCACTCCTTCCTCGACAATGTTACATCTTTCCTCCGCTGTCATATCAAGTATAAAGGCGCAGGGCAAAGGAGGTCAAGGGGGTGAGCTCTCCTGCCTGAAAATTTCATTATGACTGCCAAAGGAAAGGTAAAATAATTCAGAATAACGAATAATAGGGTAGAGCCTGAGGGGCCGCAGCGGTTAAACCGGTGGAGAGAGCCGGCGGCGTTGACACTGGCGAAGGGCTTGCCCGGCAATGCCTTTGGCGGACCTTTCATATCATAGCAATGGCATTGCCGGGTGCGGGGCCCGATCCTTAACGAGAAAGGAAGTGTTTGTTATGAACCTGGCTTTATTGATCTCTTTCTATCTCCTTTTCCCCGCCCTGGTGATCTACCTCTGTTACCGCTTTCCGCTCATCAATACAATCGGGGCGGTGATTCTCTGCTATCTCGCCGGCATGCTCGTGGGCAACTTTTTTTTCTTTTCCGAAGCAATGGTAGGAGTACAGGACATGCTCAGTTCAGGCGCCGTGGCCCTGGCGCTGCCGCTGCTGCTCTTCTCCATGGATGTGAAGGCCTGGTCCCGCCTTGCCGGCAAGGCTACGCTGTGCATGCTCCTGGCGACAATTTCCATCGTTACAGTAGCTTTCGGCGGTTACATGATCATTCGCGAGCAGACCCCTTACGCCTGGCAGCTGGGCGGCATGGCCGTAGGGCTCTACACCGGAGGCACGCCCAACCTGGCGGCGATCAAAACGGCGCTGCATGTAAGTTCTGATGTCTACATAACCATGCACACCTATGACACCGTCATCTCGCTTATCTATATTCTCTTCTTCTGCTCAGTAGCGCAGAGACTTTTCAATCTTTTTCTCCCCAAGTTCATAAGTTTACGGGGCGATAGTGCAGTGGATAACGCTGCAGAAACCGAAGCCATAGATTCGTACCGGGGCATTTTCAACAGCAGGACCTGGCTGCCCCTACTCGCCGCTTTAGCCCTGGCAATTTTAATCCTCGGCGCTTCG
>CAZQEV010000154.1:0-4315 GCA_964592135.1 uncultured Syntrophomonadaceae bacterium
CGCCGAGAAGCCCAAACCCGCATTGCGGATCCTGCTTGTCATACCGGTCCCAGGCTGTCTCCAGCCCTTCCTGTTCCGCCCTGGCGAGCATGGCCAGGGAAGCAGGGTCAATACTCCTTTCATTCCGCTTTTCCTGATCCACTTTTCTCCTTCCCTTCTTTTCTTTTCTACCCTTTCGGGCTGCTGTTTTACCGTTGCTGATCCCGGTCAATCTGCGAATCCGGAAGCCGCCCGGCCCGCCCGCCGGGCTAACCTCTTCCTTACACCCTAAAAACTGCGGTAATTCAATTCGGGTAGAGCCGTGGCGGCAGCAGCTGTTTTCAAGCGCCGGCAGCGGGGACAGAGCAGTTCTTCCTCCGCAGGTGCACCGGCCTCTCCCTCCCTGCTGCGCAGGTGGGAAAGCATTTTAGCCGGCCCCACCGGCTCGCCGCATTCGCGACAGGGAACCAGCTCCAGATCGCTGTGCCAGGGATAGATAAGCAGGCGGCCTTTTTGTTTGTCGACCTTGATCGCGCCCGTGGGGCAGACATGGGCACAGGCGGTGCAGCCCAGGCAGGCTTCGCTCTCCCGGTCAAAAGGAGCGCTCACCCGGCGCTCCACACCGCGGTAGACAAAGCTGATGGCGCTCTTGCCGATCACCTCCCGGCAGACCCGCACACAGAGACCGCAGAGGATGCACTCTTCCTCCGGATCACCTGTCACCAGCAGCCCGGCTGTATCCACACCCCACTGCCGGGCCAGGTCCTGCAGCAGCTGAACGCCGGGACAGCGGGCCAGCAGCAGCTTCAGGCTCATCTTGCGCGCCTGCCGGACATCACCGGCCTCGGTGTCCACGGCGAGCCCGCTTCTCTCCAGCGGGTAATTACAGGCGGCGACGATGGAACGCCGCCCCCCGTCGTCCAGGGCGACGAGGCAGAGGCGGCAGGCCCCGAAAGGAGCCAGCGCCTCATGGTGACAGAGCGTGGGGATGTCAATACCCAGTAGCCGGGCAGCGGCCAGGATGGTCGTCCCCGCCGGCGCCTCCACCTTTTGTCCATTTATCTCAACTTCAATCATCGCATTCACCTCGCTTACTGCACCACAATGGCGTCAAAGCGGCAGACATCGCGGCAGATGCCGCAGCGGATACAGAGATCCGGATCCAGGCCGGGCACCTCTTTTTTCGGGCCGCTGATAGCCCCGTTGGGGCAGTGCCTGGCGCACCTGCCGCAAGCGGTACAGGCCTCCGCATCGATGGAATAGGCGATCAGATCCTTGCACACGCCTGCCGGGCAGCGCCGCTCCTCGATATGGGCCAGGTACTCATCCTTGAAATAGCGCAGGGTGGTTAAAACCGGGTTCGGGGCCAACCTGCCCAGGGCGCAGAGGCTGCCGGCCTGCATCACCGCAGCCAGCTCCTGCAGTCTGTCCAGATATTCGAGTTTGCCCCTTCCGGCGGTGATCTCCATCAGGTAAGCCATCATCTGGCGGCCCCCTTCGCGGCAGGGGGTGCACTTTCCGCAGGACTCATCCACCGTAAAGGCGAGAAAATAGCGGGCTACATCGACCATGCAGGTGCCGCTGTCCATGACAATCATCCCGCCGGAGCCCATAATTGAACCCGCCCCGGTGAGTTTTTCATAATCAAGAGGCAGCTCCAGCTGCGAGGCAGGCAGGCAGCCGCCCGCAGGGCCGCCCGTTTGCACCGCCTTGAATTCCTTCCCGCCGGGGATCCCACCGCCAATTTCATAGATGAGCCGGCGCAGGGTCATGCCCATGGGCACCTCCACCAGGCCGGTGTTGTTCACCTTGCCCGTAAGCGAAAAGATCATTGTCCCCTTGCTTGTAGCGGTGCCGATCTGCTGATACCAGTCGCCGCCGCGCTCCGTAATCATGGGCACAGCCGCCAGCGTTTTGACATTGTTGATCAGGGTGGGTTTGCCCCATAGGCCTTTCTCCACCGGGTAGGGCGGCCGGGGCCGCGGATTGGGCTCACCTGAAAACCCTTCAATGGAGCTGATCAGGGCAGTCTCCTCGCCGCAGACAAAGGCGCCGCCGCCGCGGGTAAGCTGCAGATCAAAATTGAAACCGCTGCCCAGGATGCTTTTACCCAACAGCCCCCATTCCCGGGCCTGCTCCAGAGCGATAGCTGTATGCTTTACTGCCAGCGGATACTCGTTGCGCACATAGATAAACCCCTTTGCCGCACCGACGGCATAAGCGGCAATAGCAGCCCCCTCGATCACCAGGTGGGGATTGCCCTCCAGGATGCTCCGATCCTGAAAACAGCCCGGATCACCCTCATCTGCATTGCAGATCAGATACCTGGGCTCACCGGCAGCCTCCCGGCAGAGAGCCCACTTGTGGCCTGTGGGAAATCCGCCGCCACCGCGGCCGCGCAAGCCGGAGACCTTCACATTGGTAATAACCTCTTCCGGATCCATTTCCTGAAGCGCTTTCGCCAGGGCGCGATAGCCGCCCACAGCCAGATAATCTTCGATCCGATCCGGACTGATCCGGCCGTTCCAGCCCAGGGTCAGCCGTCTCTGGCCCTTGTAGAAGGGGACCTCCGCCTCCCTCTGCACCGGTTCGCCGCTGACGGGATCGACATAGAGCAGCCTTTCGACCACCTCTTGATCCATTACCGTGCGCTCCACTATTTCGGGGACATCTTCCGGTTCAACACGGCAGTAAAAAATATTCCCCGGTTCCACCACCACCAGCGGGCCCTGCTCGCAAAAACCGTGGCACCCGGTAATCCTGGTCTTGACGGACACCCCCGGTTTCTTTTGGGCGAAATACTCTTCAAAGGCGGCGACCACAGAGCGGGCCCCGGAAGCGCTGCAGCCGGTCCCGCAGCAGACCGCCACCGAAGGACCCTCCCGCTCCTCAGCACCGATGATCTGCTCTCTTTTGCTTTCCAGTTCCTCGTAAGACTTAATCGCCTTCATCTTTATATGCCTCCAGCAGGCGCTCCGCCTGGTGAATGGTCAGGTGACCGTGATGAGCCCGATCAATGGAGACCAGGGGGCCGAGAGCACAGGCCCCGAGGCAGTTGACCCGTTTCAGGGTAAATTGACCGTCTGTGGTGGTCTCGCCGGGCTTGATCCCCAGGCGCCGGCTGAGAACATCCAGGATCAACCCGCCGCCCCGCACATGGCAGGCTGTTCCCAGGCAGACCTGGATCTCATGTTCGCCGCAGGGTTCCAGATCAAAACTACGGTAAAAAGTGGCGGCACTGTAGAGGTGGCTCAGCGGAATGGAGAGCTCATCGGAGACTCTTTCCAGGGCCTCCCGGGGCAGGTAGCGGAAGACGGTGTTGAGCTCATGCAAGATAGCCACGATGGCTGTGCTGTCACCGCGGTAGCTGTCAATGATTCGATCAACGTGTTCTTCTTTCATGGCATCCCGGCCGGCGGATTACTGATCCCGCAAATATTCGACCAGAAATTCCCTCCTTTTCACCCCGGCCAGTTGCGCGGTGGAAGCCAGCTGCAGGGCGCCGGTGGGGCAGGCTTCCACGCAGGCAGGCAACCGGCTTGATTCCGCTCTTTCCTGGCAGAGATCGCACTTGATCATGACACGATCATCGGGAGCCGCCATGATCACACCGAAGGGACAGGCCAGGACACACCATTTGCAGCCGATACACAGGTGATCATGCAGCAATACCGGCCCTTCCACACCCTGCTTGACCAGGGCCCCGGTGGGACAGATCCGCACACAGGGCGCATCTTCACAATGACGGCACTGCAGCGGCAGGTTGGACTGGCCGAAGCTTTCCACGATCACCCTTTTCTGAGGCCGGGGGTGTTCAGCGATAGCCTGGAACAGATTTTTGCTTTGGGAATGCTCCACAGCGCAGGCAATTTCGCAGCTGTGGCAGCTGATGCATTTGGATGAATCGACCACGATGTTCCCTTTCAAAACAGATCTCTCCTTTCCCTATAAATGCCTGGTATAGCATTAAGAATCTTGTGGAGGGAACCACCCCCTTTTAAAAACAGGATGGATCGAAAGTGATCTTGCGCTGCCAGATGGTGATACAGTAATTGCAATGCTTCACGGGTGCCACTGGAGCAGGTAAGACCGGTCCGGCAACCCATAAAGAGAGAGGTTCTGTTCAGATGACAGTTATTGCCTTTTAATCAGGCCGGCCTGGTAAAGAGCGGCCCGGAAGGCCTTTTTCCGATATATTACACTCCAATTATACAGAATATATTGTGGAATGTAAATAGATTTACTATTTAAATAGCATGCAGCAATAACGACCCGGAGGCTTCGTTAGTTTAACAGCATAACAGAATATTAAAATCCAAACCCTCTGCGGCATCAG
>CAZQEV010000155.1:0-4251 GCA_964592135.1 uncultured Syntrophomonadaceae bacterium
CTATTGGTAAAGTGCTATTGGCTGAAATCACTGAGATTCAACTTGAAAAATTAGTAAAAACAGTAGGTCTTGCTAAATATACTGCAAATACGATTGTCGATTTAGAAAAACTTAAGGAAGTCCTTGAAAATACAAGGAGAGATGGCTTTAATGTTACGCATCAGGAAGCGCTTCAGGGGCTAAGTTGTGTGGCGGCACCTATTAGTAATCACTCTGGTCAGATCGTAGCTGCGATTAGTGTATCGGGCAGTACTGAATCATTTGGCACAAAAAAACGCCTTCATAAAATTATCGAAAAAGTAGTGACCACAGCACGAGATATTTCCAAAGCAATGGGTTATGAGTCTACAGCCGACTCAAGCTAAAAATACAAATATCCATATTGTATTGAGCCCAATCGCACAACAATTAAATTTTTTTAAGGAGGAGAGCCTATGGAGGAGGAATTGCGCAAAGGGCCTGAACAACTTAAAAGCGAGGTAATCGATGGCGGTTGGTGTGTCTCTTGTGGTGCTTGTGTAGAGTTATGCCCTTACATTAAATCTGTAGGGGATTGTGTTACTGTTATTCACAATTGCGGATTGACTGATGGTAATTGTTACAAAGTGTGCCCACGCACTGTAACCGACTACGATCTCCTAACTAGAGAGTTTATTGGTCAGAGTGACGATGCTGTTTTAGGTAGTTACAAAGAGTATTGTCAGGCCCGAGCGCTGGATAAGCGTTATCAGATCCCTGGTCAATACGGTGGGGTCGTTACAGCATTAATCGCCTTCGCTTTGGAGCAAAAAAGTAGCAATGCAGCGCTGCTCACCGCTTCAGATGGCTTATACCCCAACTGGGTTTTGACCCGTAATGAAACGGAGGTGATCCGATCAGCAGGTTCCAAGTACGGAGTATGCCCCGGTTTATCTGGATTAAACCAGGCTATACGCAGGGGAAATACAAATATTGCTGTAGTCGGGCGTCCCTGCCAGATTACTTCTTTACGCAAGATGCTTCATTATAGCACTTTAGAAGGACGTAATGGGATTAACCTGCTGATAGGTTTATTCTGCTTCTGGGGTCTTGATTACCAATTTTATCGCATGCTCAAGGAGAGTAAGGGAATTGGCCAAATTAACCGAGCAGATATTCCCAAAGAGGAAGGGCTGATCCTGGACACTGATCAAGGCCAGGTTTCACTAACTCTTGAAGAAACACGGAAGTATGTCCGGCAAGGATGTCACTCATGTTTCGATCCGACTTCAGAATTGGCTGACATTTCAGTTGGATCTACTGAATCTGATCCGCAATGGTCGACCCTTCTGGTGCGAACGGAAGCAGGAGTAAAACTGGTGGAAAGAGCAAAAGCATTAAATGTTATTGAAACCAGGCCTTGTCCAGATCTGATCACCCGGGAACTGCGGAAAGCGGTTTTAAACAAGAAAAGGCGTGTTTTGGGGGGGACCACTGATAATGGGCTCGCTATAAACAACAAATATATTAGAATAACTGAAGAATTACACCGTCAGATAATGGAGAATGGGGGAATTGCTACATGATAAGCGTGAATCAACCTGACAAAAGGGTTGTATTAACCGGTAACGAGGCCATGGCTCGGGGTGCTCTTGAGGCGGGAATAGACTTTTGTACCTCTTACCCGGGTTCCCCGTGTGTCGAAGTGGCAGCTGCGCTTTTTAATGTGGCGCATAAAATGGGTCACTATGGAGAGTGGTCTACAAATGAAATTGTAGCCATTGAAGCTGCTGCCGCTGCTTCTTTTGCGGGGTTGCGCTCCCTTTGTGTAATGAAGCACAATGGCATAGCGGTGACCGCTGATTTTCTGGTCAGTCTTAATCACGCCGGTGCTCGCGGAGGCCTGGTGATAATAGTTGGCGATGATCCCGGCGCTCATTCCAGTATCAACGAAGTTGATTCTCGTCATTTTGCCAGATTGGCGAAGGTGCCGTTGTTGGAACCTTCCACAATTGAAGAAGCCCGTGATATGGTCTGCTGGGCATTTGAGTTGTCGGAACAGGTGGAGACTTATGTAATCGTCAGGGCTACTACCCGTATTTGTCATGCCCGGGGTAATCTGAATTTAAGAGAACTGCCAGAGAAGCCTGAGCGCACAGTTCGCATAGAAACATGGGATCGTTTTTTGTGTGTTGCTCCTGCACACGGGATGGTTCATAACAAAATGGAACAATCCCGAAAGATTTTTGAGAGTTCTGTTTTCAATAATTATAGTGGGCCCAAAGGTGCATCGACTGTAATTGTTTGCAGTGGACCGGCTGCCCTTTATTCTCGCGAAGCGCTAGAGATACTTGGTTTGGAAGATAAAGTGGGGTTATTTAAAATAGGTACTACTTGGCCCCTACCTAGAGAGAAGCTTCTTGAAGAACTTGACTGCGTAGAAGAAATAATTTTTGTTGAAGAAATTGATCCCTTTATAGAACAGAACCTGACTTCGTTGATAGCCCAGTTTGGCAAAAAGCAGTTACGTTTTTACGGCCAAATGTCGGGACATATCAGTGGCGAGGCTGGTCCTGGTTTAGGTGAGTTGAATACGGACCTGGTCGCTAGAAGCTTCGCTAAGATATTTAAGCTTCCGGATCCTGTGCGTGAGCCTGAGTCAGATAACCTACGTGAGATCCTTAAAGGTGGAATGCCGGATCGTGATATGGCCATGTGTGCCGGTTGTCCACATCGTGCATCTTTCTGGGCAATTAAAACTGCCCTGGAGATTGATGGAAGACAGGGGTTTACTTTGGGTGATATCGGTTGTTATACTCTTGGTGCATCCAGGGCAGGTTTTTGGCTTCTACGAAGTATATTTTGCATGGGCAGCGGTATAGGCTTAGCCAATGGCTTTGGTCAACTGCACCGATGGGGTTTGGAACAACCAGTTTTGGCGGTCATGGGGGACTCCACTTTTTTTCATGCCTGTATTCCAGCACTGATAAATGGACGCTATAATAACGCAGATTTTGTTGCAGTAGTCTTAGATAATTCCATCACAGCAATGACCGGTTTTCAACCCCATCCTGGCATTGGTATAACTGCGACAGGTTTAACTGGCCATAAATTACAAATTGAAAAGATTACAGAAGCCTTGGGGATAAAAACTGTTGTTGGAGATCCGCACCAATTAAATGAAACAACCGAAAAGCTTTGTGCGTTGCTACAGGAAAAAGGCCCTAGAGTGATGATTTTACGTAAAGAATGTGTACTGCTTGTTAAGAAGCAAGATAGACGTCTGTTTCAGGTAGATACTGAAAAATGCGTAGGTGATGCATGTGGTTGTAGCAATTTTTGTAGCAGTGTATTTGGTTGTCCGGCAATAACAGTAGACCAGGACAACAAAGCAGTAATCGATGATGTAATTTGTAATGGTTGCGGTGTTTGTAAAGAGTGGTGTCCACAAGGAGCCATCTATGAGGTTGACGCTACGGAGGTGAAAAAAAATGTCACAGTTTAAAGAACCCTATGACATTATTATTTGTGGTGTAGGAGGGCAGGGTAATATTTTGGCTTCATCCCTTGTTGGCTTGGCCGCTACAGTTGCTGGTTATAGAGTTGTGGTAGGTGAAACCTACGGCGCTTCGCAGCGCGGAGGTTCTGTCATGAGCCATGTGCGCGTTTCCCGGGAACGAGAATATGGCCCTCTGATACCCTTAGGCCGTGTAGATTTAATTGTAGGCTTTGAACCTCTAGAAACACTGCGGGTTGCTAGACAATATGCCAATTGTGACACGGTAATTATTGTCAACACCACACCTGTATACCCTGTTTCGGTGGTTTTTAATGAAGCTAGCTACCCAGAGGTGGATAATATTCTGAAGGCTTTAAAAAACATTGCAGATGCTGTTTATTCCGTAGATGCGGTTAAACTGGCCAGGGAAGCGGGTGAGCCCCGGGCGCAGAATATTGTTATGATCAACGCCTTATCTGTATGTCCCGGGATGCCCATTAAACGAGGTCATTTTGAAAAGGCGATGCTCGAATTCTTGGAAAATAATGATAGGGAATTTCGGGAAAATAACCGTCGTGCTTTTGAGCTTCCTGTTTCTCTCCAGCCGTTAAGTTGATGAGCTTAAGACATTTAAACTAAAGGAGGCGGTACCATGAAAAAAAAATGTGTCAACGTGGAAGGTATGCTTAAAGGAGGTCCTTATTCTCAGGCAGTTGAAGTTGGGGGAGTTGTTTATCTTTCGGGTGTGGTGCCTATTGACACCGCAAAAGGTCTTTTTATCTTAGATGATATCA
>CAZQEV010000156.1:0-4201 GCA_964592135.1 uncultured Syntrophomonadaceae bacterium
AGCGGGAGTAGCCTACTCCCGCTTGCCTGATCTTAACCCGATTAATTTTTATCAAGAGCGATCATTTATTTTGACGCTTCTGCTTTCCAGATCTATAATCAATACCGCAAGCCGCCTCTTTTTGCCGCAGTACCCTTAACATTAAAGTACATCCTGATATAATGATGCAGGGGAGGGAGCAGGGGTGCTCCTTTAACCTGATCTTATACGAAGCCGGTGCTCGCAGGAAGGAGCGGCCATGTCTCTTATCACAATTTTTGAGCTCAGCAAATCCTTCGGGGGGCTGGATGTTCTGAACAGCGTCTCTCTGCAGCTTGAACCGGGCGAAAGGGCCGGGCTCATCGGGCCCAATGGAGCGGGGAAGAGCACCCTGCTGCAGATCATCGCCGGTATGCTGGAGCCCGACGGCGGCACCGTCAGTCTGGCCCGGGGTACAACGCTGGGTTACCTGCCCCAGGAGCCGGGAAGGGAGGCCCGGGGAACGCTGCGCAGCCATCTGCAGAAGCCTTTTCGCACCCTCATGGCGCTGCAGGAGCAGATCGCCGCCATGGAGCAGGAGATCGCCTCCCGGGCCCGCAACGCCGAAGAGGAACTGAAGACCCTTCTCCATCGCTACGGCGACGCTGTCCGCCGCTTTGAGGATGGGGGCGGCTACCTCATGGAGAGCCGCATCAGCGCCGTTGCCACAGGGCTGGGCTTCACCTCAGAGGAACTTGAGCGGGATATGGCTCAATTCAGCGGCGGCGAGAAGAGCAAGGCCAACCTGGCGGCGCTGCTTCTTCATGATCCCCATCTTCTCCTTCTGGATGAGCCGACAAACTATCTTGACTTTGAAGGGCTGGCCTGGCTGGAGAGCTACCTGTCCGAATCGCGTTCCACCATGCTTATAGTATCCCATGATCGTTTTTTCCTCGACCGGGTCGTCACACAGATCTTTTGCCTGGAGGGGAAAAAGCTGTACGGATACCGCGGCAACTACAGCGCCTACAGGGTAAAACATGAAGAATCAAGGAAGAGCCGCGAACGTGCTTACAGGGAGCAGCAGCAGCTGATCGAGCATGCCGGGCGGCTGATCCGCGAATCTAAAGCGGATCGTCGATCCAAGAGGCAGGCCCGCAGTCGCCAAAAAGCGCTGGAGCGGATGGAGCTGCTGGAACGGCCCCCCGGGGAGGAGAGCTTTCATCTCAATTTCGATTTTGCAGGCCGCAGCGGGCGGCAGGTGATCATCTTCGATCAGGTGAGCAAATCTTTTGGTGAGAAGAGGCTTTTTGATGAGCTTAATTTCAAGATCTTCTGGGGGGATCGCGTTGCCCTCATCGGGCCGAATGGTTCCGGAAAGAGCACCCTGCTGAAGATGATCGCCGGTGAAGAGCAGCCCGGTTTGGGCAAAATAAGCCTGGGCCCGGCAGTGAGGGTGATCTACTTTTCCCAGGAGCAGGAGCAGCTTAATCCCCACCGCTCAGTGCTGGAGGAGATCACCGCTTCATCCGATCTTGATCTGAAGCAGGCGCGCAACCATCTTGGCCGCTATCTCTTTCGCGGTGATGATGTTTTCAAAAAAGTGGCTTTGCTGAGCGGCGGCGAGAAAAGCCGCCTGGCCCTGGCCCGTCTGGCCCTGCGCAGCGGCAACTGCCTGCTCATGGATGAGCCCACCAGCCATCTGGATCTGCCCGCCCTGGAAGAGCTGGAAGCAGTGCTGGGCAGCTATCCGGGCACCCTGATCATCGTATCTCATGACCGCTATTTCTTAAAAAATCTGGTCAACCGGGTCTTTGAATTGCAGCAGGGCGCTCTTCATATATGCGAAGGAGATTTTCAGGAATATCTGATCAAAAGGGAGGAAAAGCCTGCGGCCGCCGGTGAAAGCGGCAGCGGCGGTGAAAAAGAACGAAGGCGGCAGGCTCTTGCGGAGCAGCAACAGAGGCGGAAGCAGGAACGCTGTGCCCGCCGGTTGCGCGAAGAGCAAATCCGCCTTGAGGAGGAAATCCATGCAGCCGAGACCGCTGTCGCCCGTTACGAAAAGATTCTCTCCGAGCCCGAAGATTACGGTGATTTCAACCGTCTCCGCGAGCTGAGCGAGAAGCTGGCTGGAGCAAAAGAGATGCTGGGTGCGTCGCTGGAGCAATGGGAGAGGGTGAGCCGGCGTCTGGAGCAGATTGAAAGCGATCCCTGATCCCGCCAGTTAAGCGCCTGTTTTTACGCCGAATTGGAAGGGCATATTTAACTTTAATAGTGACATTATCTCGGGCCGCTTCCAGGGTGGCAATACTACAGGCCCACGACACATATTATTTTCCCTTTCATTGACTTTTTGACGGAGTTTGTTAAAATTAATGCTGATCGCTTTGCCCATAAAACAGCATAAGGAGGTATTAGAGATGAGCGCTTTAGGCCGTCATATTTTGGCTGAGTTTTACGGCTGTCCACCGGAAAAGCTGAACGATCCTGTTCAGATCAAGCAAGAGATGGTGGCGGCGGCTCTTGAAGCGGGAGCTGAAGTCAGAGAGACTGTTTTTCACCAGTTCAGCCCCCAGGGAGTCAGCGGCGTAGTCGTAATTTCCGAATCCCACCTGGCCATTCATACCTGGCCCGAATTCGGTTATGCCGCCGTGGATATTTTTACCTGTGGTCAAACTGTTGACCCATGGGTATCGTGCGATTATTTGAAACAGAAGCTTTCAGCCCAGAATATGACTGCCAGGGAGATCAAGCGCGGCATCTTTGATGTCCCCCTGAAACACAAGACAGTGGTGAATTATTAAGCGGGAGGAACGGGAGTTGTCTACTGCAGAACACAAGTGGTATATCGAACAGACCACGCCCTCAACGTCGCACATGTTTGGTCTGGAAAAATATGTTGCCTGTTTGACAACGGATTTCCAGCAGGTTGAGATTGTCGACAGTCCGCTTTACGGCAGGATGTTGATTCTCGACGGTAAGATTCAATCAGCCGCCTTCGATGAATATATCTATCATGAAGCGCTGGTCCAGCCGGCAATGCTGCTCCACCACTCTCCGCGACGGGTTTTTGTCGCCGGCGGCGGTGAAGGGGCTACCCTGCGCGAAATATTCCGCCACCGCCCCGTTGAAAAGACTGTAATGGTCGACATAGACGGTGATGTGGTCGGACTCTGCCGCGAACACCTTGGCGAATGGCACCAGGGCAGTTTTGACGATCCCCGGCTGGAGCTGGTGATCGCCGATGCCCGCCGCTATCTGGAAGAGGATGAAGGGCTCTTTGATGTGATCATTATCGACATTCCGGAGCCCGTTGAGAAAAGTCCTGCACTGAAGCTCTTTACGCGGCAGTTTTACGCCCTGCTCAAAAAGCGGCTTGCAAAAGGCGGCCTCATTGCCTTGCAGGCCGGTGATTTCAGCACCGCCTTTCTCGAAGCGCACTGCGCGATCTATCACACCATCAGGCAGGCTTTTCCTTTTGTTTACTCCTATCGCGCATTCGTGCCTTCATTCAACACTGACTGGGGTTTTATTCTTGCGGCGCCTGACTCCGATCCCGCTCTGGTTGCTGAAGGGCTGATCAACAGGCGCATCGAGGAGCGGGGGCTGCAGCTGCGTTTTTATGATGAAGAAACTCACCGCGGCATTTTTTGTGTCCCCAAAGATATTCGCAAGCTCCGGGACGGCTCAACAACAATTATTGATGACGATCAGCTGCTGACGACATACTAGTGCCGTCAGTCCCCGGAGGGCAAGCCCGGGTTTCCCCTTTCCCGGCTGGGGGCCGGGGTGTTTAGCGGTTCGCCAACCCCATGGCGACATGGGGTTTTCCGGGGCCAGGTTTGCTGCTTCCCTTTTTAAAGGAGAGCCGGGGTAATTTAGTATTGTGTCTAAACAGGCATGGAGTCGAAAAAGGAGGATGTCCTATCAACAGTAGAGAGCGCACTTTTGTGATGGTCAAGCCCGATGGCGTTCAGCGTAAACTTGTTGGAGAGGTAATTACCCGCCTGGAGCATAAGGGTCTCAAGCCGGTAGCGATAAAGATGATGCCGATCAAGCCCGAGCTGGCTGCGAAGCATTACGGCGAACATACAGGCAAACCTTTTTACGAGAGTCTGATCACTTTTATTACCTCCGGACCGGTAGTGGCCATGGTCTGGGAGGGGGATCATGCGGTGGCTGTGGCCCGGACATTGATCGGCGCCACAAACCCCCAGGAGGCTGCTCCCGGCACGATCAGGGG
>CAZQEV010000157.1:0-4095 GCA_964592135.1 uncultured Syntrophomonadaceae bacterium
TGAGCCGAAAATCATGGTTAAAGGGATTTACCAGGTGAAACCGGTGCCTGCGCCAGGCCAGACGCGAGGCCGCCTCGGTAGCCATCTGGTGCCGCGGTCCGCCGTGGTTGTCTGCAAGAAAAAGGTAGCGAAACCCCTGCGCCGCCAGGCCTTTGACATAGGCCAGCAGCACTTTCCGCAACAGCGGCGCCGGCACTGAAAGAGAGCCTTTTATCGGCAGGGCATCGGAGCCCAGGTAAAGAGAAGGCAGCTCCACAAGGGCGTAATCGGGGTATTCTTCATGCAGCGCTGCCGCATATCGCCGCTGCAGATCTTCGGCGACAAAAACATCTGTGCCTAGAGGCAGGTGGGGTCCGTGAACCTCGATGGGGCTTACAGACATCAGAAAAATGGTTTTTTCGCGATCCAGGGCTTCAACTTCGGGAAGCGACATCCGGACATAGGATCGTATCTCGACCATAGGGAACACCTCCGCTTGATCTTATTTCTGGCGCAGATAATTAATTCCCGATAGAAGGCGATCCTTCCTGCTTCCAGGTAAGAGAGTGCGGGCGGCATTGGCAATAGCCGGCAGAGTCACCCCCACATCGCTTTGAGGGCAACATAGATAGAAGTTAGTGTTGTATTTCGGCGCCCGGCCCGAAGTTCACTGATTAGCCGCTCCGGCGCTCGCATAGAGTGTTAAAAGATATGCCCATCTCCCGGTTGCAAGATGATGCAATCCGACTCTGTCTGCTGCTCCACTTTCTCTTTGAAGAGCAGCGGATCAGCTTCAATGAGCGGCCAGGTATTGTAATGATAGGGAATTACCTGACGGGCTTTTAAAAAAGATGCGGCAACGGCAGCGTCATCAATCCCCATAGTGTAGTTGTCGCCAATGGGCAGGAGCGCCAGGTCAAGCTTGTTAAGCTCCCCGAGGAGCCTCATATCGCCAAAAAGACCGGTGTCACCGGCAAAGTAAATTTTCTTGCCATTATATTCAACAAGAAAACCGCAGGCATGTCCCCCGGGAATACCCGCACCGTGAAAAGCCAGGGTCGCCTTGACCGATCCGAAAGGAAATCGATAGCCGCCGCCAATATGCAAGGCGTGGGTGCGGCAACCCTCCTCCCGGGCTGCTTCAGCTATCTCCGCCGTGGTGATGATCAGAGCATCGTTCTTTGCTGCAATATCGTAGGCATCTCCCAGATGATCGCCGTGAGCATGCGAAATCAGAATATAATCTGCCTTGATCTCGCCGGGCTTGGCTGTTGCCATCGGATTGCCCGATAGGAAGGGATCAAAAAGCAGCCTTCCCCCATCGCTGTCTTCCAGCAAAAAACAGGCATGTCCCAAGAAAGTAAGTTTAGGCATCAAGACACCTCCTGAAATATATTACCCCGGTCTAGCCGGTTTATCAGATGTTGTTATTCTATCACATTATTATTTAGAGGGATTATACAGAAGGCTCCCGGGTATTACTCCGATGACCAGTTGCAACAGCTCCATTACATTGAAAGGTTTCTCCAGCACACCGATAACATTGTCTTCTGCTTTGACCTGCTCTGTAATTGCTTCCCTGTAACCGGTCACAAAAAGGATTTTCACTTCATCATGATTCCGGCGGATCTGTCTGGCCACTTCAAAGCCGTTCACCGCGCCCAGCTTGATGTCGACAACAACCAGACGGGGATGATAGCGGCTTACGGCGTCAACCCCTTGCATGGCGCCGCCAACGGCGCAGCAACTGAGGTTGCACAGGGCCAGAGCCCGCTGCAGTATCCAGCGGATACCTTCATCATCATCAATAACCACGACATCAACGCGGTTCATCTTTGCTTTACTTTCTATTACCTGATCCTTGATGTCTATGGTATGCATAAAGTTTCACCCTTGAAGAGCGGCAGGAGCAGATTCACCGTGGTCCCTCTTCCCGGGTTGCTTACTATTTTCAGATCTCCACTCATCATTTCCACAATCGATGCGGTTATTGAAAGCCCCAGTCCAGTACCGCCGCGTTTGGTCGAAAAATAAGGCTTTGTCAGAGCAGCCATGTTCTCAGCGGGAATCCCCGGCCCGTTGTCCTGAAAAGAAATATGAACCTGACCTTCACAAAGGGATGTCGCAATACTCAGTTTGCCCCCTTCCCCCACCGCTTCGAAGGCGTTGCGGGCCAGATTCAGGAATACCTGCTTGATATTATTGGAGAAACCGAGAACCACCGGCGGCTTACCGGTGCAAAGATTGATCTCCAGAGCAACCTCGCCGAGTAAAGCTTCGCTGTTCAATAAGGGTGATAGATCGCGGAGAGACTGGTTAAGATCTACCAGCTCCTGCGTTTTTTCCTGCTGCGGTTTGGAGATATCCAAAAAATTAGTCAGGATCTCGTTCATCCGATCAAGTTCGCGCTCCATTTTGACCAGTAGTTCATCCTGCTTTGCCCGATCCTGGACAATCCTGGCAAGCTGTATAGCCGCCTTAGCCGTAGCCAGGGGGTTTCGTACTTCATGCGCCAGACCGGCAGCGATCTCTCCGGCTGTAGTCAGCCTCTCCCAGTCATGGATTTCATGGTATATTCTAACCTGCTCGGTGATATCCTCGAATACCATCACCGCACCGGCGCTGCAGCCGTCTTCCCGCTGCAGCGGCATAACATCCCAATGCAGGTGAATCAGGGAATCGCCCTCGCCCACAGTTGAACGCTTCTGCATGAAACTGCAGTTGCTTCTTGCGGCAATACAGATCGCCTCTTCGATCCGGCATCCGAAGCCGCCGGCAGTGATGGCCTGACCTGCTTCGGGAACAGTCTTGCCGCCTCTGCTTAAAAATCCCTTTGCCGCCTGGTTGGCCAAGAGTATCAGGCCCCTGTTGTCGGTAACAATGATACCCTGCCTGATGGAGTTGGAGACCATCCCCCAGCTGTATTTAAATATCGTGAACAGTAAAGAGAACTCCAAAGCAATCACCGTTTTTTCCGCCAGTGCTGCCAGCACCTTCTGGAACCGCCCACTCTCGGTTCCAATCAGTCCCAGGTAGAGCGAAACACCATTGCATCTACAATAAACTCCTTCAAAAGTAGTTCCAAATTCCTTTTTTACCTTTTCCCGGGCGAGGTCGTCAAAAATATTTGCCGGCTCTTCAACCCTCCCGATTATTTTCCAATCATCAGCAAGGCTCTGCAGTTCATCTGAGCACCTGCCATACCATGAAGTCACTATCCGGTCCGGATATTCATAACTGAAGGCAAAAGCACCCCCGCCTCCGGCGATAGCTGCCAGAAATGAAGCAACAAGTTCCAGGATAGCATTCAGATCAAAGCGCCCGGGATCGAAAGTCAATGCGATGAGCCTGTTCACGTTTTCAACGGCCGGGAGAACCTGCGGCAAACCGGGGTTTTTGCAGTAGCGGTTCATGGAGGTATGAAGATCGGAAATCCTGATCAGGTAATCCTCTATTATTTCCGGGTTTATATCTACCGACCTGTTAAAGTGTTTGCCGCGTTCGTGGTTTTCCATGATCATCGAATCTTCCGGAATCCCGGTAAAATGCTGCGCCTTTTGCTCCTCAGGGAAGCCGCCCAGAAGCAGGAAAGAACCATCATCAAGGCGAGCCGGTATCCAGTGAACCCCCCAAGGATCAGGGATCGCTTGCTCCACCCCGGGAGCGGCATAAACCTGGGGAACCCGGCTAAAAAAATCAGAGGAATCTATCATATGCAAAAGTTGTTTTTGGTGTCCGGCAACGTGATCAAAAGGGTTGTGCAGGAAAAGTAAACGCCCGCGGGGATCAACCATGGCAATCCTTATTTTCAGTGCAGAGGCAACGGTTTTCCAAAAAAACGGCCACCGGGAGACGTGCATTCCTTCCGACGGATCCGGCAGGCTGTAAGACACTATGATGATCCCCCCTAAAATGTTAGTCGAGTCAGACAGACGCGATCAGGCCAATCCCAGGGTTGAATCACAGAGCTTGCTGGCAGCTGCTAAGAGAATTCTACTGCTGTAGGGCAGAGCATATTTTGCCAGATCAGGAGGGCTTAAAAGTGATGTGTTTAACAGGTAAAATTACTAAATTTTTGTCAACCTAACCGCCACATTGCCGGTTTTACCTGTAAGC
>CAZQEV010000158.1:0-4084 GCA_964592135.1 uncultured Syntrophomonadaceae bacterium
CTGCGGGTTGTTTCTGAAAGCAGCGAGGGGATCACCGTGCGGGGGGCGAAATGCCACCAGACCGGGGCGCTGAACTCGCACTATATCATTGTCATGCCCACCCTGGCGATGCAAGAAGAGGATCGGGATTATGCCCTCTCCTTTGCCCTGGAGGCCGATGCTCCCGGGATCATCTATATTCTGGGGCGGCAGCCGTCGGACAACCGCAAAATGGAGTCTCCGCCGTTGGACAGAGGCAATCTTTACTTTGGCGGCCAGGAGTGCCTGATCATATTTGACGATGTCTTTGTGCCCTGGGAAAGGGTTTTCATGTGCCGCGAGCACCGCTACTCCGGGCGCCTGGTGGAGCGCTTTGCCGGCTATCACCGCCAGAGCTACGGCGGCTGCAAGGTCGGAGTGGGCGATGTGATCATCGGAGCGGCGGCGGCGCTGGCCGAATACCAGGGTGTCGCCCGGGCTTCGCATATCAGGGACAAACTGGTGGAGATGATCCACCTGAATGAGACGATATTCTGCTGCGGCGTCGCCTGCTCCGCCCGGGGCCGGGCCGCCGCTTCGGGGACCTATTTGATCGACCTGCTCCTGGCCAATGTCTGCAAGCTCAATGTGACCCGCTTTCCCTATGAGATTGCCAGGCTGGCCGAGGATATCGCCGGGGGGCTGCTCGTGACTCTGCCTTCGCTGCGGGAGCTGGAACACAAGGAGATCGGACCGCTGCTGAAGAAATATTTACAGGGCGTTGCCGGAATGGACGTCAGCTGCCGGCTGAAGATGCTGCGGCTTCTGGAGAACTTCACACTGGGGCCTGCTGCTGCGGCTTATCTGACAGAATCGATGCACGGCGCCGGCTCGCCGCAGGCGCAGCGGGTGGTTATCGCCAGGCAGGCGGATCTGGATCAGAAGAAAAAACTGGCCGTGAAACTGGCCGGAATCGAAGCAGAGAAAGAGGACTGAAATGATGAACTACCGTCTACTGGGCAAGACAGGTTTGCGTGTATCGGAGATCGGCTTCGGCGGGATCCCGGTGCAGCGGGTCACGCTTGACGAGGCTGTCACTGTGGTTAAAGAGGCGCTCAGGCTGGGTATAAACTTTTTTGACTCCGCCCGCGGTTACACAGACAGCGAAGAGAAGATCGGCCGGGCTCTCCAGGCAATCCCCCGCGGGGAGGTGGTCCTGGCCACCAAGTCGGGGGCGCGGCGCTACAAAGAAATGAAGTGGGACATTGATCTCAGCCTGCGCAACTTTAAAACAGATTATATTGATCTGTACCAGCTGCATAATGTGCGCAGCAAAGAGATTGCGGAGCAGGTTTTCGGACCCGGCGGCGCACTGGAGGCCATCAGGGAAGCGCAGCGGGAAGGTAAGGTGCGTTTTGCCGGCATCACCGGCCATATCCCCCGCGTGCTGCGGGAACTCCTGGAAAAGGAGCACTTTGATACTGTACAGTTTCCTTTCAACTACGTGGAGCGGGAGGCCCTGGCGGAGTTGCTCCCCTATGCCGGCCGGCAGAAAGTGGGCACGATCATCATGAAACCGCTGGCCGGCGGGGTGACCTGCTATCCTGCCGCCTCGCTGAAGTTTATCCTGAAGCATGATCTCTCCACAGCCATTCCCGGGATGAAATGTCTCGAGGAGGTGCGCGGGAATGCGGCGGTGTCGGGGAGCAGTCTCAGCGATGCTGAAGAGGATCAGCTGCGCCGGGAGTTTGAGCGTATCGGAGACCGGTTCTGCCGGCGCTGTGACTATTGCCAGCCCTGTCCGCAGGGGATCGATATCCCTTCAGTGATGACTCTAAGGCGCTATTCTGAGAGGTATGATCTGCACGAATGGGCCGGGGAGCGCTATGAAGCGCTAAAGGTAAACCCATCGGCTTGCAGCGAATGCGGCGCCTGCGAGGAGAAATGTCCCTACAATCTCCCCATCCGTGAGCTGCTCCAGGAAACAAGGCGGATTTTCGAAAAGTAGGAAGGCAGAAAAGGCGGCAGGAGGCAGAAAGTAGGAGAGACAGCGCAGCGATAGGGATCAACCATATTTGGACAGACCCTGCAGCTGCAAACCCTGGGCAGAATACTTTTTCCCCTCCGCACTGCCCTGGCCGGGCCGGATCGGGGGCGTGATGCTGTTATAGATAAAAAAAGGGGGAGGAAGCATTGGAGATAACGGCTCCCTGGTGGGAGCAGGCGGTTTTCTATCAAATCTATCCCCGCAGTTTTTATGATTCCAACGGGGATGGGATCGGAGATCTTCAGGGTATTATTGAAAAACTGGACTATATCTGCTCACTGGGAATCGACGCTCTCTGGCTGAATCCCATCTACCCTTCACCCCAGTACGATTTCGGCTACGATATCGCCGATTACCGGGGAATCGATCCCCAGTACGGGACCATGGATGATTTTGATCGTCTGCTGGAGGAGGCTCACCGGCGGGGGATTCGCATAATCATGGATATCGTTCCCAGCGTCACCTCCCATCTGCATCCCTGGTTTATCGAATCGCGGTCCAGCCGGCGCAGCCCCAAACGGGACTGGTACATCTGGCGTGACGGACCTGAACCGGGGCGCTATCCCAACAACTGGCGGGGGGTCTTCGGGGGGCGGGCCTGGGATTGGGACAAGAAGACGCAGCAGTTCTATTACCACAACTCCCTGCCTGAACAGCCTGACCTGAACTGGCGCCATCCCGAGGTGGAAGAAGCGGTTTTGGATGCCATGGAATTCTGGTTTGCCAAAGGAGTTGACGGTTTTCGCATCGATGTCTTGAACTATGTGTTCAAGGATGAACAGTTCAGGAGCAATCCGCTCTGTCCCGGCAGGCGCCCCTATGAGATGCAGCGCCATCTCTATGACAAGGACCGGCCTGAGGCGGTGGAGATCGGTTTTAAGATGCGAAAGCTGGCCGACAGATACCCCGGGCGGGTGCTGGCAGCCGAAATCTTTATGGACAACCCCGAAGAGGCGGTCCGCTATTATGGCGTCAATGGCGAGGGCACCCATATGGTTTTCAATTTTACATTCATGTTCACCCGCTACTCCGCCGCTGCTTTCCGGAAGGTGGTTGATCACTGGCAGGGACTGCTGGGTGATAAAAACTGGCCATGCTATTTTCTTTCAAACCATGACAACCCCCGGCATATCAGCAGGTATGCGGCGGGGCGGCGGACAGAAGCGAGAGCCCGGGTGGCTGCAGCCATGCTCCTGACCCTGCGGGGGACACCTTTCCTCTACATGGGTGAAGAGCTGGGGATGCGGAGCGTGCGGATCAAACGGCACGAGCTCATGGATCCCGTTGGGGTGACCTACTGGCCCTTTCATCCCGGGCGGGACGGCGCCCGCACGCCGGTGCAGTGGAACAGCGAACCTTATGCCGGTTTTTCAACAGTGAAACCCTGGCTGCCGGTGAATCCCGACTATGAGAGGGTCAATGCGGCGCGGGCGGAGACGGATCCTCATTCTCTGCCGGCCTGGTACAAAGAGCTGATCAGCTTGCGACGGGAGCATCCGGCCCTCATGAGAGGGAGCTACCGGTCGCTGAAGCAGCTGCCCTGCGGCGTTTATGCTTACCTCAGGGAAGAAGGCGAAGAGCGGATCCTGGTGCTTCTCAATTTTACGGGGAGAAAGAAAACTATTTGCGCTTCTCTCGAGAGCGGCGCCGCAGGGGCTCAGATCCTGGCTGCCTGGCCGGAAAGGAAGGAGGAGAGCGCTGATTTGAACAGGATTCAACTTGCGCCCGATGGGGTGTTGATTCTGGAACTGGAGAAAGAGGGGCAAGATTGATATACTGGGCGGCTGCGCCGTCAGGAAAGGGGCAATGGAGTATGGATCTGGAGCAATATCTTGCCGGGAACAACCTGCCTGTCAAATACATCCCAAAAGGACATCAATACGAAGCAGCTGTTGCCTCGCTGGAGGGGCTCTATTGCTCCGCCGGCGTCTGGTATTTTACCGGCAAACTGGGTGACCGTTTTTCAGATCTTCAGCAGGAGCGGACGCTGACCATGGAGCAGTCGCTGGAATTTCTCTACCGGTTGGGAGTGCGGGGCGCTTCTTTTCATTACCCCGGCGAATTTTCCGACGAACATGC
>CAZQEV010000159.1:0-1909 GCA_964592135.1 uncultured Syntrophomonadaceae bacterium
CCGTCAGGGGAACGATGATCAGGTTCTCCATATCCTGATCCAGCATGGCCTGCTCGACGGTTGAGAACACTGTGTCAACGACAATGAGCACCCTTGCTTTTGAGTCCCTGACGATAAAACTGAGCTCCCTGGCGGTTAAAAGAGGGTTCAGTTGGGCCACTACCAGGCCCTGCCGCAGTGCGGCAAAGTAGCTGTAAACAAAAGCGAAGCAGTTGGGGAGCATCAAGGCGATGCGGTCTCCTTTTTTCAGCCCCATTGCTGTAAATGCCGCCGCCATGCGCTCAATATTTTCGATCATTTCGCGGTAAGTAACCCGATCTGCGATAAAAATTAACGCAGTCCGTTCAGGATAGAGATCAGCGGTCTCTTTTAAATAATGGAATAGAGATATTTTGGGATAATCAAGATCCCACCGCACCGGATAGCTCTTTAGCCAGGGACGGGATTCCATCTTGGAACCTCCTCGACAGCATTATAGAGACAGATAATCATATATTTCCCCAAAAATTCCCTAAATCCTGCAGTGGATTTATTATTTCCCCCCGCCCGCCGTTTCATGGTGGGGGAGTGGTGTTTATGCTTTTGCTATGGACAGTGCTGTCTGAAGATTATATCATATGGTTATAGTATGATTAATCTTAACAGGGAGAGGTGAAACGGTGGCCACAGCAGGTAATGGATGGGATTTTGTCCTCCTTTTTGCTTACATCAGTGCCGCTTTACTGCTTGCCGTTTTTTTAAGGAAGCAGTTTTCCTTTCTTCAGCGTTTGATGATTCCCACAGCGATTATTGCCGGTCTGATCGTTCTTTTATTAAGCGGACAGGTTTTTGGAATCATGAAAATATCTGTGGAACACCTGAGCACAACGGTGTATCATCTTTTGACCGGCATTTTTATTCTTATCGGGCTGAAGGGAGCCCGCCGGCAGTACAGACGGGCTGTCCTGACGACGACAGTGATGATCGGCCAGGGCTACGCTCTCCTGGCTGTGATCGGTTGCATCTTCACCCTGATCTGGATTAGAGTGCTTTTCCCGGGTTTCTTTCCCTCCTTCTCCATGCTGCCGCTGCTCGGTTTCGGTTTTGATCAGGTAACCGCCACCGGCCTCGGCCTGCAATGGGAGCAGGCCGGCTTCATCGGCGGGGGGCGTGCTGCTTTCTCTTTCGGCGTGCTGGCTCTTTTCTGGGCTTACCTGGGAGGGCTGATCATGATCCTCTGGGCCCGCACGCGGCAGGAGAAAAACAGCGCTGCTCCCTTATTCAGCCCTGAGGCTCGCGAGGGGGTCATCCCCCGGGACAGTGAGAAGCCCGTCGGCGGGCGCCTTACTACCGCTACTGAATCGCTGGAATCTCTGGCTTTGCACCTGGCCTTAATCGGCTTGCTATACCTGCTCACATTTTCCACTATGAGTCAGATTGTTGCCTGGCTGGGTCGTTTCGGTTCTGCGGGCGAGCTCTTTGGAGGGCTTCTTTGGAACTACAATTTTCTGTTCGGACTCTTTATGGGCTATCTGGCGCGGAAAATCATTGACTGGCTCAATGTGGGCTACCTTTTTGACGGGGGAACGCTGCAGAGGATCACCGGCGCCATGGTTGATTATATGATTGCCGCCGCCCTTGCGGCGCTGCCCCTTTTAATCTATGCGAGCTACTGGGTTGAAGTGGTGATACTCTCGCTGGTCAGCGGTCTTGCGCTGGCGTTTTTTGCTTATTATGCCTCGCGCAAGATGCATCGTGAGCATCAACTGGCCAGAAGTGCAGCGCTGTTCGGCTACCTCACCGGGACGATCGCCGCGAGCATGGCGCTGCTGCGCATGGTTGACCCTGAGTTTGATTCTCCTGCAGCGGAAGATCTGGGCTGGGCAGGCGGGCTTTCCCTTCTGATCGGGGTTCCCCTTCTCTTGTTGGT
>CAZQEV010000159.1:2009-4044 GCA_964592135.1 uncultured Syntrophomonadaceae bacterium
TCCCCTTCTTTTCTTTTTCCCACCGCAGAGCGGGGTAAGTTTTTTCTTCAGGTGGTCTATTTTTATGTCTTAATTCATTTTTACCGGGATAGAATGTAAAAAAAACAGTGTGTTATACTGAAGAGGCGATCTGCTTACAATAGAACTGCCGGGGGGGATGGGCGTGAGGAGCTGCGACAGGGTGCAGGTAACAGCTGTATGGGCTCTGCTCGGGGCGGCAGCTCTCTTATATCTAGGGGCCTGTTTTGCCGGGGTGACGGTATCTCCCCCTGCCGGCGCTGCAGTGGAACTATATTTCAGCGAACCTTTTCTCAGCCGCGCTGCAGCCTACCAGAAGGCAGGGTTAACGGTCTTCCTGCTGCAGCAGGCGCTTTCACTGCTTTTCCTTGCCGTCGTTATCTGTGCAGCAATGCGCTATTTTCGGGCTACACCACAGCCCTCCACCGCTGCAGCAGCCGTCTATATCCTCTGCTTTTTACTTGTGATGCAGTTGCTGAGTCTTCCCTTCGACTTTTATCGCGGTTTTACCATTGAACACCGCTTTAGCCTTTCCACGCAGACAATCGCCGGCTGGTTTGGCGATTACGGAAAAAGCGTTTTCATCGGCATACTGCTTTCTACAACGGCTTTGACTCTCCTTTATAATCTGATCATCCGCCGGCCGGTACACTGGTGGTTCCCGGCCGGGATAATTTTTACCCTTTTCCTTATGCTCAGCACCTATCTCTATCCGCTGCTCATAGAGCCGCTTTTCTATCGCTTTGCTCCTCTGGAAGATAGGGCGTTGCAGGAAAAGATCGCCGGTCTGGCCGGGAAGGCGGGCATTGAAGTGGAGCACATCCTCGTTGCAGATGCCGGACGCCGCACTCACAAAGCCAATGCTTATTTCAGCGGTCTGGGTAAGACGAAGCGGATCGTGATTTATGATACACTGCTGGATAATTTCACCGATGAAGAGCTGCTTGCCGTAATTGCCCATGAAATGGGTCACTGGCGCCATCATCATCTCTGGCAGGGGATTGTCATCAGCGCCGCCGGTTCCTTCCTGGCACTCTATATTTTATACATGATCCTGCAGAGGATGGGGTTGCATGCCGACCTCCGGGCCCTGCCGCTGGCACTGTTGTTTTTCACATTGCTCTCCCTGGCAGCGGCGCCGGCTCAAAATCTACTTTCTCGCAGCCGTGAACGAGAAGCGGATTGGGCTGCTTTTAGTCTTGTGGGCGATCCGGCCTCCTTTGTCTCGCTCTACCGGAAACTGGCCTGGAGCAATCTCTCCGTTGTGCAGCCGCATTGTCTGGTAAAAGCTGTGCTCTACACCCACCCGCCGCTGCTGGAGCGCATTGAAGCGGCGCTGCAATATGCAGAGGGGACAGGGGGAGAAAGTGAAAGGGAATGATGAGCGGGTAGCGTGGCGGCGCCCTCATTGAATTCTGGAACATGAAGGAGGCCTGAAGTAGATGAACTTAACAGTGCTTGGTTGTTACGGGCCCTATCCTCCGGCGGGCGGCGCCTGTTCGGGCTACCTTTTGGAGGAAGAGGGCTGCCGGGTTTTGATCGACTGCGGCAGCGGTGTTTTAAGCCGCCTGCAGCATTACGTGAAACCCTGGGAGCTGAAGGCGGTGCTTCTTTCCCACCTGCATTTCGATCATACCGCCGACCTCATGGTGATGCGCTACGCCCTTGAGTATGCGCGGACGAGGGGGTGGCTCAGCAAACCACTCCCGCTGTACTCTCTCCCGGAGCCGGCTGCCGAACTGCAGCGGCTGCTCTACAAAGAGAACTTTACTTCTATTTCGTTGAGCGCTGCGGTCCCGCTGCAGCTGGGGCCTTTTCATATAAGTTTTCTGGAGACGATCCACGCCCTCCCCTGCCTGGCCATGCGCATCGAAACTGAAAAGGGGATCCTGATTTACTCCGGGGACACCGAATATTTTGAGGGGCTCATCGATTTTGCCGCCGGCGCCGATCTTTTTCTTTGCGAAGCCAATTTTCAGGAGGAAGATATGGCGGCATCACCCCCGAACCATCTTTC
>CAZQEV010000160.1:0-4039 GCA_964592135.1 uncultured Syntrophomonadaceae bacterium
GGGGAATATAACTTACCACTATTTGAAGAGAAGCACCGCGGAGATACAGAGGGCCATCAGATCATACACAATCCCAATGTTATCTGTTTAGACTAAGTTCCCCTGGAAACTTATTAAAAATGACTTAGAATCAGGCATGTCATTGGGCGACACCGGTAAAATTATAAGGGCATTACAATCGCGGGCTAAGTGAAAATAGTGCCATCTTTGAAGGATTGCACGCCGTCGTAAACAGGCTTCCCTCCAGTATATAATTCTTCAAATAAGCCTTGCCAGATCTGGGATGACTTCATTTAATCCTACAAAACCCTCCAATAGAAATGACGCCGAAGGACCTAACCAGGCAATGCCCACATTGCCTGGTGCTGTTTCCTGCTGGTGAGAAATGTAAAAGTCTTAAATAGAAAAAGTAAAAAGATCTACATGGGGAATTGTAGGCTTGTTACTATGTTAAACTAACAAGATTCGCATATCTTTGCATACCTGAAAACGATTTGCATATGTATTTATTACCCCTCAGGAAAAAATTAATCACAAAGTGCTCAGATACTTGCATAGGGCGGTAGATTAGTGTATAATAGCAGAAAGATTGCAAAACTTCCAAAAAGACTATACAAATTATTCAACATTGTCGAACATGATAGGGTGGTAATTTACTTATTACTTAAAACGGTATTTGATAATATCGAACATAAAAAAGCGAGAATGTTTACTAACGCTTAAATATATAAAGGAAAGTCAGGTTCGGGGCTATTTTGAACATGTTTCAACTATACTGAACAACTGATGTCCATCAACTGTAAGAAGGGCGTTCGTATTGCTAGTGTTAGTTCAACCTTTAAGAACAGTGTTAATATCCTAAGGCTTTATGGTTAAAGAAAATTTTTTGCTGGTGTGACTCAAGGGGAGGTGGATGCCCACGTTTCATTCGTAATCAATTCTTAAAGGAAAACGATAAGTAAAGCAGTGGCCAAAGAATAGAGAATAAATGGAGGTGTTTTTTATCAAAGTCTGGCTCAATGGCGAACTGGTTGGCTGGGACAGAGCGAATGTACCGATATTATCTCACAGCTTCAGTCGGGGTTCAGCTATCTTTGAGGTTATGGATATCGTAATGACCGATCGAGGTCCGGCGTATTTTGGACTTAATGAACATGTTGAACGGTTTTATCAATCAGCAGAGATGGTATATATGAATCTTCCTTATGACCAGGATGAACTCAAGGAAGCGTGCCTCCTATGTGCCAGAGAAAATGAAGTAAACAGAGGTGGCGCGAAATTTTATGCTTATTTTCCAGCAATGGAATTTACAGAAGTACCTCAAAATGATCAGGTTGATATCGCCATATTTTGCCTTAATTTCGACCTTTTTGGTATCACCCAAGAAGAATTGTCTAAACCAGTAAGTGCCGGGATTTCTAAATATATAAAACTACATAAAGATACAATGCCAATTCATGCAAAAGTTGTAGGCAATTATGTCAATGCATACCTTGCGATAATGGATGTAAAAGCGCGCGGTTATGAAGATGCGATCCTTCTCGACTCTACAGGCCATATAGCTGAGGGGCCGGCAGCATCCCTGTTTTTTGTTAGGGAAGGGAAACTGGTGGTTCCACCACTTGACAATGTTCTGAAGGGGATCACCCGGATAGCTGTGGAAAAGCTGGCACAGCTAATTGGCATAAAGGTAGAGATCTGCCCTATTAACCCAAATGAGATAGGGTCAATGGAAGAAGCCTTTTATGCGGTAAGTCTTAAGAAAATTGTACCCATTAAAGATATTGATGGGCGGCCGTTAAAAAAAGACTGTCCGGGGCCAGTCACTCAAAAAATCATTTCGTCGATGGATGATGTGTACTCTGGACGGAACGTAAAATTTATGAAGTGGCTGACCATGATAGAGTAATCCTAATTTGGGTTCGGATGTAAAAAGTTATATGGGGTATAGACAGGCTCTGGAAATGATAGAAATTTAAAGCTTATTTGCGGAAGGATCGGAATATGAGATTTGGCAATAATGAATAAATAACAGTTTGTTGATTAACGTTGCGCCCCTGGAATAGCACGCCAACTGTTAATAACTGGAGGTTACTGTTATGTCAAATCCGTTAAGCAAATTAGGCGGATCGCATGGATGTATAGGAGAGGTAAAGCTAGGTAGGTCACTTACCCTTACAGGGGGAATTGCCCTGGTTGTTGGTGGCGTTATAGGAATGGGAATCTATTCTCTAATTGCCGGAATGGGTGCCCAAGCAGGGAGTTCGGTGTGGTTGGCACTGTCTATCGCTGTGATCATCGCCGTAGTCGGGGTTATTCCAATTGTTCAGTTATCCAGTGCATTACCCCGGGCTGGAGGAGGTTATCTTTTTACAAGCCGTTTACTTTCGCCGCAAATAGGAGCTATTACATCCTATTGGGCTTTTCTTGGGGGTGCATGCAATGCGGCTTTTGTCTCTTTGGGTATATCTGGTTATATATCACAGTACTTGCCTTGGGATATACCGATCCAGCTGTTAGCTGTTGGCTTGGTTATTTTTATTCTTTTCCTTTTTCTTTTCGGGTTAAAACTGCTGGCTACATTACAGATAGTGATGGTGGTTCAATTGGTTTTAGCTTTGTTGATTTATGCAATTGGTGGAACCAAGACTTTAGGGTTAAAGTTTTCGTTGGATATGCCACAAGGTTTTGGGGGATTTGCGATGGCTATTGTTTTGGCTTACAGTGCTAGCATAGGGTTTCAGGTGATTGCAGAAATGGGAGAAGAAATGGTAGCTGCGCGTAGAAATATACCTCTGTCTATTGCGTTTGGTGCTGTTATAATATTGTTGCTATATCTGCTTGTTGGTAATACTTTTATCAATTCTGTTCCATACAATTTTGATGCTATCGATGGAATGACTGCCCCCCTGGCAGAGACCGGCAGCTTATTCTTATCACCATTGTGGTTGGGCTTCCTCAGTTTGGGGGCTTTAAACGCAGGTTTGACTTCGTTAAATGCGGCAGCTATAGCTATCCCTCGTGAATTATTAGCCCAATCCCGGGATGGTATTATCCCTGCAATCATAGGACGTATTGATAAAAGAACCCGCACTCCTTTAAATTCAATAGTTATCTTTTTTGTGTTTGTCATAGTATTGATATTGGTTGAAAGTAGTATTGATTTTTATGGTTACATGGCAGCTGTCGGGATCCTTATGCTTACGGCGATGATAGGAGTAGCTTCAATTAAGTTGCCCCAGAAATATCCTGATCATTACAAAAACGCTTATTTTCGAGTACCACGGTGGGGACTAATTACAATTGCAATATTCTCTGTCATATCTTCATTAGGGTTTGTTTTTGTTGTTTTTATGGAAATGCCAAAGGTTGGTTTAATATACCTTGTTTGGACGGCAGTTGTCGCAGGATACATATTACTACGCTTACGGTGGATGAAAAAGTCAGGAGTGGATTTAAAAAATAGAATGGCAATTATACCCGGATTTGATGAAGAAGAATCTTAGAAGAATCTTAATGGAAAGATCTCCATTTAATTTTCAGAAAGGCGCCATAGTTGGAATAAATAGGGGGGGTAAATCTACTATAAGCATACTGGAGGGCATATGGACAGTTTAAGTTTATCCAGAGGTGGTATTCAGTCAGTTAAACGGGCACTGGCAATATTAGCTCTTTTTAAAGAGAAAAAAGAACTGGGGATTACCCAGATTGCAAAAGAGTTATCATTGGCCAAAGGAACAGTGCATGGGTTGGTGAAAACATTGGAAAGCTGTGGTTACCTGAGACAAAATCCTGATAACCAAAAATATTGCTATGGAATAGAAGTTTTTTTAATTGGACTAACTTTTGCGTCGAGGATGGATATGCGTGAGGTTGCTGCAAGGTATTCACAGAAGCTGTGTGATGATCTTAATGAGACAGTTTTTGTTGCTGTAATGTTGGGTGGAATCTGTGTAATAGTTGACCGTTACAGTCCCAATCGTCCCTTTATTTTCGTACCACAAATAGGTTCCAGCATACCTGCTCATTGTACCGCTAT
>CAZQEV010000161.1:0-3993 GCA_964592135.1 uncultured Syntrophomonadaceae bacterium
ACCTGGTGGGAGTGGGGCAGTCAGTCAGCCGCGGCCAGCGCATCGGCAGGGCCGGGACCACCGGTAACAGCACCGGTGTTCATCTCCATTTTGAGGTAAGGGAATACAACAAGTCGCCTTATCGTTATTATCCCAACGGTACCCCCGATTACCGTTACAACCCCATGGGCTATTTTTAATTGAGCCGGTTGCATGCATACGTTTACCCCCGATGCCGCCAGATAGTGTGCTGCTGGTTTAGCCGCATTATCTCGCTCTTACCCTGATGAATGTAAAAGAGGCTTTCGCCTGACTGGTCTTTTCCCCGGGCCGGCGTTATAATTGAATTTGAACTTAAACGCTTTCAATGGAGGGGGCGGCAGGCGGGTTTGGCCAATTACAAAAGCTGCTGGAAAGAAAAACACTTCTGGTTAGTTGCATTACTTCTATTTCTGCTCCTGGCCGGGACGAATTTGGGCGCTTACCACCTTGGCTTCTCCAGGGGGGCCTCACCTGGAGAGGCAGGAGGGGACTGTGATCTTGCGGCGCCGGAATCCCTGGAAAGTGAATGGAATATATTTATAGAGGTGCTCGAAAGGCTCCAGAAGCACTACCTCTATCCCCTGGACCTTTCCGATCTTCTCCGCGGTGCGGTTCAGGGTGTGGTAGATGCCGTCGGTGATCCCCGCACCGGGTTCTATGATGCCCGGGAGCTGGAAAATTTTCTTATTCAGACGGAGGGCTCATTTGGCGGTATCGGGGTGCGCATTATCGAAGTCAGCGGGGAAATTGTTGTTTTTGAAACTATTTCCCACAGCCCTGCAACAGCTGCGGGGATACTTCCCGGCGACCACATCGTCCGGGCGGGCACCCGGGAGCTTTCCGGAGTGGGGCTGGAGACAGCTGCCGAGATCCTGCGCGGCGAGAAAGGCAGCAGTATTGCCCTTTCTATCAAACGGCCCGGCCGGGATGATGAGCTGAATCTGACCCTGGTACGGGATGAGGTCAAGGTCGACACAGTATTCTCGCATTGGGAACAGCAGGGGCTTGGTTACATTCGTATCAGCAATTTTGACAGCAATACAGGGGCAACTTTTACGGAACAGCTGCACAAACTGGAAAGCGGTGGTTTGCATAAAGGGCTGATCCTTGATCTGCGTGACAACCCCGGCGGCCAGGTTGTCGAGGCGGTCAAAGTAGCGAGGATGATTGTTCCCGAAGGAGAGATCACCCGCCTTGTCGGGCGGGATGGGGAGGTGCGTAACATCTACCATTCCGCAGCGCCGGCCAAAGATTATCCTATTGTGGTCCTGGTCAACGAGGATACGGCAAGCGCGGCAGAGATCCTTGCCGGGGCGCTTCAGGACCGGGAAGCAGCTTTGCTCGTCGGTGTTAACACCTACGGCAAGGCTACGGTGCAGCAGCTGGAGGATATCGAGGGGGGGCATGCTCTTCTTTTAACCGTGGCCCACTACCTTACTCCCGCGGGAAGAGATATCAACGGAGTAGGCCTGGAGCCCGACATTGTAGTGGAAATACCGCCGCTTCTGAGATACTACCGCTATTTTTTCCCCGGACTTCTATCCCGGGGCGCATATGGAACCAACGTCCAGCTGCTGCAAGAGATGCTGGCGGAACTCGGTTATGAACCGGACCTTGGAGGTTATTTTGATGAGGCCACGGCTGAAGCACTGAGCGAATTTCAAATTGCCGCCGGATTGGAAGCAAGCGGCAGCTTTGATGATTTGACCTGGGTGCAGCTCAGGGAGGCCTTTGAAAATATAGCACGGGAGCGTGATCCGCAGCTGGGTCGGGCAGTGGAGCTGATGGAGCAGCCGGGGATCTGGTCGGATCAGGGGGTGAAAGCCCGTTGAGCACCCTTATCCTGGAACTGGGAAAAATAGTGCTGGCTACGCTGATTCAGGCTCTCCCCATATTCTCGGTGGTGGTGCTGCTTGTTTATTTTCAGTATCGCCGCGCTGCCGGCATGGAAAAGAAGCTATTTGGCCGGATCATCAACCCGGTAGGCCGGCAGGTTGCTGTTTCCACGGGGTGGGGGCTTCTGGGGGGACTTCTGGCCAGCCTGTTCATGATCCTGCTGGGTCTTTCACTGACCCAGATCGGCCTACTTTTTATCTGGCCTGTAGCGCTGTTGCTGCTCCTGATCCATCCCCGCTATCTCTGTTTTGCCTATGCGGGCGGAATTGTCGCCCTGGCGGTGCTGGTTCTGCGTTTTCTATTACTGCCGCTTTTTCCAGCCCTGGCCGGGTATGCGCTGGTAACATCCATACTGGAGATTCATATTCCCGCCCTGCTGGCGCTTGTCGGTTTGCTCCACCTTATTGAGGCACTGCTGATCTATCTCAGCGGCCACCGGGGAAGCAGTCCTCTTTATTTTAAGCGTTCTGACGGCGAAATTGTCGGTGCTTTCAGTCTGCAGCGCTTCTGGCCCATTCCCCTGGCGGCGCTGCTGGCTACAGTGGTTCTGGAGACTGAGATTCAGGGAGTGAACATGCCCGAATGGTGGCCTCTGCTTAAACCTGTCCTGGATCTTGAACCCGGGCAGATATTGCAGTACCTGGCTTTTCCCGCCGTAGCTGCGCTGGGATATTCCGACCTGGCCCTTTCCTCCTCTCCCCGCGAAAAATCGGTGTGCACGGCCCGGACTCTCTGTCTGTATAGTGTTCTTCTCATCGCCCTGGCTCTGGCATCAGAGTTCTATGCCTGGGTGACACCTGCAGCTGTTCTTTTCGCTCCACTGGGCCATGAAGCGGTGATCCATTATGGAAACCGTCTTGAGCACTCCCGCACAGCCCTCTACCGTTCTACTGCGGAAGGTGTTCCTTTGATGGCAGTCCTGCCGCAGAGCGCCGCGTCCCGGGCGGGTCTCCATGCCGGAGATCTGATCCGGCGGGTGAACGGTGCTCCGGTGAACAGCGACCTGGAGCTCCTGATGCGCATTGAAGAAAGTTACTTTATGGTTTTGCTCGAAGGTCTTCGGGAGGGCGGCGCTTTTTCCACTGTCTTGAACAAGCGCCGCCCTGAAGAGAAAAACAGCCCGGATTTGCCCCTATTGGAAAGACCACCGGCAACGTCCGGACGAACCTCTCTCTGGCACCGGGGTGCCGGCCTTGGACTTATACCGGCGCCTTCAGATCAGACAGCGGTCTATGCTCAGGCCCGGCCTGCCGGTGCCTCCGGCCTGTTGAGCCGATTATGGAAGCGCCACAAAAACAGTTGAGCTATTTCTCCACAGCGGCTGAAAAAGAAGGAGAATAGAACATGATCGCTGCTGTTGCGACCGCTTTTGTCAGTATTTTCGTAGCTGAATTCGGCGACAAAACCCAGCTTGTCTCTCTTTCCATGGCCTGCCGCTATCCGCCGCTGCAGGTTCTTGGCGGAGCCATGACCGGGCTGGCCCTGGTGATGATCCTGGCCGTAGGGGCCGGCGGGCTCGTGGCCGCTGTCATCCCTCCGGCGGTGATCACCTTTTCTTCGGGCATCTTCTTTGTGATCATGGGACTTTTTACACTGCTTCGCCGCGATCCGGGGGGGGAGGTTGCCGCCGGATGCTCCGGATTCTATCAGACCGCCGCTATGGTTTTCCTGGCCGAACTGGGCGACAAAACCCAGATGGCGGCCCTGCTCCTGAGCGCCCATTTCGGCCGCCCGGCCGCCGTATTCTCCGGTGCCATGGCGGCGATGTTTTTAAACCATGCCCTGGCTGTTTATCTGGGCGGACGGTTTTTCTCAAAAGTGCCTCCCCGGCTGCTGAAGGGAGCCACCGCTTTTCTCTTTATCGGTATCGGTCTGCTGATGCTGACCCTCCAGGCCCTGGGCGGGTATAAACCGGCTCCTTAGGGGTCATAATTTCTACATAATATACCATAAACAACATCTACATATTCGGAATATTTTCACCTGTCCGGGTGTCTGAGATTATTTAAACAGGAAGATTCCGCTGTGTTATAATGGGTTGTGTCCGGTAGAAGGGACAGATCAACGATGCTTATA
>CAZQEV010000162.1:0-3968 GCA_964592135.1 uncultured Syntrophomonadaceae bacterium
TTTTTAATTCCAAGCCCTTCAAGGGCGGCGGCAAAGGCATCAACCTGTGATAAAAGCTCCTGGTAGGTTAACGCGCGGCCCATAAAAGAGACAGCATCATTGGCAGGAAAGCGCTCAGCGGTCTGTTTTAACATTTCGTACAGGGAAACTTTGGGGTAATCAATGGAGTGGGGCACTTCAGGCTCATAACTTTTCAACCAGAACTTTTCCATACTTCAGCCTCCTTTTTAATAAGATGATAGTTTTCCGGGATCAGGGTTAAAGAAATGAAATAAATAGAAGTAACACCTCCTCGGAAAGGGGACTTTAAATTTCTGCTGCGCGACCGGTCAAGAAAGGCCTCTTTTATCACTGGTGCACAGTTGGCTTCAGGGTATAATATTCTGCATGATTTGCATTATTCCTGCAAGGGGTAGTTTTCCGAAGATAAAATTTAAAATAATAATTTCTACAATACTTTTACAAAAAACCACGCAATCATTCCAGCCTCCAAAATAAGCTTCAACACAGCTCCGCTCCAGAAACCGATCACTGCACCCAGTCCGGAACGCAGGGCAGCGTCGGGCTTTTGGGTGAAGATCAGCTCAAAAAGCACCGCCCCGGCAAAAGGACCTATCAGCAAGCCCAGGGGGAAGAAAAAGACAATCCCGGCAACCAATCCGATCACTGCACCAAAAACAGCAGCTTTTGAGGCGCCGAAATAGCGGCTGCCCAGGGCTGTAGCCAGGTAATCAACGCCCATCACCGCAGCGGCAAGCAAACCCTGGAGCAGGAAAAAGAGCCAGTTTAACTTATCAAAACCGGTCATCGCTCCGAAAACAAGCATGCCCAGCCAGATTATCGGTGCTCCCGGCAGCACAGGGGCGAATGTCCCCACGATGCCCGTTGCAAAAAGGAGGGAGGCGGTGATGAACGCGGCAATCTCCACTTTGATCATCCCTTTGTCACTTAATCATGTCTGATTGTGTTATATCATAACATATATTCTAATATGGACCGGAAAATAATTAATGCGGAGCCTTATCATTACCAGGAGGTCTGGTTATGAGAAAACTGGTGTCGGTGCCGGCAGGTGTTGTTTTGGTATTTCTGCTGTGCAGTTGTTCTATCCCCCATGGGGGGCCTCAATCTTCCCCCGGGAAAGTGGTGGAATCATACCTGGCTGCTTTTCAAAAAGGCGATTTTGAGACCATGCTTCTCTACACTGCCGAGCCTGAAAAAAGCGAAGTAGAGCTTGCTCAATTAAATAATTTTATCCAGATGATCGAGCTCACTGATTACAGCATCTTGCAGGTAGAGTATCTTTCCGCGAGTGAAGCGGAAGTTGAGATCAAGCTAATCATGTGCTTGATGGGGCATGAGAAGAGACATTCGGATAGAGTCAGGGTAGTGGTAAAAGAAGGCAAATGGTGTCTTGCAGAGGAGTTTGGTTGTGAGAAGTGACAACTACATCAACTGTAAGCGCAAGTTGTAATCGAAGCCGGCACTTTCAAAAACAGGGCGGTAATAGTATAATAAAACATCGAAGGGGGCATGCAGCTTGGAAGACCGGCCGGGAATAACGCTTGATCATATCAACGATGCCCTTTTAACCACAGATAGATCTCACACGATCACCTGGTTGAACAGGCATTTTGAAGAACTCTTCGGAATTACCCTTGATGAGGCCAGGGGCAAATCTCCGGCAGAGGTAACAGGCATCGGGCAACTCACTTCGCTGCTGGAAGATCTTCTTGAGCAGAAGGATTCCCAGGGACCGGTTTTTGAAAAGGTTGAGGCTGCCCTCAAACACGGCGGCAGGCGTCATTATTTCAAAGTTGCGGTATCGCCGCTTAAGGATGTCGCCGGCATTGCCGGAGCGCTGGTGCAGCTGACCGATATAACCCGCTTTTATGAGATGGAGAAATTCAAGGATGATTATATTTCCATTATCTCTCATGAGTTTCGCACACCTCTTACATCAATTGTATTGGGCGTAGAGATGCTCAGAGAAGGGATGCTCGGGGATCTGAATTCACGGGGCAGGGAAATATTTGAAGCCATCGGCGTTGACTGCCGTCGCCTGACCAAGTTGGTGGACAACCTTCTGGAGCTCTCGCGTATCGAATCGGGGACAATCTACATTCAGACAGAACCGGTCGATGCGGCGGACCTTGTCCGCGAAGCGGTACGACCGCTGCAGATACAGGCTGAGAAAAAGGAGATTGAGCTGATTGCCGATCTTCCCGCCTCAATACCTCCTGTTGCCGCTGATTTCAGCAAGGCAGTCTGGGTTCTGACCAATCTTATTGGTAATGCCTTGCGCTATACCGGGGCAGGAGGTTCCATTACCATTAAGGTCGAGGCGGGCCGCAGGCGGCTCTATTTTTCTGTGAGTGATACCGGGTGCGGTATCCCCGAGGAATACCGGGATCAGATATTCCAAAAGTTTATCCAGGTGCGCGGTCCGGCCAAGAAAAAAGGTGGAGCCGGCCTGGGGCTGGCTATTGCCAGGGAGATTGTCACCGCTCACGGCGGCGAAATATGGGTTGAAAGCGAAGTTGGACAGGGTTCAACATTTACATTTTCCTTTCCTATTTTTCGCCGTGAAGGGATGCTCGGTTAATCTGTGGTGAAGTCAAGGAAGGAGACGGTTGCATGGGGAAGAGAATTCTACTGGTTGAAGACGAGAAAAACATTATTTTAGGTGTACGCACCTGCCTGGATGCAGTCGGTTATGAGGTCGAGGTAGCCGAAAATGGGGAGCTTGCCCTGGAAGCGGTGCAGCGGAGGAAGCCTGACCTCATCCTGCTGGATCTGGTCATGCCCAAATTTGACGGTTTCGAGGTCCTTGACAGCTTGAAAAGCGATCCGGAAACCCGCGAGATCCCCGTAATTGTCCTCACGGCCAAAGCGGGAGAGGAAGAGAGACAAAGGGCCATGGAGCTGGGAGCCGAAGCTTACATGACGAAACCTTTCCGCCCTCAAGAGCTGTGGGATGTTCTAAAAAAACTAATTCCCGAAGATGAACTGAAAAGCTAATTAACATCAGCTCAGCAGAGCTTTTTCCAACCTGGGGTGAAATGATATCCGGATACACATCCGTGGCTATATAGATCCAGCGGTTTTTTCAATTCCTTTGGCTGCAGTTTCCCGGGGGTTGTATTGAATGCAGGTAAAGCTGTCGCCGATCATAGTCTTAAATAAGATGTAACGAAAAAAGCGGCCCTGCATTTAAATATTTAAAATAAAGCAAAGCAGGTGCGGTATGAGCGCAGGCAACTGCTGCATCCATGAAAAGAAGATTGTCATTGCTCCGAACTCCTTTAAGGGTTCCCTGGGGGCTCCCGAAGTTGCGGCAGCCATAGCTGCCGGCGTTCTGGCGGTTTACCCCGCAGGGGAAGCAGTGCTGATGCCTCTGGCTGACGGGGGCGACGGGACTGCTGCCTGTATTGTCAGCGCTACAGGAGGGCGGCTCTTTAAAAAGAACGTTAGCGGTCCCCTGGGCAGGCCGGTGGAGGGGTCCTGGGGTATAACCGGCGACGGCTCCACTGCTGTTGTCGAGGTGGCTTCGGCTTCGGGGATAGCGCATTTATCCAGGCATGATCTTGATCCCATGCGAGCCACAAGTTACGGAACGGGAGAGCTCATCTGCGCCGCCCTGGAGAGCGGTTGCCGCCGGCTCTTCCTCGGCCTGGGTGGAAGCGCCACCAGTGATGCCGGTGCGGGGATCCTTCAGGCGCTGGGGGTCGGTCTGCTGGATCACAGGGGGCGGCAGCTTGAACGGGGTGCTGCCTCTCTGCGGAATTTAAAAGAGCTATCATTGGAGAATCTGTCACCGCTCCTGCAGGGGGTGGAGCTTCTATTGGGTTATGATGTAGCCAACAGGCTTTACGGACCCGAAGGGGCCGCTTATATTTATGCTCCTCAAAAAGGCGCTTTGCCGGAACAGCTTCCCCTGCTGGATCGCTACCTGCGCCATTTTGCTG
>CAZQEV010000163.1:0-3936 GCA_964592135.1 uncultured Syntrophomonadaceae bacterium
GCCTCGATCCGGACCGGCCACCCGGCGGGCAGCGCCCCGGCAACCTGCTCCAGATCCAGGCCCACCTGCCGCATCAGCGCCGGATCGGGGCTGATGATCAGCTCGCCGGCCTCATTTATCTCCATCTGCGGCAGGAGATCCTTCAGGTATATCTCCCGCAGCGGCGCCTCCAGGCTGCCGCCGGCGGGCATCATCTGCCCCAGCATCTTGTTCAGGTCGAGATCCACGGAGCGTCCCACGAGCTTTCTCAGCTCCGCCTCGTCGAGGTCAAAGCCGACCACCAGACCCTCCAGCTCCTCCGGCGAGAGGGAGCGTCCCACGAGCCTGACGCGCATCTGCCTCTCATCGAGCTCCACCTTGCCGCCGGGCAGGTTCAGCAGGCTGGCCCGCAGAATATTGGAGACCTGCTCAAAGGAGATCTCGCTCTCGCTGATGCTGTCGGGGAAGAGGCGGATAAAGAGATCGCGCCTCACCCCGCCCTCCACCCGCAGGCCGGCCACGCCGGGGATCGTCTCCAGGCGCGGCCTGGCGCTCTTTTCCAGCCATTCCGTCAGCTCCAGGTCGCCCAGGCTGCTGCTCACATCCACCTGCATCACCGGCAGCAGCGTGGGATCGAACTCCAGGATAATGGGCCGCTGCACCCCCTCGGGCAGGGTCACAAGATCGAGCCGCGTGCCCACCTCTTCGCGTTTCCGGTTCAGGTTGCTTCCCCAGCCGAACTCCAGGGCGACCATGGAGACATGCTCCTGGGAGAGGGAGATGATATTCTTCACCCCGCTGACGGGGGCGACGACATCCTCGATGGGCTTGGTGACCATATTTAAGTTTTCCTGGGGCGAGCTGCCGGGGAACAAGGTGATCACCGCCAGGAAGGGCGGCTTGATATCGGGCAGCAGGTCGAGGGGGGTCTGCACGAGCGAGACGGTGCCGATGACTAAAACGATGAGCAGAATGGTGATCGTGGCCACCGGCCGCCGCACGGACAGATCGGGTAGATTCATGAATGAGCTTCGCCTCTCCGCGGCGGTACATTTATCTGATCAGCCGTACCTGCCGCTCTGCGATTTATGCTTATTTTACAACAGAACCCCCGATCATTCAACGAACCGTTTCCTCCTCAATTTGCTTTTTCCCTCCTGCAAAGTTATAATATTTCCAGGAAAATATGGAAAAGCGGGGGACTATGCAGCAAGGTGAAGCATTTTTGACAACGCGCAGTGAAAAAGAGACAGCCTACATCGGCGGGGTCCTGGGCGGGCTGATCCGCAAACCTCTGGTTGTCGCCCTGAACGGTGAGTTGGGCAGCGGCAAAACTGTCTTTGTGCGCGGCGCCGCCGCCGGGCTCGGGGCTGCGGAGATGGTCACCAGCCCCACATTCGTCCTGTTGAAAATGTACAGAGGGCGCCTGCCCGTCTATCATTTCGATTTTTACCGCCTCGACGAAGATACGGCGCTGGAGGAGCTCGGTTTTGAAGAATATCTCCCCGGCGAGGGCGCTGCTTTCGTCGAATGGGCCGCCAACGTGCCCGGGCTGATCCCCGCCGAGCACCTGGAGATCACCATCGAGCGCTTCTCCGATCACGGCGGCGAGGGCCGCCGCCTGCGGTTCATGCCCCGGGGGCCGCAGAGCTCCCGGCTGGTGGCCGGCCTGATCGAGAGTATCACCTGGAAGGTCGACGGCAGCCTGAATATGCGGCCGCAGCCGCTCTTTTCCGAAGAAAATGGGGGAGGCTGGGCGGAAACTGCTGATCCTCGGTATTGATACCACAACGCTGGCCTGCAGCGTGGCCCTGCTGGAGGAAGAGTCGCTGCTGGCCGAATACACCCTGAACATCCGCAAGACCCATTCGGAGCGCCTCATGCCGCTCATCGACGCCCTGCTTCAGGAGAGCGCTGTTGAGCGCGAGCAGCTGCAGGCCATCGCCGTCGCCGCCGGGCCCGGCTCTTTTACCGGCATTCGCATCGGCGTCTCCACCGCCCGGGCGCTGGCCCAGGGCCTGGGCATCCCGGCCGCGGGCGTCTCCACCCTGCAGGCCCTGGCCGAAGCGGTGATCTCGCCCGGCGCCCTGATCTGCCCCCTTCTCGACGCCCGCCGCAGCGAGCTTTACAGCGCCCTCTACCGGCGCGAACTCGCCCCGCCCCGCAGCCTGGAGCTGCTCATACCCCCCGCTGCGGTGGAGCTGGCCCCCTTTGTGGAAAGACTTAAAACATACGGTGAAGCTGTTCTCTTCACCGGTGAAGGACTGAACACTTACGGCTCTTACCTCGGCGAAGCGCTGGGCGAGCTGGCTGTCCTGCCGCCGGCGCCGCTGCGCACCGGCAGCGCCGCCCGGGTGGCGCTCTGCGGCCGCCGCCTGCTGGCTCGCAGCCCCGCGCCTTCCTATCACGAGCTTCTGCCCATTTACCTGCGCCGCCCCGAAGCGGAGCGCCGCCTGGAAGAGCGAAAAAGGAGAGGTGCAAGCTGTTCCTGAATGCAGTCATTGAGCCTATGACCACAAAAGACCTTGCCGCTGTGGCCAGGATCGAAGCGGACTCCTTTGATCAGCCCTGGTCGCCGGAATCATTTCGCACCGAGCTCGTCCGGAATGATATGGCCCATTACCTCGTCGCCCGGCTGGGGGAGAAGGTGGTGGGCTACGGCGGCATCTGGATCATCTACGACGAGGCCCATCTGACCACCCTGGCGGTGCTGCAGCCCTACCGCCGCAGCGGCGTCGGAGCAACCCTTTTACGGGAGCTGATGAAACTGTCGGTTTCTCTGGGCGCGCGCCGCATCTCCCTGGAGGTCCGCCCCAGCAACCATGCCGCCCGCAGCCTTTATGAAAAGTACGGCTTCACCATCAAGAGCGTGCGGAAGCACTACTACTTTGACGAGGACGGCCTGGTCATGTTCAACAACGATCTGAGCCTGGAGGGGGGCGGCTGCGATGACCCCGCCTCCTGAAAAAGAAAAGAGCAGGCCTCTTCGCATCCTGGGCATCGAGAGCTCCTGCGATGAGACTGCGGCGGCGGTGGTGGAAGAGGGCCGCCGCATCCTGAGCAACGTCATCTCTTCCCAGGTGCAGCTCCATGCCGCCTACGGCGGCGTCGTCCCCGAGATCGCCTCGCGGCGCCACCTGGAGACGATCAACCTGATCATCGAGCAGGCCCTTGCCGAAGCCCGGCTCTCTCTGCAAGAGCTTGACGCCCTCGCTGTCTCCAGCGGCCCCGGCCTCGTGGGAGCCCTTCTCGTCGGCGTCTCCACCGCCAAAGCGCTGGCCTATGCCGCCCGCCTGCCGCTCATCGCCGTGAACCATGTGGAGGCCCATCTCTACGCCAATTTCCTCACCGGCGCCGGCATCTGCTACCCCCTGACGGCTCTCGTCGCCTCCGGGGGCCACACCAGCCTGCTGCACCTGCCGGAGCCCGATGAGATTCTCCTCTTAGGGCAGACCCGCGACGACGCCGCCGGCGAGACCTTCGACAAGGTGGCCCGGGCCATGGGCCTGGGCTACCCCGGCGGCCCCCACATCGACCGCCTCGCCGCCGCAGGCGACTCTAGCGCCATACAGTTTCCCCGCGCCTATCTGGACGAGGCCGGGCGCTTTGACTTCAGCTTCAGCGGGCTCAAATCGGCGGTGATCAACCATCTGCACCAGCTACGCAGGAAGGGCGAAGAGCCCTGCCTGGCCCATGTGGCCGCCTCGTTCCAGGAGGCCCTCGTGGGGGTGCTTGTGGAGAAGACCGTCGCCGCCGCCCGTGAGCAGAGCGCCCGGTGCGTTCTCCTCGCCGGAGGTGTGGCCGCCAACAGCCGCCTGCGCACGCTGCTGCGCCGGGAGCTGCTCCGCGCCCTCCCCGGAGTGCCGCTCTATTTCCCGCCGCCCGTCCTCTGCACCGACAATGCCGCCATGATCGCCGCCGCCGCCTTTCCCCTCTACCGCCGCGGCATCTTCGCCC
>CAZQEV010000164.1:0-3928 GCA_964592135.1 uncultured Syntrophomonadaceae bacterium
AAATACATAAAAAAAGTCAGGGACTTCCCTGACCAGGGTAATAACAGGTAAAAACAGAACCAGCCGTCAGCTGAAAAGATATTTCAGGGCAATCAAGGCCCCCAGCCCGGGCAGCCCCATCACTCCGACGACAAAGGCGCTGATCACATTCAACCCGATGGCCAGCCCCCAGAAAGCCCCGGCATAATTGTACAGATAGATCGCCAGCCCGCCCAGGGCTGTCCAAAGCACAGTGCGTAAAAATAACTTCAGGGGTTTGTAAAAAACCCGCGAGAGAAAAAGGAGCATGAAAAGACCGAACGCAGCCGCTGCGACTAGATTCCAGTCCAGCCCATCGCCCATTTAGCTACCTCCTTCACCTTTCATCTGCAGCAGAGTATAAAGTGGCCCCTTCTTCTTTGGCTTTTTTCAACAGATAGATATAACGCCGCTCTGCCGCTTCAATGTTGTAGATGGCATGATCAACCAGATCGGGATCGCTGATCTGATCAAACTTATCCCTGGCGCTCTGCCATTCCCGCCGGGCCTGCTCCACCATCAGAAAATGATCTTCCGGCTGCCGCGAAACCACTTTTTCTTCCGAAGGGAAAAAGTAAGCCGATAATTTCAATAACAGCTCCGCCAACTTTTCCACATGCTTTCCCTCCTAAAATTTCTATGCAGGAGTCATTGCAAATATTAATCCCCTTAGTTGGCAGATCTATGCAGAAGCCCGGCTCCTTGCTACTGAAAGCTGCCGGCAATGCTATTTTTGCCCCTCCGGGTGAGACACAGGAAATATTTTATATCCATCTTTTGCACCCTGCCGTCGTTTTTCGGAAGCAGCTGTATATGCGCAGCCGGACACAGGAAGACATTCCCTTGTGAAAATGTCTTTACGTCGGGGCCGAGAAGCATTCTGGCCCGGCATTGCGATCGGGTTTATTCTAATTTAAGCTGAACAAAATAATAGAAAATGAAACTGGGAGTGGTTTTGTTACCATGGAACATGAGAATTTATTATGCGAGGAAAAGTGTAAATACCAGCGCGATGGGCGCTGCATTCTGGAGCGGCTCGATTCCCTGGCTCCAGTGCACGGAGCCGTCTGCTGCGACCATCTCTGGGAGGATGAAGCGCAGATTCACGATTGAAAAAAAGGACTTTACATTTCCCGGCGTCCCTCCAGGGAACGGCTCAGGGTCAGGTCATCGGCATATTCAAGATCACCGCCTACGGGCAGCCCGAAGGCGATACGCGTCACTTTGACTCTGAGCGGTTTGACCAGGCTGGCGATATAGGCGGCGGTGGCATCACCCTCCACATTGGGATTGGTCGCTATAATGAGCTCTTCCGCCTCCTTTTCAGAGAGCCGTTGCAGCAACTGAGGAAGGCGGAGCTCCTCGGGGCCCAACCCATCCAGGGGAGAGAGCGCCCCATGCAGCACATGGTAAAGGCCGCGGTAATGGCCCGTCTGCTCCAGCCGCAGAACATCACGCGGTTCCTGAACCACGCAGAACAGTTTCTGCTCGCGGCGCGAATCGCTGCAGTAACGGCATGGCTCCCTCTCCGTCAGGCAGCCGCATTGTGAGCAAAACAGGAGTTTCTCTTTCGCCTCGACAACAGCCCTAGCCAAACTCACGGACTCTTCGCGCGGTCGGCTTAAGAGAAAAAAGGATAAACGCTGAGCCGTTTTCGGTCCAATCCCCGGGAAACGGCAAAACTCATCGATCAATTTCTGCAACGGTTCCGGATAGCTCATCAGCGATAGTTTGCTCCTTTGATGCCCTATCGATCAAAACATTCCCGGCGGTAAATTAAGCCCGCCGGTGAGCTTCTGCATTTCTTCATTGATCATCTCATCAACTTTTTTAAGGGCTTCGTTGACCGCCGCCAGGATCAGGTCTTCAAGCATCTCGCGGTTCTCTTCACTGAGCACCTCCGGATCGATCTGCAGCGTCAGCAGCTCTTTATGTCCGTTCACCTCGACCCGTACAGCCCCCCCGCCGCTGCTGCTCTGCAACGTCCTCTCACCGAGCTGTTCCTGCATCCTTTCCATTTGTGCCTGTGCTTTCTGCACCTGTTTCATTATTTTACCCATATTACCATTCATCCGGGAACCCCCTTTTCGACTAGACCTCAAAAACCTCTCCGGGAAACATCTTTGTTACATCTTCAAAATTGTACGGCTCTTCCTCAGGAAGATGTTCTTTTTCCGGTATTACCTCTTCTCTTCCGGCGCTACTTTCCGGAGGCTGCCCTCCGTACTGAACCTTGATCTGCACCTGCCTGGCCAGCAGTCTCTGACAGCTTTCCTCCACAATGCGCCGGTGTTCCTTTTCAAGAATCCGCTCTCCGGCAAAATCGCCGGGATAATATGTCAAGATCAACACGTTGCTTTCCAGAACATGCCCGTGAGCCGCGTTGAGATGCCTGTAAATGGCTCTGTGCTGTGTCCTAACCTCTTTAAGGAGCTCTTCCCACCAGTCCCCAACCTCAGCATCCTTGACCCTGTCGGGGAACGTTTTCGAAGCAGCAGCGGCTGTCTCGATCTCGGCAGGCGCCCTTGCCGCAGGCTTTGCCGGAGGGGAAGCGGCTCTCTCCGCGATTGGACCCTTTACAGGGGTTCCGACCGGCTTCTGTTCAGCCGCAGGCGGAGACACCGGCGTAACTACCTGCCCCACTTCCCGGCGCAGCACACGCATCATCCTGATCAAGGCCACCTCCAGAACAAACTGCGGGTAGTGAGCATAACGCATCTCGCCGGCCAACTCGTGGAGCAACTCGACCAGATCGAGTAAAAGATCACGTTGAAAGAGACCCCGGTACTTCTTCAGAAGATCCCCGAAACCGTAGTAGCTTTCCTCGAGTTCAAGCCTGCCCGGAGTCCCCCCAAGAAGCAGCCTGCTGAAGAAAAATGTCAGATCCCGGAGCAACAGCGTTAAATCCCTGCCGCTGTAAATAATCTCCTGCAGGGTTTGCAGTCCCGCTTCCAGATCACCGGTCGCAAGAGCCTCGACCAAAGCACCGATGGTCTCAACACGGGTCACTCCCGTCACCGAGCGAACATGCTCAGCCGATATAAGCTTTTCGCCGTAAGCGCTGCATTGCTCCAAAAGTCCCAGCCCGTCTCTCAAGGAACCCTCGGCAAGGCGCGCCATCAGACGCAACGCCTCATCCTCCATGTCCCACCCCTCATCTGAAGCTACCCGCCGAAGCCGTTCACCGATCTGCTCTACTGTAAGCAGGTGAAAATCAAACCGCTGACAGCGCGAAACAACGGTCGGAGGAAGGCGTGAAGGATCAGTTGTCGCCAGAATAAAAATTACCCCCGGCGGCGGTTCCTCCAGGGTTTTCAAAAAGGCATTGCAGGCCTCATTGGTAAGCATGTGCGCTTCGTCAATAATGTAGACCTTGTAGCGGCTTTCTCCGCTGGCATAGCGAGTTCTTTCCCGCAGTTCCCTGATCTCGTCGATGCCGCGGTTCGAGGCGGCATCCATCTCGATTACATCAAGCGAAACGCCGGCGGCGATATTGCGGCAGGGTGGACATTCCCCACAGGGCTCAGGAATAGGATAGCGGTGACAGTTGACTGCGCGGGCGAGTATCTTGGCCGTCGTCGTCTTACCCGTTCCCCGCGGCCCGCAGAAAAGATACGCATGGGCCAGCTGTCCGCGGGAGAGAACATGGCTCAAAGTCCGGGTCACATGGTCTTGCCCCGTAATCTCGGCAAAAGTCAAGGGGCGCAGGCGCCGGTAGAGGCTCAGGTAGGCCATAGAAAGACACTTCCGTTTCGGGGCTGATTATGTATGGCCGTGCACCTGCCTTTGATCTCCGCCCCCAGGCGCCGGCCGGGCAGTTGGCTCCAACCCGGCAGCCCCGTGGCACCCGCAAAATCTCATTTACCGCTGCTTCCTCCCGGACCTGACGGGGTTCATGAGTTTGCGCCGC
>CAZQEV010000165.1:0-3839 GCA_964592135.1 uncultured Syntrophomonadaceae bacterium
TTTAAAAATAAAACCGACAAAAGGACAAGTGAATCAACCGATGAATAAAACCTTGCTGGGTATGGCTTTAGTAGCTCTGGCTTTGGTTGTAATAGCTTTTTTTCAGGGGGGCTTCGCGCTGGTCGGTGAGGGCTTCATTGCCGGCGGAAAAACACTTGTCGAGGTTTTCCCCCTTATAATTATTGCCTTTATCGTTGCCGGTTCAGTTTCCTCGTTGATTTCGAAGGAGATGGTGACAAAATGGCTGGGCGAAGGGGCCGGCTGGAAGGGGCCGCTGTTGGGAACGCTGATGGGGGCACTGGTTCCCGGCGGACCCTTTTTTTTCTACCCCTTAATGGCCACGCTCATCATTTCAGGCGCAAATATCGGCACCATGATCAGTTTTGTGGCCGCCAAAACCCTCTGGTATGTGGGCCGCATCCCTATTGAAATAGCTTTTGTGGGCGTAAAAATAACAGTCGTCCGCGTTTTGATTACCTTTGCCATACCCATAGTGGCGGGAGCGGCTGTAAATACCTTTTTACCCGGTTATGCAGAAAAGATCAGGGAGCAAGTGGCGCAGCTGCAGAGCAAGGGCGAACAAGTGCGGGATCGGGGTGCCGAGCATTGACCGGAGCAATTATTATACTATCGCTTATGGCTGCAATATTGTTGTTCGCCTCTTACCGCCAGGGCAAACACCTGGAAAGTTTAAAGGAAGCTAAAAAGTTGTTTCTTTCCGTCCTGCCGCTTCTGCTATGCGCCTTTGTGGTTGTCGGTTTCATGAATGTGCTGATACCGAAGGAAACCCTGCTATCCTGGCTGGGAGCGGAATCGGGTTGGAGAGGCCTGATCATCGGGCCTCTCATCGGCGCACTTATTCAGGGTGGGCCCTACGCCTTTTTCCCCATGTTTGGGGCTTTATTCCGGGAAAGCATCTCCATCGGATCTGCGGTGGCGATGATCACAGCCTGGGGGATGATCAACGTGGGGCACCTGCCCTATGAATTCACTTTTCTGGGGTCCCGCTTTGTGATCCTCAAATATGCCATCTATATAGCGGTCCCCACCCTGGTGGGCCTGCTGGCAAATCTCTTATTCGGCTGATTGCCCTTTTAAGCCCCAGGCTGGACCAAAAGGTGACAATGATCAAGAGAGTGCTGTTATCCTGCACTTCGGTCTAAAGGGGATCGAATGGCTCGATCACGGGAACAGCTAGAATAAGGCTCGCCCCCATCTGCGTAAAAGGAATTTCCGTGCAGGTTTTTGGTATTTCCGCGGGGAATAAGGGACGACAGGCCCTGCCAACTATTTCACTGATGGGATATGATTCTAAATGCGCTATAAGAACTGCATCTTTGATTTTGATTACACCCTGGGAGATGCAACAAAGGGTATCATTCAGTCAGTCCATTTCGCCCTGGGAGAGATGGGTCTGCCCTTGCCCTCCCCTGATGAAGTGAAGCAGACAGTGGGAATGCCTCTGACGGATGCATTCACCTTTTTTACCAAAAGCCCGGACCCCGGGTTGAAAGCGCTGTTTGTACAACTTTTTAGCAAAAGAGCAGACGAGATCATGACTCCGAACACGGTTTTGTTTACGGATACTGCTGAAGTGCTTGCCCTTATCAGGGCAAAAGGGGCCGGCCTGGGCATTGTCTCCACCAAGTACAGATACAGGCTGCTGCAGATTGTGGATAAATTTGATATCGGCCACATTTTTGATGTTATTGTCGGCAGTGATGATGTCAAAAACCCAAAACCAGATCCTGAAGGGCTGATCAAAGCGATGGAATCGCTGGGCGCAGCACGGGAGGATGTTCTCTATGTCGGGGATAGCGCTATTGACATTAAAACAGCAAAGAACGCCGGAGTTGATTTTGTTGCCGTGACCACAGGGGTGACAGAAAGAGAGACATTTCTTCCTTTCCCCCATGTCGCCATTGTTGATTCCCTCTCCGCCATTCCAAACATAATTGAAGCTTAGGAGATTTCGCCGGAAAGAGTATTTTACTATGGGAAAGAAACTTCTGCCAATCAATCCGGTCAACCCTACCGGCGCCTAGCCGATAATGAATAGCCTGTTGGAGGGCAGCTGCAGACAGCAGCTCTCCCCGGCGGGGATGAAGGGGGCGGCCAGCTTGGAAACCTCGGCCTCCAGGTGAAAGTCTCTTTCGGGACCATTTAATGCCCTGAAACGGTATGTATACGAGGAGACCCCATCTACCGCTTCCACCACCAGGACCCTTATCATGTTTTCGCATGGTCCCTTCTCTATCCGAATATATTCAGGTCTGATCCCTACCGTGATTTTCTGATTCCGGCGAAACTCATTGGAGGGACCCAGACTTATTTCAAATCGTTCATTCCATTCCGTCACGAGCACGGTAGCCCTGCCGTGATCTACACTTTCAATAACTCCCTCCGCCAGGTTCTTGGCGCCGGTCAGTGCGGCAACAGTTCTGCTGGCCGGGGCGTTGATCAGGGTATCTTTGGGGCCCAGCTGCAGTATCCGTCCCGCCTCGTAGACAGCTATCTGCGAACTCAACCGGTAAGCCTCTTCAAGGTTATGGGACACAAATACAATATTGCCCTTGTAAAACTGGTGGATGCTCAATATTTCCCGCTCCAGCTGCCCCCTGACCTGGGTGTCAAGCGCCGAGAAAGGCTCGTCCAACAGCAGCATTTCCGGCTCGGGAGCCAGAGCCCGGGCCAGAGCCACCCGCTGCTGCTGCCCCCCTGAAAGTTGGCGGGGAAAGCGATCCCGGAAATCTTTCAGGCGCATTTTATCAAGCAGATAGGTGACACGGGCATCGATCTTTTCGCGATTCAGGTTGGATATGCCGAAAGCGATATTGTCGAAGACCTTGAGATGGGGGAAGAGGGCGTAGTTCTGAAAGACATAGCCTATTTTCCGCTTTTGCGGGGGCAGGTTGAGATTGTTTTCGGAATCGTAGAGCACCCTGCCGTTGACGTTGATGTAACCCTCGTCGGGTCTCATCAATCCCGAGATGCACTGCAGCGTCATGCTCTTGCCGCTGCCCGAGGGGCCTACGATAGAGAGGATTTCCCGGTTTATGGAGAAAGCAACCTTCAAGTTAAAACCGGGGAGTGTTTTATTTATTCTTACCTCGAGCAATACAATTACCTCCAGCAGGGTTAGCGCTTCATATAGGTGTGGATGTTGCGCTTCCAATAGTTCAGCATAAAGATAGAGCTCAATGATATGACCAGGATCACCGCAACCCAGAGCAGGGCTTTTTCATTTTTCCCTGCAGCCACCGCAAAGTAGATCGCCAGGGGGATGGTCTGAGTTCTGCCGGGAATATTGCCGGCGAGCATGAGGGTGGCTCCGAATTCCCCCAGGGAGCGGGCAAAGGCAAGGATGATCCCGGCCATGATCCCCGGCCAGGCCAGGGGGACGGTCACCCGCCAGAATGTGGTCCATTCGGAGGCGCCCAGGGTGCGGGCGGCGTTTTCAATATTGGGCTCGATCTGCTCAAAGGCGCCCCGCGCTGTCTGGTACATCAGCGGGAAAGCAACAACAGTAGAGGCGATCACTGTTGCCGACCATGAAAATATCACCGTGGTCCCCATCTTGAGCAGCAGCTGTCCCAGGGGGCCGTGCTTTCCGAAGAGCAGCAGAAGGCCGAAGCCCAACACCGTGGGAGGCAAAACCAGGGGCAGGGTAAAAAGGCCGTCGATGATCCCCTTAGCCCTTCCATGATAGTAAGCCAGCCAGCGGGCCGCCGCGATTCCCAGAAAAAAAGTAAATATCGTGGATACAGAGGCAGTTTTTAATGAAATCCATACCGGCACAAAATCAAATTCTAGCATGTCCTATCTCCGTTTATGGTAAT
>CAZQEV010000166.1:0-3806 GCA_964592135.1 uncultured Syntrophomonadaceae bacterium
GGGGTGACAGGGGGACGGGGGTATTGACCAAAATAGTATCCCCTTCTGATTATCCGGGTAAAGGTTATATTGTCATTGAATATCCGTCAGAACAGGATAGATTGCAAATCGAAGGATTAATAGGGACATCATTTTTTGGTGTTCCCTGGAAGGGGCTCAATTATTGAAAGAAACCGGAGGGACGGTTTTTGCGATCGTGCACACCTTCTGAAACAAAAATGTACACACCGCTTAAACTTTTTGTACACAGGACTATTCACTTTCGTGCGACGGCACAGTTATATTATGGCTCCGTTCTTGATGGGAATATGGAATCTCTGCTATTCTTTGCCCCGATGATCACCTCGGCCGCTTCTTCCCCTATTTTTTCAGGATCTTGTCCAGGCCTTCGTTGAAGAGATAATTGGTGTAAGACCCTTCCTTCGGATTCTTCTTTCGGCCCAATACAATGTCGTATAATCGATCCAGGTCTCACTTCGGTCCTCAACCTCCAGAAGGCTGTTAAAGAATCATAAATAGCTTCCTGTATGGCAGACTGAGCCTCTCTGGTTTACCTTGAGCAGCACTGTGTCGCCATCGCAATCGTAGATTCGCGTTTTTGGCTGTATTGCACAAACGCGTCAAGTTGTGGCAAGGATCTGGATTGCCTAGACGGCCTTACCTGTTGATTATCCTATGTTCAAAGGAAAGAATGCACCGAAGGATAAAATGTCTGTAATCTATGGGGCTATATCTGTAAAGTGTTCCGGTTGCATTGAAAAAGAGAAATCCCGTCGATATACTGATGATGCGGGACAATAAGAGGGGGTGACCGTTTTGAAACTCCAATTAGCTGTCAGCAGTGAGCGATATGAGGAAATAAAAGCTGCGCTCTCTGAACGAGGAATTAAGATAGATGACAATGCGGACCTGGTGTTGAGTGAAAGTAACAATTTTATTGATAATTTGCTCGTGAAAGACATCCTTTCAAATGAGCGTGTTCTGCTGCCTGTTTCCGATATTGTTGTCATAGAAACCTTTGGCCATACGGTTGAAGTACATACGCAAAGCAAAACCTTTCAAGCCTTTGACCGCTTGTATAAAATTAACAATTTGCTTGACCCTGATAAGTTCCTGCGGGTTAGTAATTCTGTTGTGATTGGCAGGGATAAGGTAAAAAAAATTGCCCCGACACTTTCCATGAAGTTTATCCTGACAATGGCGAACGGTCGCCAAGTTGATGTAACGAGAAGTTACTATTACATCTTCAAAGAATACTTTGGTATATAGGAGGTAGTATAATGGGTTTTCCTATCTATTTTTTTATAGTATTAGCAGTTGCCGCTTTGTTGATTGCCGCAGTTGCGATCTATCTTCAAGTATACAAACGAAGCATAAATAAGGCGTTAAAAACAAACCCGGGCATTCACGTTCCGATGACGCCGCCATATAAAGTTGCCATCGTGTTGACGATTGCGGTTTTAATCGTCGGTATATTAATCAGCTACTTCGCTGGATATAAGGCTGCATATGATAAATACGAGGAGGATTTGTCGCAAACATCGACTTTCGATATTCAGACATTCTATGCAGAAGTAAAAGATGTCGGCGACAATACCATACTGGTTGAAGGTATTTCGCTCAATAATGAAAGCTATCGCGGTGAGTTCAGGTATGATGTATGGGAAGCAACAAAATTGGAGTGGCGCAATACTCCCATCAGTCTTTCCGATTTAGACGAAGGCGACCTGGTTTCCATTATTCTGATAACAGACCGCGGCGGAATTACAGATCTTTTCAAAATTCAACTTTTAGATGATGAAAGGTAAAATCAGGTGTCAGAGGGAAGGTTCCTTTTGTTTGCGTTTTCTGCATAACCGGCTGCCTTTCCCATCCAAACCTGACGCCGGCTGTTAATTCAGTTTCTTTTACCCGCACCGAAAGCTTATGTTTAACTGATCAAAGAGCTTTGGTGGTAACCGGGGCCTAAATTAAGGGAAAGCGGCGCGGATCATGCCGCCTTATTACATCTGCTTCTATGCGTCTGCACATCTCCGGCGCTTCGGATAGGCAGCACTCCCGCGCCCAGCAGTGCTCCAAGGCCCGCCAAAATATAGAGCGTCGAACCTGGACTGCCTCTCGTTGGCGGGGTGTAGTGGGGTGGTGAAGGAAACTTCAAAGGAGATAAGGGTGTTGCCCTATTCTTGTAAAGTATATCAGCCGGTTAAGCCTTTGGTTGAGGAGTATCGCTGCTGCCGGTAAAGAATCATGCTGTTTTTTATGTGGTCAAAGAGCAGACGGTTGAAGTTCGCAGGATTGTTTACGCTAAGAAGGGCTAACCAGGATTATAAAATAACGGTTTCTCCATTTAGGGAAGATCATCGCCGGCGCCTTTGCACACGGGATGACTGCAATGTGACAGATACAAAAACAGCGCGCACCTGGGATGCAGGAATGATAATAGCCATGCTCATTGACCATGCATATGGCAGCGTTACGGGTGAAATCCAGAAAGAGCCACATCAATGTCGCCTGCTGCTTGAATCAGCTTTTTGTCCAGAGCGGCTAGAGGACAACTCGATCGAAAAACCGGCAGGTAAATTCAAAGAAGGCCTTGCTCAGTGGGGGCAGGATGCTGCTTTTACGAAAGACCAGGTAAAAGCTCCGTTTCAGGGGAATATCCTGCAGTCTGTAGCCCTTAAGCAACCCCGCTTTCAGTTCTTCCCCCACTGCCCTTTCGGAAATAACAGTCACCCCCAGGCCGGCCTTGCAGGCCTCTTTGATCGCCTCCTGGCTTTCAAAGTAGCCGACAATATTCAGGGTAATGTTTTTTCCCGGATGCTCTCTCAACGCCTCCTCAAAAAACATGCGGGTGGCGGAACCGGGTTCCCTTAATAGAAAAGGCATTCCGGCACAGTCATGTAGTGCGGCAGTGGGGTAAGCGGCGCCTTTCTGTTCCGCTGCCGGCAGTACAATCTCCGGGGAGGTTACAAGAATAAGTTCGTCCCCAGCAAGGCTGACCTGTCCCAGCCCCTCCCGGAGACCCGGTTCACCGGTAAAACCCAGATCGCAGGTATAGTCCCTGATACTATGTAAAACCTGTCCCGTATCGCGTAAAAGAACAGAGAAGGTCACCTTGGGGTGTGCCTGGAAGAACGATCGCAGTAGCCGGGGTAAAAGGTAAGCGCCGGGAACGCTGCTGGCGGCGATCTCCAGGTGGCCCTTGACCGTCCGGTGCTCCTCCTGAATTGCAGAGAGGGCTTCGGCTTTTGTATCCAGGAGCTGCTGCCCATAGCGGAACAGTATCTTGCCGGCTCTTGTCAGCTCCAGTCCCTCTTTCCCCCGCGTCAGGAGAGGAGTCCCCACATCTTCTTCCAGATTCTTGATGTGCGCACTCACTGTGGGCTGGCTCAGAAAAAGATTCTCGGCGGCTCGAGTAAAGTTTTTCTGCCTGGCTAGCTCCAGAAATATTTTCAGCTGGTGGAAATCCATAATTTGTATGTTCCTTTCGCCATTTTGTCTCCCACTGAGCGTACAGCACTCGTGGTGTTCGAAAATAAAGTGTTGTCCTGTCGATTATTGTAATTATCTATTGTGCATCTCTCCCCCTAGGAAATATCTATTTCCGTTATCAGGCAGGAACATCTATGCTATTAGTATACATGTTTTTACGCTTCAAAGATCATAGATAGGCGGTGTTTAAAGGTGAGAAATGTGCTGGCAACGAGGTGGGGGATGATCGCTGTTGGTGCGGCAATCGGCATTTTGGCTGCATTGCTGCAGTTCTGGGGTAACCCGGGGAATATGGGCATCTGCGTGGCCTGCTT
>CAZQEV010000167.1:0-3805 GCA_964592135.1 uncultured Syntrophomonadaceae bacterium
CTTCATTCCCCCGAAGCAGTCCCTGATTCTCCCAAAACTGCAGCTCTTCCGGTGTGTTTTCAGGGCCGGAAGCATACACAAGACCGGAACAAGGGATTTCTTTTGCAGCATTAAATAAATTGTTTACGGTCTGCTTTTGGCCCAAGTCTTCCAGGCAGATCACCTGGCCATGCAAAAGAGCATCCGCATCACCGAAAAAATCTATCCCCGTAACTCGGTGTCCTGATGCCGCCGCCGATTCCATCAGCGCCCTGACACTAACCCCAACAAGAAGGAACATCACGGTCATCCATCTTTCTCCATCCCCTATAATGGTTTGTTGTACGATACAACAAAAGCTGTTTCCAGTTTATCAACTTTCGTTGACCGCATGAGCTACTTAACTGTCTGGAAAGACGATCCCTTTCCCAAAGTAATAATCTTTTACCCTGTTTAAAGCCTGTTTTTCTTTTATCCCGCCGGTTTTTAAAATGATCTGCTCATGGATGCCCAGATGTTGTTTTATTTCTGAAAGCGGGATATGGTCCAAGCGGGTCGCCATAATTGCTATCTCCAAAACTGCGTTTTGTGCCCTTTGGAAGCCTTTAAATCCGCCAAATACTTCATGATGTAATATTTCTCCTTTCACTTTTGCCGGTTCTATTTCTCTATCAAAACTGATGACTGAGAATTCAAGAACAGTACTGGCGCCCGCCATCCTGGGAGCTGAGACCATCTTTGATGGAGAACCCGGAAGTTCACGGGAGAAAAGTGAGGTTTCTACAAAAGACAGAACATCATCGGTAAAATTAATGACGCCTTCTGACGCTGAGTATAGATTGCTAAAGGTTTGAGAACCTTTGTATAAATAGAGATCAACTTCCTTTATCAGGGTGGGATTGTAGAGGTGATCATGAACATGTATCCCCATGGGAGCAAAATTAACCTTGCCGTCCTCGTTGTTTAACGTTGATACTATCGACTCAATAATCATTTATGATCCCTTTCACTAATTTTATAGTTATAATAACCCCAGTTCAGGGGATTATCTTGAACATATCTTTTTCTTAGGTAAAGAGCCGTTTCCGCTTTTTCCAACTCTCTCCCAAGATAAAAAGCGTGTGCCAAATCTTTTACTTCAAGCTTGGAGAATATTCCCTGGGCTGAGCTCCCTTCACAAAAAACTGATTTATTGAAAACATATATTTTGTCGCCTACAAAAATACGATAATGTCTGTCCGTAATTGCTTTTTGCATCTCCACAAGCTCCTCTTTATCAAAAGAGTTGCCCTTGTAGTCTTTAATTGTCAGCATACTATAGTCCAGATGCTTGGGCATTCTCTCTTCCCGCATGGCCTTGTTGATCAACTGCCTCGCCAAATCAACTTCTCTAATTGCTCCCCTGGCCCGGTAACTAACTTCTGTAGTATGCAAATAGTTGATACGCAGCTCGGCTGCAATCCCTACCAACAAAGCATTAATCCCAATACTATCGGCATCAATGAGCTCGGTAACATTACCGATCCCCATCAGCATTTCACATTCAGGAAAATCTTGTCTCACTTTTAAATACCGGCTGATTGCTTTTGCCAACCCCATGGTTATAGGCGGAAGAATAGGATCTGCTATATATGAAACATTCAATTTATCCAACCTTTCCATGTTTTTGTACAGTGATTCGAGATCTTCACCATTATCCGGGATCACAACAGCTGGACAGGCCAACTCTTCCGCAATTTCAATATTATGAGAAGTTACATTAAGCACCAGATCTGCTCCGGCTTGACTTGCAGCAACCAGATCCTCTTTTATATGGCTATCCATGCTAACCTTAAAATCCTGAGTTTTCAGCTCGTAAATAACCTCTTTTAAAAAGGGGAATGGCTGATCAGGGTTCCCTCCAATATCAATTATGTCGGCTCCGTTATCTCTATAGTAAGTAGCTTTTTCAATGATCTGTTTTAAACTCATATCAGAGGCATTAACAATTTCGCCCAGAATTTTGATGGGTGAAGCAGGGATCTCTTTCTCCAGATCATGGTTGCCCTGCTGCCTTGTTCCAAAATAATTAGGCAAATCTTTTAAATCCTCAGGCCCCCGAAGGACTTTACAGCCGGTAACATCAATAACCGGTTGTAGCGATCCTCTGCATAGTCCCGGAATGATTATTATTTTCCCTTCACACTGTACTCTCTCTTGCTTTAAATGTTTGGCAATATATTCCGTTGTCATCAAAGATGCCACTCTGCGGTTAAGCGGCTTTATTTCAAGGCTTATATCGGCAATTCTTTTTTTTACCCTGTTCAAAGCACCTTTTGCAATTTCCCCGGTAATAAGCAAGTATTTCGCCACTCCAAACACCCCGTTTATTTTGTGTCCAAACGCCTATCTATGGCCTAGTCTTGTAAAATAACGAGAACCCATGTTTTTAAGCTAATCTTCCGCTGCAGATCTTTGACATACGTTATTTACTACGCCTAATATTGACGTTCCAACCCCAATCAGCTCCATGATTGACTCCTTCGGCCCCCCAAACACGACCATGTTCCCCCATAATTCTCCTGGTGCTCTCCAATAATTTTGCCTTTTGATTTTTCATGATAAAGCCGTATACTACCGGCCCCCAGGAGCTTTGCCCCACCCCTACGGCTCCCTGGGACAGAAGATGTTTCGCCAATTTTAAACCATGTTCCGAAGCAAACGTCCCTCCCTGAACCGGGGCAAAATAGTCGCCAATCAACTTTTGAATACCAGTTACCGCCTGTCCAAAATTATATATATCTTTTTCTTTCAAACTGGGTAACAGTTTCATCAGCAAATACCTGCATATCTTTCCGGATACCTGTTCACCCATTGGCGGCAATGATTTAAAAGCTTCTATTTCTTTTTCACCAAACATTTTTTCTTTGCTATGTGGTAACGCTAAAACAACAGCCCATTCTTCCGGAAAAGGAATACGCAACAAAAGAGGCGGCAGTGGTAAATCACCCTGCATGCTTGCATTTTTTACCTGAATACCCCCATCAACCAATACGCCACCCTGTTCGAAAACTGCCACTCCAATTCCCGAACGGCTGCCTTCACGATCCGTTACACGAGCCAGTTCCACCGGAGATACGCGTAATCCATATACACGGGTAATAGCCAAACCAAGGGCTAAAGCAAGCTGGGTGCCTGAACCTAAACCACAGTGGCGGGGGATAACTTGCGGAATTTCGATTTTTGCTCCAGGAAGGTCATAAAAATCAATGTATTTTTGAGCTATCTTTTCAACTCTTTTGTCAGAGTACTTGCTTACAAGAGTAAGCCCTTCTTGTTTCTCCACAAACACTTCTAACTGGGGTTGGTTAATCGCCATACCTATTCCACCGTAATATCTGCCTAAGGATCCATTTAAGTCCAGATGGCCAAGGTGCAGACGTGACCCAACTTTTACCCAAAATTTTTTCAAATTACGACACCTCACACTTGGGGATGCCCATTTAGCCTTTACTTTGTCTTTGACAATAAATCAGATTCTGCTGTATTCACTATATTATAACAAATTATATTACATAATACTTTAAGATGATTATGCTGTTTTGTGTTTTTTTGGTTGGGCGAGTGGCGATCTCGCCCTTCCGCTTTCCTCCCGAGTATTCCCTTAGGCCTTTGCCATCGGCCGCAAGGAATCCTGCTGCCTCCTAAGACCACCACCCCAAAGATTAACCAATAAACAAAAAAGCCGGAGACTTCCGCCCCCGACACCCTTAGCTGGATATGCACCAATTCTTACGCCAGATTAGGCTGGCTCTGACAAGAATTCATTGTCACTTGCTAAGAAAGA
>CAZQEV010000168.1:0-2036 GCA_964592135.1 uncultured Syntrophomonadaceae bacterium
TTGTGCCTACCGGGGTGATCAATGTTGATCCCGAGAGCGGCAAGTACAGCTGGTTCGTCAAGAACAAGGATCAACCGCGGGCCGGGCGCAGCGGCGGAGGTTTCAAAAGGCTCATTGATGTAAAGTTTTCCCCTGACGGGAAAGCTCTCTACCTGCTTGATTTCGGGGTGGTTGAATTTACCGGCATGGCGCCCAACGCCATTCCCAACAGCGGTGTTCTCTGGAAAATTACCCCTGCCGAATAGAACGTTATTTTCGAACCCAAAAGATCAATAGAGGCATGGATCGCGTGCAACCCGCCTCTTTTTAGAAAAAGAAGGAATTTTAGAGTTGGGCGGAGAAATAAAAGAAAGATTGGAGAAAGGTTATTAAAACGCATTGAGCCGGTTCTCTGCCTGAAAGGAAAGGCAAACCTTCTGGATAGCACGCTACATCCACACGACAATATCAATAACCGGTAAAAAGATCTGAAAAGGGGTATATCTTACATGAAAAAAAATTATTCCCCGCGGCGGCTTTTTCAACGTTACGGAGGAAATCCCATTCTCTCGCCGGAGCGCTGGCCTTATCCGGCCAACTCCACATTCAACCCGGGAGCGGTGCGCCATAACGGTGAAACCAGGCTACTGGTGCGGGTCGAGGATATGCGCGGTTTTTCCCATCTCACTTTTGCCCGCAGTAAAGACGGTATCACCAGCTGGCAGATCGATGAACGGCCCACGCTGATCTCCGACCCCGTTTGCAATGAGGAGCAGTGGGGGATCGAAGATCCCCGTATAGTCTGGCTGCCGGAGCTCGAGGAGTTTGCCGTGACCTATGTTTCTTTTTCCAAGGACGGACCCATGGTCTCGCTGGCCCTCTCCAAAGATCTGCACCACTTTGTCCGCAAAGGAGCCATGCTGCCGCCGGAAGACAAGGACGCTTCCCTCTTTCCCCGGCTGATCAAGGACCGCTATGTTCTGATTCACCGTCCCATCATCAGGGGGGAGGCCCACATCTGGATCGCTTTTTCACCTGATTTAAAATATTGGGGCGATCATAAGATCCTGATCCCCGTGCGGCCCGGCTGCTGGGACTGTACCCGCGTCGGCCTGGGTCCGCCGCCGATTGAAACCCCCGAAGGATGGCTGGTGATATTCCACGGGGTGCGGGTGACTGTTTCGGGAAGCCTCTACCGCGTGGGGCTGGCGCTGCTTGACCTGGAAGAGCCCTGGAAAATCATTCGGCGAAGCGAAGAATGGGTTTTCGGACCTCGCGAACCTTACGAGCGGGTCGGCGATGTGCCCGGCGTGACTTTTCCCACGGGGACGGTATTGAACGAAGCCACCGGCGAGCTGATGATCTACTACGGCGCCGCAGACTCAACTGTCTGCCTGGCCACAGCCCATCTTGACGAAGTGCTGGACTATCTTTTGCGTGGACCCGCCCCGGATGAGGAGGGTCCTTTGTGCCGGGGATGAAAATAGCAATGCTCTCTCCCATTGCCTGGCGCACTCCGCCCCGTCATTACGGCCCCTGGGAACAGGTTGTGAGCTGGCTGACCGAAGGGCTCCTTCGGAGGGGGGTGCAGGTAACGCTCTACGCTACCGCGGATTCCCAGACCGGAGCAGGCCTCCGCGCCGTGGCCCCGCGCCCCTATGCCGAGGACAGTTCTCTTGATCCCAAGGTGTGGGAATGCCTGCATATTGCCGCTCTCTTCGAAGAGGCGGAGCAATACGATCTTATCCATAACCACTTTGATTTTTTGCCGCTGACCTATGCGGGCCTGGTGCAGACGCCCGTGGTGACCACGATCCACGGATTTTCGTCGCCCGGGATCCTGCCGGTGTATCGAAAATATAATCGACGGGTGCATTACGTCTCCATCAGCGAAGCCGATCGCGACTGCGGTCTGGACTACTGCGCCACCGTTTACCACGGGATCCCGGTGGAAGAATTCCCCTTTAATCCCTCTCCGGGGCGCTACCTGCTCTTTTTCGGAAGGATTCATCGCGACAAGGGCGCTGCCGAGGCTGTTGATCTGGCCCGGCAGACGG
>CAZQEV010000168.1:2136-3801 GCA_964592135.1 uncultured Syntrophomonadaceae bacterium
AGGATTCATCGCGACAAGGGCGCTGCCGAGGCTGTTGATCTGGCCCGGCAGACGGGGCTGCCGCTGATCATCGCCGGGATCATTCAGGATCGCGATTATTTTGATCGTTTTGTTGCCCCGCACCTGGATCATGATAAAATCAAGTATATCGGCTCCGTGGGCCCCGCCGATAAGGGAACACTCCTGGGAGGCGCCATGGCTCTGCTGCATTTGATCAACTTTGACGAGCCCTTTGGCTTGAGTGTTGTAGAGGCCATGGCCTGCGGTACTCCGGTGATCGCCTGCAACCGCGGTTCCATGCCGGAGCTCATTCACCATGGAGAGACCGGTTTCCTGGTCGAGCAACCCTCAGAGGCGCGTGCTTTACTGTCCAGGCTTAAGGAGCTGTCGAGACAGCGCTGCCGCGACCACGTGGAAGCCTGCTTTACAGTCGAAGTTATGGTGGAGCGCTATCTGGAGGTCTACCGTCAGATCATTGAAAAATATAATTAGGGAAAGGTTAAGCATAGAACTACAGGAAGATCAGTAGAGAGGTGTTGTCATGTTAATCGGTAGCCTGTTCAAGCCGCTGAAGGTGGCTTTTATCTCAACATACCCGCCGCGCCGCTGCGGCATTGCCACATATACAGCGGATCTGACCGGGAGCTTCCGCAAGATTTACAGCGAGGGCAACCATGATGATGATCAGCGGGTCTTCGAAGTGATCGCTCTTAACAACAGCCCTCAGGATTACCGTTACGGCGGTGATGTCAGTTTCCATATCCGTGATCAGCACCGGGGTGATTATCAAAGGGCGGCTGATTTCATCAACATCTCGCCTGTAGATGTGGTCTGCCTGCAGCATGAGTTCGGTATTTTCGGCGGAGAGGACGGCAGCTACATCATCCATCTGCTCCGCTCGCTGAAAAAACCGGTGGTGACCACGTTTCATACCATTCTCGCCGAACCCCTGCCGGGGCAGCAGAAAACCCTGAGCCGCATCTGCGAGCTCTCCACCATTGTGGTGGTGCAGGCGCAGATGGCGGTGAAGCTGCTGGAGGATGTGTACGGCATTCCCCCTTCCAAGATCTTGATGATCCCCCACGGGGCTCCCGATGTCCCCTTCCTCGATTCTTCGCTCTACAAGGACAGATTCCAGGCGGGAGGGCGGGCTATGCTTCTCACATTCGGCCTGCTGGGCCCCAACAAGGGGATCGAATATGCCATCGCCGCCATGGAGAAGGTGGCCGCCAAATTTCCCGAAGTGCTTTACATCGTTCTCGGGGCGACCCATCCTGAGGTGAAGCGCCGCTACGGTGAAAAATACCGCCACCACCTGGAGCAGCTGGTCCGGGAAAAAGGATTGCAGGAACAGATCGCTTTTCATAACCAGTATGTGAGCCTGGAGCGGCTTATCGAGTTTCTCGTGGCTACAGATATCTATCTCACTCCGTACGTGAACAAGGATCAGATCACTTCAGGCACACTGGCCTATGCTCTCGCCTGCGGTAAAGTGATTGTCTCCACTCCCTACTGGTATGCACAGGAGCTGCTGGGCGACGGGCGCGGCTGCCTGGTGCCCTTCCGCGACAGCGAGGCCATGGCCGACAACCTGCTCAACCTGCTTCAGAACAGGGAGCTGCGCACCCGCATGCGCAAACTGTCTTACCAGTACGGCCGGAAAAT
>CAZQEV010000169.1:0-2570 GCA_964592135.1 uncultured Syntrophomonadaceae bacterium
CCCGCCCCCGTCACCAGCACACTCTTGCCCGCCAGGTAACCGGCAATGGAATCCAGATCTATCTCCACGGGCTCCCGTCCGAGAATATCCTCCATCCTCACCTCCCGGATCTGGCTCACCGAAACCCTGCCGTTGACGAGCTCATAGATGCCGGGTAATATTTTCAGCGAAGCCGGCGTGGCCTGGCAGATATCCACGATCTCCCCGATGTCCCCCCGGGGCGCCGAGGGGATGGCGATAATGATCTCATCGATCCTATACTTCTCCACCAGCGCCGGAATATCTTCGCGCCGCCCCAGCACCGGCAGCCCGAACATGCCCATCTTCTGTTTTGCCGGGTTGTCATCGACAAACCCTACGGGAAAAATCAGATCCAGCTTTTGCCGCTGCTTCAGCTCCCGGGCCAGCGCGGCCCCGGCATCGCCGGCGCCGACGATCAGGACCTCTTTACCGCCGCCCGGTTTATGGATTCGAAAAAGCAGGCCCCTCAACAGGCGCCAGGATAAACGGGAAAAGCCCACCAGAAAAATGGTGATCAACCAGTGCAGCACCAGGACGCTGCGCGGTACCAGAAAGGCTCCTTCCCTGACAGTGGCCCAAAGAATCAAGAAGTTGATCAAGGCGCCCGCGGTGACAGAGGAAACAATGGTGAAAAGCTCCCCCACACTGGCATACTGCCACAGGCGGTTGTAGAGACCGAAGAGAAAAAAAGAGAGCAGCATGGCAGCGGTAAAAAAGGGAAACAGCTGCCTGTAAGCCAGCATGTATGTAGGATCAATTATGCCTTCAAAACGGAGGTAGAGCGCCGCATAGAGCGCCATGCTGACAAGTGTGGCATCAACAACAGCCAGCAACAAACCCCAGCGAAACCTGTTCATATTTCTTCACTCTCGACTTCAAGATTTAGTTGAATTTCGACATAAATCACCGGGATCCCTATCTCTGCTGCAAAATCAGGAGGCAGGCCCGGCCGCTTCATTCTAAATTCTCTCTCCACCAGCTGATGGTCTCTTTCAGACCCCGCTCCAGCGTGTAGGCCGGTTTCCAGCCCACCTCTCTGCGCAGAATCCCGGTGTCCGCCACCAGGATGGGGGGTTCATTTTCCGGAGCGGGGCGCACGCCCAGCCGGAGCAGATCGATCCCGCCCAGCTCACCGGCTATGGCGTTGATGATTGTCTTTAAAGCCACCGGTTCACCGGAGGCGATATTCACAGGCCCCTCGTAATCGCTTTCCAGCAGCTTCACCAGGGCGGCGGCGACATCTTTGACATATAGAAAATCCCTGATCTGGTTTCCGTGGCTGCATTCAGCCGGCTCGCCGCGCAGCAGCGAAATAATCACGGAGGGCACCAGCCGCTGCGGCTGTTCATAGGGCCCGTACAGATAGAAGATGCGCCCCCAGGCCGCACTGAGGCCGCTTTCCCGGCTCAGCGCATCGACCATCACCTGCAGGGCATGCTTGCCGGCGCCGTACAAGGAATTCGGCCCGGCCGGGGTCAGCTGCTCGGAGCAGTAACCATAGCGCCAGTCATATTCGGCACAGCTTCCGCCGGCCACAACCCTGCGTCCGCCGCAGTTTATAAATTCGCGCAGAAGCTGCAGGCCGGCCTCAACCCAGCGGACATTCTCCAGAGAGCCCCATAATGCACCGGGAGCCATATACCAGGCCAGGTGCAGCAGATACTGCGGAGCAATCTCAGCCATCATATTTTTAACCTGTACAGGATCGGTCAGATCGGCCTGGTGCCAGTGAAGAGCCTGCGCCCCCCCCAAAAGAGGCCTTGTCGAAACCGCATGCACCTCGTAGCCCCTGTCCTGCAGCAGTTCCAGGCAGTGCCTGCCGATAAACCCTGCCGCCCCGGTCACCACCACTTTTTCCATCTCTTTCTACCCCATCCCAAATATCTCTTTAATCTCATAAACCGCCTCATCAACCAGCTGCATGACCCTTTCCACATTTTCCTTCTCGCCTTTGCTCAGCTTTCCCTCTGCATCGATGATCATGGTCAAAGTGTCGATCAACTGTTCAACGGCTTTTGTAAATTCCTGTACCGCCGGCGCAAGCACCGGCCCCTCGATCTCCCATTTCTCCTCTCCCTTGACCACCGGAACAGTCCATCTCTCCATCGTCTCGAAAGAGGGAAATCTACTGCGCAGATGCTTCTTCTGCAGGGAGAGCAGCTCCTTTTTACCCTCATCCAGCCAGAGGATTCTCTGATCATCTAAAGGATCGCGAACCCATCCTGTCAGATCCAGCATCGTATCGCCAATAGCCGGAATAATTTCTTCCACGTAGTCATTAACCAGGAGGAAATCATCCGTGCTATCCTGATCTGTTGTTGTACAGCCCCCGAGAAACAATCCCGCCAGAATCAGACCACAAATTAGCAAAGTATGCCTCATATCACTTTCTCCTTCACCGCTGGTGTAACGTTTTAATTCAGCACCTGCAGCCGGATTACCTGCATTAGATTCATCTTGCGCACATTTTTTAGCGCTTTATATAGTATAATGTAACATGGACAGGCACTGGGTGAAAAGCGCTCCGGCTTTCATGGCCGCTGAAACAT
>CAZQEV010000169.1:2670-3779 GCA_964592135.1 uncultured Syntrophomonadaceae bacterium
CACACTGCCATTTTGAGCGAAGCTTAGATATTTTCCTATTTTTCTCTGTCCATCCTATGTTAAAGGAGGGAGATGCAAATTGAAACCCTTTACCCGGAATCATAAACCGGTAGTTTTCCCGCTGCTCCTGCTGTTTTCCGCTGCTTTGATCACCTCAGGCTTCGGAACAGCCCTTTTCCCGCCGTCAGCCCGGAACGAGGGGCAAAGCGAACAGATCGACCCTGGCAAGATGCTCTTGCCTGAAGGAACAAAACTGATCGTTCCGGCGCCCATTACCGAAGAGACTCTCCTCTCCACTGTGGTTGAAAGTGCCCTCATGCCCTCAGAATGCAAACGCATCGCCCTTACCTTCGATACGGGCTGTCTCAGGGAAAGGAGACCGGGCTATGCCGTCTGCCTGGGCTCTATCGGTGAGCCGGCGCTGGAGGTTCTTGATGTCCTGGATCATTACAACGTCACCGCCACATTTTTCCCCCAGGCGACCTGGCTTGAGGACTACCCCGATGTGGGCCGGGAGATCGTCAGAAGAGGTCACAGTATCGGCAACCATACCTTGACTCATGTATATTTTGCGGAGATTGAATATGAAGAGGTGGTCCATGAACTTCGCGAGTCAACACGGATCATCGAAGAGGTTACCGGAATCCGCCCGTACATCTACCGGCCCTCCTTCGGATACTATACGGATTTTCACCGCCAGGTCTTCACTCGCGAAGGCTACCCCTACACCCTGATGTGGACTGTAGTTACGCAGGATTCATACCGCTTCGGCATCTGGGGACAGCTCGTCACGCCCAACTATATCGCCGATCGCGCACTGACCTATGCCGACGACGGCGGGATCATTTTAATGCACTCTCTCCCTCAAACAGCCGTCGCCCTGCCTATGATCATCACCGGCCTGCGCGACCGGGGCTACGAGTTCGCGACCATTTATGAGATGCTGCCGCCGCCCCCGGAAAACTTGGGCCAGACAGTCTATTACACTTTACAAGGGGACACTCTTGAGAAAATCGCCGCGATCTTCGGGATCACCGTGGAGGAGATCATGGAGGTAAATATTCCCCAGCTCAGCTTCAAAGCGCTGAATTATTCAAGAAGAGGCTGGA
>CAZQEV010000170.1:0-3778 GCA_964592135.1 uncultured Syntrophomonadaceae bacterium
AACCCCGGCAACATCTTCATGAAGGGCAGCCATGGATTTTAAAGACAGGAGGCTGAGTTGTGAAGGAAAATCCGCTAAATTTTTTGATGAACCCGCGCTCCATAGCGACCGTAGGTGCTGGAAACAATCCAACGAAGATGGGGGCAATCCAGGCTTTGAGCATAGTGAAGGATGGATACAGCGGGAAATTCTACCCCATCCATCCCTCGGATGAGACAGTCCTGGGGCACAGGGCTTATCCGTCGGTGATGGATCTGCCCGAAACGCCCGATCTGGCTGTATTTATAGTGCCTACAGATCAGGTGATGGGGCTGATGGAAGATTTCGGCAGGATCGGCACCAGGAGAGCGGTGGTGATCACCGCCGGTTTTCGGGAGACGGGGAGCACTGGATTGAAACTGGAAGAACAGCTGAAGGAGATCGCTCGCCGCTACGGAATCCGCTTCCTCGGGCCGAACTGCATCGGTCTGCTCAACAGCGCCATCTCTCTCAATATTACGGTCATGCCCATGGAAGATCCGCCGGGAATGTTGGGGATGGCCTCGCAAAGCGGCACCTACGTCACCCAGACATTCCCCTACCTGAAAAAACGGGGGATCCGTTTCAGCAAGGCTGTCAGCCTGGGCAATGAGGCTGATATCAATATCAACGACGCCCTGGCATACCTGGGGGAGGACGAGCAGACAAAAGCCATTGCCCTCTATATAGAAGGGCTCAAGGATCCTGACGGGTTTCTGCGAATCGCGCGGGAGATCACGCCGTACAAACCGGTTTTAGCCCAGTATGTGGGAGGCACCGTCGCAGGGGCGCGAGCCGGCTCCAGCCATACAGGCGCCATGGCCGGACCCGATCATCTTTATGACGGGCTATTGCAGCAGGCAGGCATCATCCGGGTCTATTCGGTGGAGGATCTTTACGGGCAGGGCTGGGCCCTGGCCACTCAGCCGCCGCTTAAGGGGAACAGGATTGCGGTGATCACAAATTCAGGCGGCCCGGGCACGGCCATGTCCGACACCTGTAATGCCGGCGGGCTGGAGGTGCCTGTATTTTCAGAGCAGCTCCAGGAGCAGATCCGGCCCCATATCCCGCCGCACGGCGCCCGCGCCAACCCCGTTGACCTGACATTTTTCCTCGATGCCCAGGCCATCAGTGTCACCATTCCGGAAATGATTATAGAAAGTGGAGAAGTGGACGGGATCGTTTTGCATGGAGCCATGGGGACAGGCTTTATGAACCAGATTTACACCCATGCCGGGGAGCTTTTCGGCCTCTCCCGTGAAGAATTCCTGGCGATGTTCCGCGACGATCTCGATGCCGCCATGGAGCTGCCTAAAAAATACAATTTTCCTTTCCTGGTCTCTTCCTTCTTCGGCGGGCAAGATGATTATACAGCGGCATACCGGGTTCACGGCACCCCCGTTTATGATTCTCCCGAGAAAACTGCCCGGGCCATGGTGGCGCTCTGGAAGTACAGGCAGATCCGCGAACGTAAATTCGAAGGGCGGCCGACCCTGCCTCCGCGAGCATCCGAAGCAGAGGCGATCATTGCGCAGGCGATAAAAAGAGGAGCCGGCATCCTTGACGAATTTTCCTCAAAGAGAGTGCTTGCCGCTTACGGCATCCCCATCTCTGTAGAAGAGCTGGTTTATTCCGCAGCGGAGGCGGCTGCCGGCGCCCGCCGTCTTGGCTACCCCGTGGTCCTGAAGGGCTGCTCCGAGGAGATCGCCCATAAAACCGGGAAGGGGTTAATTTATCTGAATCTGAAAGATGAGGAGGGTGTGCGCCGCTCCTTCGAGGCCATCGAGGAGGCTGCGGGAGAAGAGATCCCGGTGCTGGTGGCGCGAATGGTGCGCGGAGATCGTGAACTCGTCGCCGGGGCCCTCCGGCAGCCCGGTTTTGGGCCCTGCCTCATGTTCGGTATGGGCGGGATTTTCACTGAGGCGCTGCGCGATACTGTCTTCCGGCTGGCGCCGCTGAGCCAATCCGAAGCTCAGGAAATGCTCGACGGGATCAGGGCTAAAGATCTGCTCGGTGAATTCAGGGGGATGCCCGCCGCAGATTGCGAGGCCCTGGCCGGAATTATCCGGAAAGTCGGCGACCTCCTGCTGCTGCATCCCGAGATCGAGGAGATCGACTTGAACCCCATTATCCTTGATGGTGCCCGCCCTGTCGTTGTCGATGCCCTGATCACCTTTTAATTCGGCGAAACAACAGATAGTTACTTACACCGGTGCCCGGCACCGGTGTAAGTAACTATTTCACCCGTCATGTTTTACCCATTGATTTATCTGCTATTAGAGTTATAGTATGAATAGCCTTGTTTTTATCATGGGCTCCAGCATAAAGATAGTTAGAGAAAAGTGCTGACGGGTGATGGCAGCGGATGCGTTCCCGTCACTTCCGGAGGCGGAGCGGTATGTGCGGCAGGTTTGCCCTGGTCACAGAAAAACGGGTTCTTGAGATGCTCTTTGAGATCGAATTTTACGAAGAGATGGAGGCGCGCTACAATATTGCACCTTCCGAAATGATCCTGGTGCTGCGCCGGCATCCCGGGAGCGGGCAGAAAGAGCTGATCCGCATGAAATGGGGGCTGCTGCCGCCCTGGGCTGCCGATAAAGCGGGGGGGAAGGCTCTGATCAATGCGCGGGCCGAAACAGTGGCGGAGAAACCGGCCTTTCGCAGCGCTTTTCAGCACCGCAGAGCTCTCATCCCGGCAAGCGGTTTTTACGAATGGCGCAGGAATGAAAAATCGAGGCAGCCATATTTTATTCACCTGCAGGGCGGAGCGCCCTTTGCTTTCGGCGCTCTATATGGAACAGGATCCCTTGCGGGACAGCCTCCCGAAAGCTGCGCGATCATCACCACGGCCGCCAACGGCCTCATCGCGCCCATCCATCAGCGTATGCCGCTGATCATCCCGAAGAAACTCTACAATTCCTGGCTGGATCTGAGTACTCCGGCGGAGTCGTTGCAGAACATGCTTCTGCCCTATCCGGCGGAGATGATGGCGGCTTATCCAGTCCCAAAACTTGTCAACAACCCCGCTTTCGATGACCCGGACTGTCTGAAAGAGGAGGTCAAATCTTGATCAAATCCGACCTCGGCAAACTGCGCTACTCCCCGGCTCAGATCACCGCCAAACGGGAAAAGGTGCGCCGGGAACTGATCAGGAGATCAGGCCATCTGTCGGGAGGGCGAATCACCTGCATCTGCCGGCGGGACCTGAAGGTCCTTTTTGATCTTTATGACGAGGTTTTTTTCCGGGATTACTTTCAGAGATACTTTCAGGGGAAGCTCATATTTTCTCTCTCGCCCCGGATGACCAGGAATGCCGGAATGACGCTCTATTCCCGAAATTTGAGCAGCCTTTCTCCGCAGGAGGAGCGCTATGATATCAGGATCGGCGTAAATCTGTTTTTTAACTACGAGAGATTAGAAAGAGATAAAGTGGTCAATGGAATTAAAACCCGGGATGGGCTGGAGGCTTTGCTGCTGGTTTTTGAACATGAACTCTGCCATCTTGTTGAGCTGCACTGTTACAGGGAATCGAGCTGCAGGCGGGAGCGTTTTCAAACCCTCGCTTTCAATATTTTCGGTCACGTTGAAAGCTGTCACCAGCTGCCGCTCATGCCCGAAATCGCCGCGGCTGAATACGATTTATCTGTGGGAGATCAGGTTAGCTTCCAGGGTGACGGTAGAACATATAACGGTATCATCAGCCGGATCACCAGGCGGGCTACGGTAATGGTCCCTGATGCGGAAGGAACCTTTCAGGACA
>CAZQEV010000171.1:0-3712 GCA_964592135.1 uncultured Syntrophomonadaceae bacterium
TGTCCAACCGCATAAAAACGGCCAACCACAGGCGGAGTCTGTAGAGCGAAGGCCTCCGAACAAGGGAAATTCTGGACAGACGACCGGGAACGGCACGCAGAGGCCGTCAACAACGTCGCTCGGACTGGACAGGATAGGGGAGGCAGCGAAAAAGGATCCGGCACTTCAGTTCACTAACCTGATGCATCATGTTAACACCGATTTGCTCCATGAAGCATACTGGGGGCTTAACCCCAAGGCTGCCGCTGGAGTGGATTCGGTCACGTGGGAAGAATACGGCAAGGGGTTGGAAGGGCGGCTCAAAGCGGTGCATGAACTGGTGCAAAGCGGAGCTTACCGGGCGCGTCCAAGCAAAAGGATTTACATACCCAAATCTGACGGACGCAAGCGCCCGATAGGCATTGCCGCTCTTGAGGACAAAATCGTGCAGCAGGCGCTGGTCTGGGTGCTGCATGGGAAAGTGGCTCAGGTCTGTATTCCAGGGGCACCTTAACTACTACGGCGTTCCCGGAAACCGCAAAGCCACCGACGCCTTCCGAACCGAACTTGCAAAAGCCTGGCTGCGCACCCTGCGCCGGCGAAGCCAGAAAGGACGAAGCCTGACCTGGGAAAAATTTTGCAGCTACTTTTCAACATGGATCCCAACAGCATGCACGGTACACCCATATCCTAGTGAGCGCCTCCGCGTCTGACCCAAGTTAGGAGCCCAGTGCGGTAATTCCGCACGCTGGGATCTGCACGGGGGGCGCCGGGTAACCGGTATTCCTACCGTAACTGTTTGTCCCACTTTATTTGCCCCTATATCCCGCCCCTGGTTAACCCTGCAAAGCCCCGGCACTTGAATGAGTCAAAGTCACCGTCCCCCTGACTCCAGCTGCACTCTGAAAGGGTGGAACCGCTCCTTTTGCTGCTACCGGGTAAAATGCCGCCTGCACCTTCACCTCCGGCAGCCGTATCCGCGGCGCCCCGCGCGCCCGCCGAACCGCCCGCTGCATTGTGTAGGCAGCGAGCGCTGATTTCTACCTCAGCTTGAATGTTTTAGGAGCCAGTTTATAGGTCAGGATGATGGCGGCTGCAGTGTAAAGCAGGGTGAAAGAGATCACGCCCAGGGTAAAGATCAGCGATGTTGTCTTGATATGGATGCAGCCGTAGCAGATAAGGTAGATCAGCCAGTTGATCGCGGAGTAGAGCAGGCTTTTTTGGGTCAGGTCGGCGGTGTAGGGTTGCAGCATGTAGTAAATGAAGAGGTAATGAGTCGAGAAGAACAGCGACAGTGAAAATACAGTGACGATCATGGGCAGCAGGCAGACAACGGCAATACCCATGCCCGCCGCAGTTCCCGTTCCCAGAAGAAATATTGCCACAGCCGCCGCCGGCAGCAGATTCAGGCTGGTGGCCTTTTTTAATCTCAAGGTGAAATTACTGAGGATGGCTCTTTTATCCTTGTAGTAGCGCTCCTTGAGCATGTAGCGGTCGCAGTTGAAGAACAGCGCCCGGGAAAATTTTTCCCCGGCGGATAGCAGGTACATGATAAAGAGCAGGTAGGGGGAACCGGCCAGTATTATTTCCCGGGCCGCTCCGCTGTATTCCGGCTTCAGGAGCAGAAAAATCCAGGTGAGAAGGGCAAGCACAGCGACAACGGCAACCTTGATCCGGACAGGTTTCGTGATTATGCGCCGGTGCCTGGCAAAGAAGAGGTGATTGAAGAGGGCATAGCCCTGCAGATGATCGGTTCCCGTTACTTTCTCCCGGACCAGCTTCTTCTCGGCCAGGTTCACATCGGCAAAGGCGGCGTTTTTCAGCAGACCTTCCATCTCCAGCAACTTTTCACGGCGGATAGTATTTTTTGTTACCGCGCTGTAGCTCTTGAAATTGTACAGCCAACTGAGGGAGAAGGCGGCCAGGATCAGGAGCAGCGAGAACAGATAGCCGCTGTTCAGAAAAAGGCGCAGCTTCAGGGTGATGCCCTGGTACCGCAAAAGATAGCAGATTGCCAGAAGCAGGATAAGCGAGAGAATAACATAACCGGGGCGATCATAGAGGTTATGCTTGAACTTTTTGAAGATGGCCAGGGAAACAGCTTCCCAGATCAAGGCTGCGAAAAGGATGTATCCCGAGAGCATCAGGCTTTCCAGCAGGGAAATACCGATGAGGAGAGTGCCCAGCATCAGGAGCAGCATGTAGCGGGCGGTCTTCAACCCCAAGGTATAGATGATTCTGGAAACAAGGAAGTCCCGCTGATCAATGTTCAGAATATTGACCATGGTGTAGGCGGTCATATCCCGGGTTTGAAAGATAATATTTGTGCCCAGGGGTACGGCCAGAAAAAAAACAAAAAAGTAAAAGTGGTAAAAAAGATCGGTGTCGGCCAGGTTTCGATTCATGGCATACATGGGACCGATGATCAGGACAGCCAGGGTCAGCAGGGCTCCCAGGAAACCGAATAGCGCCACGGCCAGTTCAGCAGCTATGGACAGGATCATTTTGAGGGTGGAAAGGCGGTAAGCTCTGTTGGGGATTTTCTTTCCCACCCAGGGGAGGTGCTGCAGCTGGTATATGAAATGATTGCAGGACAGGGCAAAGGAAACCTGGATCGGCAGCAAAAGAGCCCTAAGCATCCGCATGCTTCCTCTCCGAAAGCATCTTTGCAACGCTTTCCTCGAATTCGGGCCTGCCCAACAGCTCATGATCGATCCCCTTGAGCATGCCGTTGTGCAGCATGACAATTTCGTCGCAGATGTCCACCGCCAGCTGCAAAACATGGGTGGAAAATATGATGATATGCTCCTCCTTGATGGCTTTCAAAAGCTGCTTGATCTCCAGGGCTACCACCACATCAAATGAGGTCAGCGGTTCATCCAGCAGGATGACGGGCGGCCTGGTGATCAGCACGGTGAGCAGCTGGATCTTGTTTTTCATACCGTGGGAATAGCCCTTGATCAGCCTGTGCCGGTCATCTTCCTCAATCCTGATCAGATCAAAATAGTAGCTGACGGGGCGGGGGCGGCTAATTTTTTTCTCATTTGCCGAGATAAAGAACTTTATAAACTCTTCTCCCGTTAAAAATTCCGGCAGCAGCGGTTCGGTGTAGACAAGGCCCACGTACTCCTCGATTTTCCCGTCTTTTGCCCCCTGGAAGCTGATCGAACCGGCTTCATAGTCTATGTCGCCGCGGATACAGTTAAAAAGCGTGGTCTTACCGGCGCCATTCCGGCCCAGCAGCCCATAAATTTTGCCTTTTTCAAAAGTGAACCCGGCGCCCTTAAGAACTTTTTTCTCACCGAAACTCTTGACGATCCCTTCCAGACTCAGGTACATTTCACTACCCCACTGTGAATACTTTTTACCCCAGTATACCACAAGGGGCCGGCAGCTCCGCTCCTTATTCATGAACAAAGATGCGAAATTGTGAGTCCGGATATTGCTCCAGATATTGTCCCGAAGCGCCCTAGAGTTGCTGCCACTCTTATGCAATAAAATTCATAATTACAATATAATTGACTTTTAGCGAAAATACATGTAAGTTTTAGATAATAAAGGGTACTACTAAAAGGAGGTTTAAATATTCAGATGGTTCTATCTACAGACAACGTCATATTTAGCTTCAGCAAGGATCACACTCCGGTGCTGACGATCCCTGCTCCGACAACTCTTGACGTTGACACCTTTGATTGTTTTGCCAATCAGCTGCGCGACCCGTCAGACACTTTCG
>CAZQEV010000172.1:0-3695 GCA_964592135.1 uncultured Syntrophomonadaceae bacterium
GCCAGGAAATTAGATTCTCAAGCTGCTGACTGTTGGGGTTCGGTTTAAGAATGACGATCATGTTTTTTTACCTCCAAATAGGAGAAGCCCCCGGCCGGTCTGGCTGAGGGCTTCATGGTTTTATGTCGGGGATTCTAAAGTATTGTCATGAGCTTTCAGCCGAACCGCCATTGGCTTTACCATAAAAATAGGTAAAGCTAAAATAAAAATAGGCGCCGGCAAAGCTCATATTCGTCATGCTGCAGATCCCTTCAATAAATTACATGCATGATAGCACAGCTTATTCCAAAAAGCAAGAGCCATTTTTGTGAGTGTGTTTTTGTGAGTCATTTTTGTGAACCTGGTGCCTGGTCGCCTGGTCCGCCCCTGACCCGCCCATAATTGCGTTGGATTTGTCTATTCTCTTCAAACACTCTTCATAGAATAGTCGATATTTTCTTCATAGGCTCTTCATATTCTCTTCATATAGTTCATGGTATAATAAGACAAAGGGGTTGGAAAGACATGAGTAACGAAATCCATCAGGCTCACGATAAACGATATAAAGAGCTGTTGTCTAATAAGCGTACTTTTATTGACCTCGTGAAAAGTTGCATTGGTGGGCCGTGGACAGAGCAACTAACTGAAGACAAGCTGGTTAAGGTGGATAAATCTTATATTTTACAGGATTTTGAGAAAAGAGAATCTGATCTGGTATACAGAGTCATATTGGGTGAACAGCAAGTTGTTTTCTATGTTCTTTTAGAACTGCAGTCAACAGTAGATAATCTAATGCCCTACAGGTTATTGGAATATATGCTGGAGATTTGGAGGGACTTTTTTAAAAACATACAACAAGAGGGAACGAGAAGCCAGGACTTCAGACTTCCAGCTATCATGCCGATTGTTATTTACAACGGACCCTCTTCCTGGTCAGTTCCTCTGAAATTTAAAGAAATTATTAACCATTACCAAAAATTTGGAGAATGCATTGTTGATTTCAAATATGCTTTGATAGACATACATCGCTACACAGAAAAAGAGCTAAAAAAGTTTTCTAAATTGGTTGCGGTTGTTTTTCACTTGGAACAGGCTAGAGACGAGGAAGATCTGATTGACCGGCTTAAGCGGTGGGTTGGTGTTATCAAGTCACTGGGAAGAGATGAATACAGGCAACTGGTTCCGTGGCTTGGTATCATCTCTTATGGGATGGGGAAAAATCGTGAGAAACTGGAACAATATCTAGAAAATCCAGAGGAGGTGGAAAGTATGATCAGTTTCGCTGAAGAGGAAATCAAAAAAAAGCATTATCAGCTAAAACTGGAAGGTAAACTGGAAGTCGCACAAGCACTGCTTCGTGATGGCATGGATTATGAAAAGGTTAAAAAGCTTACAGGCTTAACCGATGAGGCACTAAAAGCTCTCAAACATTAAGTTAGAGTACTCCTCTTGCTTTCTTAGGGAAAGATCAATGATCAGCTTGGAATTTGCCAAAACAACACGCTTCAAACAGCGGATCGCTCACGGAATTATTGCTGCAGGGCTGATCTCCGGAGTTATCGGAACAACACTGCCCGGGAAAAACACCATCTACCTGGGACAAAGCCTTAAATTTACCGCTCCTGTGTTTATCGGCGATACCCTTTGTGCAAAAGTGACCGTTGTAGAATTAAAAAGTGAAAAAAACATCGCTATTCTTACCACCCGGGTATTTAACCAGGATGGGGAAATGGTTGTAGACGGCCAGGGAACGGTAATGAAAAAGTAAGGCGATAGAGCATGCTCTTTAAGCCATAATCCGGCTGATCAGGGCGGTCACATCCTTCTCGCCAAATATTTTGGGGACGGGATACCAGGGGTTTCCCTCTTTAAGAGCCCAGGCCACCATCTGGGGAATATGCTCTGCTTTGATCATGTCGAGCTTTTCCGGGATGCCCATGGCGCGGTTGAGCCGCTTGATCTCTTCAATAAAGGCCTCCGCCCTCTCCGCCTGGCTCTTACCCTCAACATCCAGTCCGGCAGCCTCTGCAAGACGCGCCAGCTGCCGGTGAATGATGCTGCCGGTGTGCTCAAGGAGATGGGGAAGGATCACGGCATTGGCCAGCCCGTGGGGCACGCGGTAAAGGCCGCCCAGGGTGTGCGCGATGCAGTGGCCGTATGTCAGGCCTCTGCGGGTGAAAGCATAGCTGGCATAGTACGAAGCGAGGAGCATATTCAAGCGGGCCTGGAGATCGCCGCCGTCCCGGTATACCTTTTCGGCGTTGGCCGCAATGAGCCTGACAGCATCCTCAGCCATCCCGGGGCACCTTTTATCGCCTCCCCAGGGGATGGTGATATAGGATTCCACGGCATGGGTCATGGCATCCATGGCTGTGGCGGCTGTGAGCGCAGGCGGCAAACCCACCGTCAGTTCAGGATCAAGCACGGCACAGAGGGGTATAAGGTTCAGATCGCTGATGGCATACTTATGTTTTGTTTTGCTGTCGGTGACCACGGCGGCAATGGTTGTCTCCGAGCCTGTCCCCGCGGTGGTGGGCACTGCAAAGAGGGGCGGCAACTTGCGCCGGACCTTGAGAAAACCGCCCATCTGCTCAATGGATTTTCGCGGCCTTGCGATACGGGCGCCCACCGCTTTGGCCGCATCCATAGGCGATCCGCCGCCAAAAGCAACAAGCCCCTGGAAGCCTTTCTCCAGGTAGATCTCTCTGGCCTCCTCAATGGTATCAATGGTTGGGTTTTCTTCCACATCATCGAAAACGGTATAGTTGATTCCCTCTTTCTCAAGACCATCCAGAAGTCTGCGAGGCAGCTGCAGCTTCATGAGCCCTTTATCTGTGATCACCAGCACATTGTCAAGGCCGTATCCCTTGATCATCCTGGGCAGCTTGCTGATGCTGCCTGCGCCGATGAGCAGCTCCGGTTCGCGCCATCTCATCAATTTTGAAAACTCGTAAAAACAGAATTGAAAAATACGATACCACGCTTTCTTCAACATCCAGATCATAACCGGCCTGTCTCCTTTCCAGGACCTGATAGATTAAGGATCTTATTCCCCGGGCAATCTTCGCCGTACCCCTCTGGCAGGATAAATTTCTTTACCGGGGGAGCAAACAGCGGTGCGGCGGCGGGCGAGTAAAGCAAACATCTGAGAATAATATACAACATACCGCTCTTCAGGTCAAAGTGTTTTATGAAGTTTCGGAAGGTTCTGCAAACAGGAAAACAGAAGGGTGCACCGGGAAAGTTTTAAGGTATAATAAAAGAAATTAGCTGTCATATTCCACCCTGGAGGTGCACTATGCCATATTGGGGATATCTGATTCCGGCAGGAGTTGTCGCTCTTGCAGCCGTGGTTTTAGGCCGGGCTATTGCCTTTCGCTCCCGGCGCTACACCGTGGAGCCGGAGCAGGGCGTTGAGATCGATGTTCAGAAAGCAGCCGAAAGGCTGTCCGGAGCGGTGCAGATCGCCACGATCACCGCTTCCGACCCGGAAAAAGCGGACCGGGAGCCCTTTGAGCAGTTTATTCGCTACCTGGAGCAGGCCTTTCCCGCGGCCCACGCCGTGCTGGAGCGGGAAATTGTCAATGAATACAGCCTGCTCTACCGCTGGAAAGGGCGCGATGAAGGGATGAAACCGGTGCTGCTCATGGCCCATATCGATGTGGTCCCCGTGGAAGAGGGCACGGAGCAGGACTGGCAGCACCCGCCCTTCAGCG
>CAZQEV010000173.1:0-3661 GCA_964592135.1 uncultured Syntrophomonadaceae bacterium
AGGCTAGAAATCCAGGGTGATGGCGTCGCCGTCGGTTTGCCAGGGGGTTCCCAGTTCATCCAGGAGACCCGTGAGGAGGGTGCGCAGCCTTTCTGCCTCAGTACCGGTGGCCAGATGGGGTTGGCTGTCGCCCAGGAGCACGGGCAGCAGGCGCATGCTTTCTACGCCTGCTTTACCGATGCGGGCCTGGAGGATATAGCTTTCATTGCAGATCGTTTCGGAAAAGGGATAGAAGAGGAAGTTGCCCAGGCTGTAGACGATGGGCTTGCCCCTGTAGATCTCGATGCCCTGCGGCGTATGGCTGTGATGGCCCAGCACCAGGTCGGCTCCGCTGTCCACGGCAAGTCTGCCGGTTTCGCGCTGCTCTTCATTGATGCGGTAAGTGTATTCATCGCCGAAGTGCAATGACACCACCACCACATCGGCCCGGCGGCGTGCATTTTCGATATCGTCTCTGAATTGCTCGCGCTCACAATAATAGAGCGCACCCGCTGTTTCAGGCCCCGCCTTCCAGGCAGGATAGCCGAACTTGAAAACCGCGGAATAGGCTAGAACCGCTACTTTAATTCCATTGATCTCAAATTCTGCTGCTTCGCGGGCATGTTCCTCATCCCGCCCGGCTCCGGCGTAAGCAACATCGTGCCTCTCAAGAATTTCCATGGTATCTTCAAGCGCGCAGATCCCGTAATCTAAAATATGGTTGTTGGCCAGAGAAACGACGTTGATTCCCGATGACACGAGGGCATCCACGGCAAAGGCGCCGGCGCAGAAAGTGTATGTTTTCCGCACCGGTGTGCCCCGGTCTGAAATGGAGCACTCCAGGTTGGCAAAAACAAGATCGCCCTCTTTTAGCACAGGGGAGATGGCGGCAAAAGGGTAAGCGGGGTCGTAGCGCCGCAGCCTCTCAGAGGTAAGGTAATCGAGCATGACATCGCCCACCGCCACCAGTTCGAATTCGGGAGGCGGGGGAGTTTGAAAGGTAAAAGTATAAGGGCGGTCAAGAAGGACGCCCGCCGTAGAAAAAGGCTGAACGGCGAGGGTAATCTGCGTACCTGCCGGCCAGGGTTCCAGGGGAATGACGGCAAAGCTCTCCCCGGCTTCCTTTACCGTCACTGAAAGGGCTGGAAGAATTGCGATCTGCTCCGCCAGCAGCGCTTCATCTATGGAAACATTGGTGGCAAGGGTCAAAACAGGATCATCGTATTCAGCATTAATGACGAGCTCAACAGGCCTGCTGCAGGAAGTTAAAAGAAGGAGTAAAACCAGGACCGCTATGACAGGCAAGTTTCTCTTCTTCATGGGTACTATTCTCGCCCAGATATTTTTTACTGTCAATGGTATAATCAAAGTGGCGGAGTCACCAGGCAGGCAGTTGCGATGAAAAGGTTGCCATTGTGATGATATGAAAACCTGTTGCCGTCAGAAAAGGACGTAAAAAATAGTTACTGTAGCCGTAAAAGGGTTCAACCATGAATAGATTTGTAATTGCAAAGGCGGAGCAGCGAGATAGGGCGGCAATCAGAAAGATCTGCTGTGATACAGGCTATGCCGGCAATGACATCAGGCCCCACTTCGATGATCAGGAACTTTTTGCAGACATTTTCACCCTTTATTACACCGATTTCGAGCCGCAATCGGCGTTTGTGGCCAGAGCCGGCGGCAATACGGTGGGATATCTCTGCGGATCTTTGAACAGCAGGCGGTGTCATCGTGTGCTGGCGACACAAATAATCCCCCGTCACCTCTTCAGGGCGCTTTCGGGGCATTACAGGATGGGCAAAAAAACATACAGATATATCCTGAATATGTTCACAAATCTATCTCCGGCAAAGCTCTCTTCCCTGCTCAGGCTCTACCCGGCCCACCTGCACATTAATATAGAGAAGGATTACAGGCGGCAGGGAATTGGAAGGGCGCTGATGAATCGTTATTTCCGGTATCTGCAAAAACATGGCGTCACGGGTGTGCATCTGGGCACAACCTCTTTGAATGAAAGTGGAGCGCCTTTTTTTGAAAAGCTGGGCTTTGGGCTCTACTCCAGAGTAAAAAATAGTAGCTGTGAAGGCCGGGAGGCCTATTCGTTAACGTACGTCAAGAATCTTGGCGGTGATCCTGCTTTAAATCATTAATGGATAGACAGGAGGTTTTTTATGTTTCCCCTTAAATATGAAGGTGACATTTACCGCCCTCCCAGCGAAGCCAGGAGCCTGATCATGCAGGCGACAATCGGCTGCTCGCACAACCGCTGTACCTTTTGCGCCATGTATAAACAGAAGAAATTTCGCGAGCGTGAACTGGAAGAGCTGAAGGAGGAGATCAGCGCCGCCGGGCGGATCTGGCCCAAAACCAGGCGGATTTTTTTGGCTGACGGAAATGCCCTGACCGTAGCTTCGGCCAAACTGCTCTCCATCCTGCAGGTTCTGAACTCAACCTTTCCCCTGCTGGAGCGGATATCCGTCTACGCCAATCCCCATGATCTGCTGCAGAAAGAGATCGCTGAGCTGGAAGAGATGCGGGCCTTAAAGCTGGGGATGATCTACCTGGGTATTGAAAGCGGCAGCAGTTCTGTGCTGCGTTCTGTGAAAAAAGGCGCCACGCCCCCGGAGATCGTCCGCGGAGCAGCCAGGGTGAAAGAAGCGGGAATCCCCCTTTCCGTAACGGTGATCAACGGACTGGCCGGTATTGAGGGATGGGAGGAGCATGCCCGCGAAAGCGCCCGGCTGCTGAACGAGGTCGATCCCGATTACCTGGGGCTGCTCAGCCTCATGGCTATCCCGGGCACCCCCATCTACCGCCGGATTCAGGCGGGCGAACTGACGCTGCCCGGCCCCTGGGAGATACTCCGGGAGATCAGGCTGATGGTCGAAAATCTGTCCCTGAGTAACTGTATATTCAGGGCCAACCATGCTTCCAACTACCTGCCGATGAAAGCAGTTTTGTCGCAGGACCGGGAATCCTTGCTGGAGGCCCTGGCAGAGCTTCTGGAAAATAAATCACCGGGCGTTTTAAGAAGCGAAAATCACCGCATGTTCTAGCGCCCTACCGGCTAAACTTTCCCCGGCCTCTTTATGCCGCTTTGTTATCCTGAGCGGAGCGCAGGATCTTTAAAAATGGACTGCCTCAAACGCAGGCATTTTCGTGTAATGACAGCAAAGTGGGACAAGAAGGAACGTCCCCCTTGTCCCACTTTGGTCCTAGAGTTCTTTCAGTTCTTTGCCGAGAAATTGTTTCCGGCAGAGGCTCCGCTGCAGTTTTCCCGAGCTGGTTTTCGGCAGTGTCCCCGGTTGTACCATGACGATGTCACGGGGGGGCACTTCGCAGATCTCGATCACCCGGCGGCGAATTGTCCGGCGCACTGCTGCCAGATCAGCATCCCGCACCTCGGCAACAATGACGATATGCTCCTTGCGGCGGGCGCCTTCAACGCTGAAGGCAATCACATTTCCCGCGCGCACCCCCTCGATCATCCCGGCGGCGCGCTCGATATCCTCGGGGTAGATATTTCTTCCGGAGATGATGATCACATCCTTGATCCGGCCGCAGATAACCAGCTCCGGTGCTCCGCCTTCCGGTCCTTCCACGAAGTAGGCCAGATCCCCGGTGCGCAGCCATCCGTCCCTGAAGAGCACGCCGCTCAAATCGGGGCGCCCGTAGTATCCCG
>CAZQEV010000174.1:0-3632 GCA_964592135.1 uncultured Syntrophomonadaceae bacterium
TATCGGCCTCTATTGGGCTCTGATCTCTTTCATAACTGCCTGAGCCCGCCTCATGCCGCCACAGCTTCATTTCTCGATCCCTCCCCCCTTTACCTGCTAAAAGCGGACACTTCCCCCACTCCCCGCCCCCCTGCTTTGCAAAAAGTGCTTTTTCGATCCGGTCAGAGTGATCTTTCCGGCGCCCTTTTCAGGTAAATTAAGGGAGCTCACGGCTGCTTGCTTCCGGGAGGGGCCCTGATCTGCGCCGCCGGCGGCTCAGAATAAATATTTCGTCTATGTCAATAATTCGGCGCAAATAGGTGACTTTTCCTAAAATTTCTGTTAGACTTAAGCTGTACAGAAAGAGATAAAGAACAGCATAAAATCCATTCCGCAAAACAACAGCTTCACAGGACCGGATACCGGGAGTACTATTAATGGGGGGGGTAACATGATCGGCGGGTATATGGGAGAGGTGCTGGAGGTCGATTTAAGCTCGAAAAGGGTGCGGAAATATGCTTTGCCCCCGCGAATGCTCGAGCTTTATGTGGGCAACAAAGGCCTGGGCGCGCGGCTGCTTTACGATCTGCTGCCGCCGGCGACGGATCCGCTGGATAAGAAGAATGTTTTCATCATCACCACTGCCCCGCTGACGGGATCGGGGGCGCCCAGCAGCAACCGCTTCAACATCACCACCAAGTCGCCGCTGACCGGAGCCATCGTCAACTCCAACTGCGGCGGCAATTTCGGCGTCCACCTGAAAAGAGCGGGTTACGACGCCCTGATCATCACCGGCAAGGCCGAAAGGCCCGTGTACCTGAGAGTGGATGAGGAGAGCGTCACCATTGAAGGGGCGGCGGATCTGTGGGGGCTTGATACGCAGGCGACGCAGGAAAAGCTGCCCGGCGGGATGGGCAAGATCGTCATCGGGCCGGCGGGGGAAAACCTGGTCAAATATGCCTGTGTTATCTCCGAGGAGCGCGTGGCGGGCCGCAGCGGTGTGGGCACGGTCATGGGCAGCAAGAATTTGAAGGCCGTCGTCGCCGGGGGAAAGAAAAAAGTCCCGGTGGTCCATGGGGATAAATTTAAGGATACGGTGAGAAAATGGCGCGACCTTTCCAGGCAGCACCCGGCAACGGGTGAAGAGCTGCCCCGCTACGGCACCGCCTCTTTTGTGAACAAATGCAACGCCACCCACACCCTGCCGACGCGGAATTTCCTCCACGGCGCTTTTGCCGAGGCCGATGCCGTGAGCGGCGAAACACTGGCGGAGAAACATCTCATCAAAAATATCGGGTGCTACGGCTGCCCCATCGCCTGCGGCAGGCAGGTTGAGTATGACGGGAAGAAGATCAAGGGGCCGGAGTATGAAACTCTGGGGCTGCTGGGCCCCAATATCCTCAATGCCGATCTGGAGGCGATCATCGAGTTCAATTACCAGGCCGATCTGCTGGGTCTCGATACGATTACCCTGGGCAATGTGCTCGGTTTTGTGATGGAGGCGGGCGAAAAAGGGCTCATGAAGACGGACCTGGCTTTCGGCAAGATCGATCAGATCGGCCGCACCATCGAGGAGATCGCCTACCGGCGCGGCGCAGGCGACGAGCTGGCCGAAGGGGTCCGCTTTCTCTCCCGGAAATACGGCGGTGAAGATTTTGCCATCCATGTGAAGGGCCTGGAGATGGCCTCATACGAGCCGCGGGGGGCGGTGGGCCAGGGGCTGGGCTATGCCATCGGCAGCCGGGGCGGCTGCCATATCGCCGCCGGCTACCCCATCTACCTGGAGGCAAACGGCCCCATCACCGTTGACCCGCTGGCGACAACGGGAAAGCCGGGCCTGGTCATCTTGAACCAGACCACGATGGAGGCGGTGAGCGCCATGGGCTGCTGCATCTTCACCGTATATATGTTTCTCCCGAAGCAGCTTCTCGAGCTCAATGCCCGCTCGCGCCTCATCTCGAAAATAATTCAGGGTACTTTCCTTTACGGCGGCAACATCATCGGCAAGGCGCTCTCCTGGCCCGCCTGGACGCTGCCGGTGCCGGCGCCATTTTTCATGCTCCCCCAGGTGAAGACATTCTCCCTCTGCACGGGGCAAAAATATACGCTGGGCAGGCTCATGGAGCTGGGCAAACGGGTGGTGAGCATGGACCGGATCTTCAACCTGAGGGAGGGGCTGAGCGGTGCAGACGACACCCTGCCGGCGCGCCTGACGGAGGAGCTGCAGCGTGCCGAAGAGCCCAATTCCAAGGTGCCCCTGGCAAAAATGCTGCCTAAATATTACAACTTCAGGGGATGGAGCGCCGACGGCGTCCCCAGGCCGAAAACCCTGAAATCCCTGAAAATCGAAGAAGCTGCGGCACTGCCGGGCAGCTAAAACCTTACACATCGGGGGTCAGGTCTGTTGCCTATTGCGACCGGCTCTGCTTTGAGAGCTAAAACCTTACACATCGGGGGTCAGGTCTTGAATTATCAGTTTCTGACCTGACCTCATTTGCATTCTTTAAGATGGAACAGGAAGGCGGCTCCCGTTCGCCGGGAAACCGATACATTTCAAAACAGGAGATGAGCCCTTTTATGGTTGAAGTCAGACTCTTCGCCTCCCTGCGCGCCGCTGCCGGAGAGAAAAAATTTTTCACAGAAGCGGATTCCGTAAAAGCGCTGCTCCGGCAGGCATCAAAGCGCTATGGGGATGAGTTTACCGCCCGCCTGAAGACGGCCACGGTCCTCGTAAACGGCAAAAACATCTCCAGGCTGAAATGGAAGAGCACCAGGCTGGAAGACGGTGACGTTGTCTCCCTCTTCCCCCCCCTGGCCGGCGGCTGACCCCCCGGGACAAAGTGGGACAACAGGGACGTACCTGTTTGTCCCACTTGGGTTTATATATTTATGAGTCAAAGGGGCGGCGCGGCAGCGGGCAGGGCAAACAGTAATCCAGTAATAGATTCAGTCGAGAAAGGCCTCCAGGGGGATGTCTAGATAGGGAGTCGGCGTGCCCTCCACATCGCTGAAATGCCACCACTCATTTGGCGGATTTCTGAAGCCTGCGCTCTCCATAACGGAGATCAGGTAGCCTACATTGCGGCGCGCCTCCTCCGCCATGCCCGGGTAATCGGGGGATCCTTTTCCGGTGAAATCATCGAAACCGCTGGGCATGAGCAGCTCGCTGCCGGAGGCGTCCACCAGGGTCAGATCAACGGCCATGCCGTTGTTATGCCTGGGACGCCACTCTTCGCCGGCGGGGAGAGCATCGGGATTGATCACAAAACGGCTGTCCGGACAGGCCTGCCACAAGAGACGCTGCACCGACAGGGGACGGTAAGCGTCCCAGATCTTGATCCTGTAACCATCGGCCATGAACATGCTCTGGGCTACAAGAAGACGTGCGGCGGTCTCTTTTTTCAGCGCCGCCACGGCAACGGGGTAGACCGGTGTGCCGACAAAGTTATCGGCCGTGGCATACCTCAGCTCGAAGATGAAACCGGCATCGAGATCGGCGAGGCGGATCAGCCCCTCTATTTCCTTTACCTCTTTTTCCGGCGAGGCCGGTTTTTTCGCTTTACCGGGCGCTTCGTCCGGCGCGGGAATAACCGGGGACTGTCCCTCTTCTGCAGGGCTGTCCTCCGGCGGCGTTTTAACGGGGCTGCATCCGG
>CAZQEV010000175.1:0-2194 GCA_964592135.1 uncultured Syntrophomonadaceae bacterium
CCGCCTGCGTAAGGCTCGAGCACTTCGGTGATGAGATTGCGACGCTGATCCCAATCAAAATCTTTCATTACGTTGCTCAGGGCGTAACCTTTCGCATCCTTTTTAAAGTGATCGGCCAGGGCATCAAAAGCCTCGCTGGCGATGGTGGAGGCATCGACCACCGTGGGTACGCCAATTGCCACTACCTTGACACCGATGGTCTGCCGGTTGATCCCGAGACGGTTATTGCCCACTCCGGAACCGGGCATGATCCCCGAATCGGCCACCTGGATGGTTGTATGAAGACGCTCCAGACGGCGGGCGGCCAGAGCATCGATCACAATCACCAGGCCCGGTTTGACCCTGTTTACCAGGGAGGCAACGATCTCCCCTGTTTCAATTCCGGTGGTTCCCAGAACACCGGGCGAAAGTGCGCAAACCGCCCGGAACCCCTCGCCCAAGATCTTCTGTCCCATCTTCATTGCATGACGCGTTACCAGGAGATCCTCAACCACTTTGGGACCCAGAGAATCAGGAGTCACATTCCAGTTTCCCAATCCCACCACCAGGACAGCCTGGTTCAGGTTTGCAGGAAGCTCCAGAAAATCGACCAGCTCCCGGGCCAGGATCTCGGAAAGACGATCCTGAAGCGCCGTATTCTTGCGGCGAAGTCCAGGGACTTCAAAAGTCAGATAGCGGCCTCTGCTCTTGCCCAATTGCCGGGAGGCCTCATCAGTTTCAATTTGCAGCCGGTTGATCGAGATGCCGTCCTCCTGGGAGCTTTCCGAAATCACGCCCGATATATCTGCCGCAGCCTGACTTTGCACAACCTCCTGTGCCTCCAGGGCCAGATCTGTCCTGATATTGTAGAGAGGTACAAAACCCGCTTCCTGCTCCAGTTGTGCGTGCATGAACATTCTCCTTTTGGACTAGCGCAATTCAGTAGGAACAAAAAGGTCAACAATGCCGATGATCACTGCAGCAAGCGCCGCCCCAAGAAAAGAGACGGTCATACCGGGAACGATGAACTGGGCCACGTAAATAACTACCGTGGCGGTGATAAACCCCACCAGGCCGCGGTTTTGCGGCGAAATTTTGCGCCCGAACAGGCTCTCCACAATAAAACCAAGCAGGGCGATCACCACTGCCGCAATCAGGGCATGCACGAAGGTAAGTGTGGCAAACCCCGGCAGAAGCCAGCTTACCAGCATCAGCACTACTGCAGACACAATCAAACGAACGATCAAACCGAGCATTTGAAATCCTCCTTTTAATGGATTCCCTCATGCAGCAGGAACAGCTCCGCCCGCTGCAAATTTAGCATAACCAATAATTTTTGCACTATGCACAGGAATCTCCCATCCGATTTTTCATCGCCTTTTCCATCGCCCTAACATCACCGTCTTGCATTCCAACGCAATTGATGGTAATATTTCTGTGTTGTTTGATTGATAGAAAGGGGGAATCCGCTTTTGCCTGTTACCAGATCAGCCGAAAAAAGAATGCGGCAGACAGTGGTCCGGACCGCCCGCAACCGCCGCGTCAAGAGCGTGGTTAAAACCGCCATGCGTCGTTTCGAGGAAGCTATCCAGGAGGGTGACCGCGAACTGGCCAGGGACAGATTGATTACCGCTGTTCGCCGTATCGATCAGGCGGCGGCCAGGGGAATCATTCATAAAAACAATGCCGCCCGCAAAAAGTCTCGCCTGACCCGCCTGTTCAACCAAAGCACGGCCGGCTAAGCTACCGCTAATGCATTATATTGTTCTTTCACGGAGTGTATGCCCTTCACTGTCTCCTTAACTGAACAAGTTTTAAACCTTACCGGCCCCCTTTTTAAAATCCGGGGGCCCGGTATGAGGAAAATAGGGACAAGTGAAATGACATTTTCGGTTTTGGAGAAAAGGGGCCGCCGCAAATTACTTGCATGTTGAATCGAAATAATTCTTACTGTAATATTGGGAGATCTAATAGTGGGAGAGAAAAATCAAGACCACAATGATCAGATCTCCCCTGCGAATCACTGCTGCTGTCAATGATTGAAATTCCGCATCATTCAGGTAGCTGTTTTCTTCACCCGTTATATGCCGATGAATCTCTTCGGCCGTGGGAACAGGATAATCCCAGAGGGTAAATGTATACATCCCCGCTTTTTCCAGCCGCAGTTCCAGGGCTCTTCTCTCAAGCTCTTCCTTTAATGAATCAAGTGAATACT
>CAZQEV010000175.1:2294-3629 GCA_964592135.1 uncultured Syntrophomonadaceae bacterium
CAACTCGTCAAGGGTAGTCAGGTAGAGACGCGACGGCCTCTGCACAAAAACCCCTTTTTCTTGATCGACAAAGCCCGCACCCCAGGTTGTGTCAAGGGCATACCAGGATTCCCCGATGCGAGCGTTATTCCAGGCATGGCGCTCTGTCCGGCCCAAGGAAGGGTGAATATCGCCCCTTTCATAAGTTGCCTCAATCCCGACAGCCGTTAGCAGGGCCCTGGTTAAATCGGCATAATCATGACAGACCCCTTTTCTCTTTTCCAGGAGATAGTCCGCTCCCGAACCGTAGGCCTCCATATTTTCGGCCTTCTCCACATCATAGGCGATGTTTGCGGTAACCCAGTCATAAATTGCACAGAGTTTCCCGTAGTCATCCGAAATTCCGGTGACAATTTGCCCGGCAAGTCTTTGAATACCCGCTGCGGGCAGCTCATCATGATCCGCTGCTGCATTGCCGCCCCCGCTAGAAAGCTCCTCTTCCAGCTCAACGGCGGCTTCTTCCTCTCCGCCGGCTTTGCCGGCACAAAAGTATAAATAAAGAGGCAGAAGATCTCTATGAAAAGCCAGCAGCGCAGCGGCAATCATAAAAACAATTAAGCAGATCCAGACTACTCTTTTCACGGTTCCTCCAGTAAACTTTATTGATAAATCACCCTGACAGCTGCTTTTAACGATAATAATGTTCTACGATCCGGTCCAATTTCCCTCTGACTTGGACGTACAGGGTGTCATAGATCAGGGCAATTGCTCTCTTCTAATAAGATATGGCTTTCAGGTCCTTTTGTGGAGCAAGCAGGCAGTTCACTGTTATCTCTTTAGTGCTGACAGAGTCAACACAATCATGTCCATTTTTTCATTAGCTTTTGGTCGACAACCGGTGTATCCCGGCGATGGCAATCTCGAGAGCCTGCACCGGAAGCACCCGCCCTGTCTTGATCCGGTAATCCAACTTTTGCAAAAATATGATGATCTGCTCCAGCGACTCGCGGCTAAAAGAAGCTGACTGATCATAGAGCTTGCGCGCCACGAAAGGTTGAACTTTTAACTCAGCCGGGTGCTTCGCCGGAGGGATTCCTTCATCACGCAGAGATCGCACTCCGAGCATGAGCCGGAAATGGCGCACCAGCATGAAGAAGATCCGCAGCGGCTCTTCCCGCCTTCCAGCAAGCAGGGCAAGAATCTGCAACGCCCGATGGAGATTGCCCCTGCCGAGAGCGTCGGCAAGTGTAAAGACATTGCCCTTCATGTCGCCCGAAAATAGCAGATCAACCACTGCGGAGGTAATTGTTGTCTCTTCATCCCCCAGGTAAGCGCTGTACTTGTCAAGCTCATTGG
>CAZQEV010000176.1:0-3590 GCA_964592135.1 uncultured Syntrophomonadaceae bacterium
CCGGGGCGGATCACCCGGTCGATGAGCTCCTTCTTCTTCTGCTGCAGCTCAAAGATCTTCTCCTCAATGGTCCCCTTGGCCAGGAGGCGGATCACCTGGACCACCTTTTTCTGGCCGATGCGGTGCGCCCGGCCCGCGGCCTGTTCCTCGACAGCGGGGTTCCACCAGAGGTCGTACTGGACGACGATGTCGGCGCCGGTGAGGTTGAGCCCGGTGCCGCCGGCTTTTAGCGAGATCAAAAAGATCTCATTCTCGCCGCCGTTGAAGGCCTGGACCATCTGCAGGCGATCCTCTGTTCTGGTGGAGCCGTCGAGATAGAAGTAGCGGTAGCCCTCGTGATCGAGGGCGTTTTTGATCAGCTGGAGCATTCCCGTAAACTGGGAGAAGAGGAGGATGCGGTGGCCGCCGCCCACAGCTTCGCTGAGCAGCTCCTGGAGCTGCAGCAGCTTGGCGCTCTCGCCGCGGTAGTTCTCCACGAAGAGCGAGGGGTGGCAGCAGATCTGGCGCAGCCGCATCAGCCCCGCCAGGATCTGGATGCGGCTCCGGTTGAAGGCGCCGCCCTGCAAAGATGTGGTCGCTTCGCTGCGCAGCCTTTCCAGGTAGGCCTGGTAAAGCTTTTTCTGGTCTATAGTCAGCTCCGAGAGGTAGCGGTGCTCGATCTTGGGAGGCAGCTCCGTTAAGACCTCTTCCTTGAGGCGGCGCAGGATAAAGGGGCGCACTTTGGCCGCCAGGGAGAGGGCGTCCTCTTCAGGTGTTTCCGGTTCGGCCGCAGAGGCGCTGCCGCCGTATTTCTGCAGGAATTTCTTCTGCGACTGCAGGTAGCCAGGCATAACAAATTGGAAGATGGACCAGAGCTCGATGAGCGAGTTCTCCATGGGGGTGCCGGTGAGGGCAAAGCGGTGCTGCGCCTTGATCCGGCGGGCGCACTGCGCTGTCTGCGAGTGGGGGTTCTTGACATACTGGGCCTCGTCAAGGAAGCAGCAGCTGAAGGTCAGGCCGGCGTAAAGGGCGCTGTCGCGGCGGAGCAGGGGGTAGGAGGTGATTGCGATATCGCTTTCGGCAAGCCCTGAGAGAAGTTCACGGCGTTCATCCCTGGTCCCGGCAATGACCCTCGCTTCAAGCTGGGGGGCAAATTTCTTGATCTCCGCCTCCCAGTTGTAGATCAGCGAGGCCGGGGCTACCACCAGGGCGGGCGGCAGTGCGGGATTCTCCTGCCGCTCCGAGAGGATAAAAGCGATGGCCTGCACCGTTTTGCCCAGGCCCATATCGTCTGCCAGGATGCCGCCAAAGCCGCAGGAGGCCAGCGATTTCAGCCATTTAAAGCCGGTGATCTGGTAATCGCGCAAGATCCCCTCGAGGGGCTCGGGCAGGGGAAAGCGCTGCGCGGCGGGATGGCGGATGCGGCGGACCAGGTCGGCCAGTTCAGCGCTTTCCTGGAGCGGGGCGATTTCGTAATCGCGGATCAGTCCGTCCAGGTAGAGCGCCTGGTGTTTGGGCAGCCGGATGGTTTCCTGCTTCAGATCTTTTTGCTGCAGCTCCAGCGCCCCGGCCAGGCGGCTGAACTGCGCGATGCCTTCACCTTCCAGGGGCAGCACGGAGCCGTCGCGCAGGCGGTGGTAGCGCCGTTTGATCTGAAGCGACTGCCAGACTTCGGCCAGCTCGCCGGGGCTGACGTCTTCCAGGGCCAGCTCCAGTTCGAGCAGATCCAGGTTCCAGTCGATGCCGGCACGGCCCGTAAAGCGGGGCGCCTTGCGCCCGGCCTGCTTGAAACGCTCGCTGTAGTAGACGGAGGCGTGCTGCTGCAGGAGGGGGACGGTCTCATAGATGAAGGGCCAGATCTGCTCGTCCTCTTCCAGGTGCATGGCGCCGCCTCTCACGGTGAAGGCGGCCTCTTCAAAGAAGCGCATCACCTCATGCTCGGCGGCGGGATCCCGGATCAGCAACAGCCTCTCTGTGCCGGGTTTACTATGCTCCGGGGGGGAGGGATCAAAGGGATTGAGCCTGATCTCTCCGTAGAGATATTCCAGCCGGGCGACGACCAGGCCCCTGTCGTAATCGAAGTAAACATTTGCCTTCAGAGGCGGGCGGTAGAGGCGCTCTTTTACGGCGGGCGCCGGCTTCAAGTCGGTCGTCTTTTCGAGAACAGGGTAGAGCCCGGAGAAGAAGCGCTGCTCCTGGGCGGCGCTGATCGGCAGGCCCGCATGGTTCTTATTTTTTAAAGCACTCAGCAGCGGGATCAGGGCGGCTTGACCCGTGCCGGCCAGGTTGTAGATCTGGCCCCTGTAAAGAACGATATCGCCTTCACTGGTGAGCAGTTCGATCTCTCCCTCATCTGCCAGCTCCAGGTTCAGCCCCTGCGCCCTCTCCTGGAGGGTAAACTGCAGGGGGAGCTCCCTGGAGGCAACAGTGGTTTCAATGGGGGCCTCGTGGCCAAATTGAAATGTAAAGGGCTGCTCTCCCAGCCCGGCCAGCAGCCGCCTGAAGAGATGGGGGGAAAGCTTGAGCTCTTTCCCTTTCAGCGTGCCGGTGCGGTCTGTCGGGGTGGCCTGTTCTTCGATCTCGTAGATCCTGGTGAAGAAGTCAAGCATCCTGCTGCTGTCGGGCGAAAAATGATGGCGGTGGGGATCATAGCTAAAATATTTCCCGAAGTGGAGGGGCTCTTCCCTGACAACGGCGGCAATGAGAGTGCCGATGTTTCTGACAACATACTTTCGGGCCCCCCTTTCGCCGATGTTCAAGGAGACATAGATCTGGGGAGTGATCTTGAAGAAACCGGGGCTGATGATCGAGAGATTCAAGCCCAGCTCCACCTCTTTGCGGGCGCCGTCGGGGGAAGCCTGGAGGGCGTACCTGTCGAGCAGGTTGCCCATGAGCATCTCTTCATCCGGTTTTAGGCCTGCTGCAGGGGCTTGCCCGGAAAGCGCCAGGAGGACGGCGACAATGTGCTTGCAGAAACCCTCGTAGTTGGCAAAGGCTTCACAGCCGCAGTGGTAATTGATGGACTGATGGCCTTCAAATATCTCGACGTGATATCGCCGCGTTCCCTGGACCAGAGCCTCGACATGGTTGAACTCTTCATTGGAATGGAGCTCCTTGACGGCACCCTTGCTGTAATAGCGCAACCCCCGCTCGAAGACAGCCGGGTTGGCGCAGAACCGGGCAATTTCCTGGTATGTCAGCTTGAGCAAGCAGTTCACCCCTTTATTCACGATCATACCCTTTAATTCTAACATACTGAGCAGATGATTTCAGCGCGGTGAGCAGCCCAAGGTTGGGCTTGTGTGAAGGCGGCAGGAGTGCAGGGAAGAGCTGCCGAATTAGGAAGGCATGGGAAATTCCCGGGACCGGAGCCTGTCTCCCTAATTTATGTAAAGGAGAGACATCTTTGCAGACAACACACCGGATTGTGTACGGTGATTCACGGAAACTAAGAGCCCTCGAGGACGAAAGCATCGACCTTGTGGTCACCTCGCCGCCCTACCCCATGATTAAAATGTGGGATGATCTTTTTGCCGGGTTAAATCCAGACATTGCTATTTACCTGGATCGGGGAGACTGCCGGTCTGCTTTTGAATCGATGCACCGGGTTT
>CAZQEV010000177.1:0-3580 GCA_964592135.1 uncultured Syntrophomonadaceae bacterium
CTCTGCAGGCCGGGGCAGATTTCGGCGATTTTTCTGGAGACAGCGATTACGGTTCAGATTGGGATAGCGGCTTTGATTGGGGAGGTTCCAGCTGGGATGATGACTATAGTTTTTTCCCCGGCGGACTATCAGATGGCGGGGGCGGTGTAGGCGGCGGGTCCGGCGGAATGTCCTTTGGTATCATCCTGCTGCTGGCGGCCCTGGTCATATTTTTCTGGAGACGGGGTAAAGAAAAATCTTCTCCAGCTGTTACGAGACCTGTTCCAGCCGGGGCTCAGCGCACTGCACTTTCTGCACTCAGTCCGGCGGAAAATTATACCCGGCTTGACCCTGAGTTCAGTGTTGTCGCATTTCAGGAAAAGCTGGCAAACCTTTATGTGCAAATGCAAAATTGCTGGCAGAATAAAGACATTTCGCCGTTACGGCCCTATTTCACCGATGCCTTTTTCACTCAGATGGAGCGTCAACTTGAAATGCTGCGCAATGCGGGGAGAACAAATTATGTGGAGCGCATAGCAGTGCTCGGTGTAGACCTGCGGGGTTATTTCCAGCGGGAAGGCAAGGATCACATGGTCGCAGAACTTCGAACCCGCATTGTAGATTACACCCTGGACGATGCGACGGGCCGCGTGTTATCGGGCGACAGGGCCAGGGAGAAATTCATGACATATGAATGGGAGCTGATCCGTTCAACGGGCATAACCACTGCAGAACAGAAGGAAATGCACAAGGTAAACTGTCCCAATTGCGGTGCACCGCTTTCGATTAACACCACTGCTAAATGCCCTTATTGCGAATCTGTTGTTACAGTAGAGAAGCATGATTGGGCGATAAGCGCGATCAGGGGAATCTCGCAGGTAACGAGATAGCCTCAGGAAAGAAGTTGGGGTTTTGCGGAAAAGGGTTTTGCAGTAAGAAACCTCTGAATAGATGGCGTTTTAAGTAACAGATTACAAATTGCAAGGAGGAGAGAAGATGGGACTTTTAAAAGCGGGAGTTGGCGCCCTGGGCGGTGTTCTGGCCGATCAGTGGCGTGAATATTTTTATTGCGAAGCCATGCCGGCAGATGTGCTCGTAACAAAGGGTGCCAAGCGCACCTCTGCTCGCAGCAGCAATGTGAAGGGTGAGGAAAATATTATTTCCAATGGCTCCATTATAGCTGTGAACGAAGGCCAGTGCATGATGATCGTGGAGCAGGGAAAGGTGGCGGAATTCAGCGCCGAGCCTGGCGAATTTGTATGGGACAGCTCCACTGAGCCGAGTGTTTTTACAGGCAACTTCGGGGAAAGCCTGACAGAAACCTTCAAGAGGATCGGCAGGCGTTTCACTCTCGGCGGGGATACGGGCAAGGACCAGCGAGTCTATTTTTTCAACACTAAAGAGATCCTCGGCAACAAATACGGCACAGCCAATCCTGTTCCTTTTCGGGTGGTCGATCAAAATATTGGTCTCGATATGGATATAGGTATACGGTGCTTTGGCGAGTACTCCTATAAGATCGTCGATCCCATGTTGTTTTACACTAATGTTTCCGGCAATGTCACAACCGATTACACCCGTGATAAAATCGATGGGATGCTCAAGTCGGAGCTTCTAACGGCTTTGCAGCCTGCCTTTGCCAAGATATCCGCTATGGGCATCCGTTACAGCGCTGTTCCCGGGCATACGGCGGAGCTGGCCGAGGCTTTGAACGAGGTGCTCTCCCAAAAGTGGTCGGAGCTCCGCGGGGTCAAGGTAGTCTCCTTCAATGTCAGCTCCATTACGGCAAATGAGGAAGACGAGGCAGTCATCAAAGAGCTGCAGAAGAGTGCGGTGCTGCGCAATCCCACCATGGCGGCGGCACACCTGGCCGGTGCGCAGGCCGAAGCTATGAAATCTGCTGCGGCAAACGAGAGTAGCGGCGCCTTCATGGCCTTTGCAGGGCTGAATATGGCCCAAAGAGCCGGCGGCGCTGATCCGCAGAATCTCTTTCAAATGGGCCGGCAGCAGAATCAACCGCAGCCCGCTCCACCTGCTTCAACAGTGAGCGGCTGGATTTGCCCCTGTGGGCATGCCGGCAACACCGGAAAGTTTTGTGCTGAGTGCGGCAAACCGCAGCCTGTGCAAAATGTCTGGAAGTGCTCTTGTGGAACTGAAAACAAGGGGAAATTCTGCGCCGAATGCGGTAAACCTAAACCTGAAGGTGTGCCCCAGTACCAGTGTGACAAATGCGGTTGGGAACCGGATGATCCGGCAAATCCGCCTAAGTTCTGTCCCGAATGCGGCGATCCCTTTGATGATGGGGATATAAAACAATAACAGCAGCTAGAAATAAAACAGGGAGGGATGAGGATGGGTCTTTTTGATAAAAAGTACTGTGATCTATGCGGGGAAAAGATCGGACTACTGGGTAACCGGAAGCTGAAAGACGGCAACATGTGTAAGAAATGCGCAAAGAATATCAGCCTTTATTTGACGGGAAGAAAACAATTTACGGTGGAGGAGATGAAGGAGCATCTCTCCTACCGTGAGGAAAACAGGCAAAAGCTGGAGAAATTTTCACCTACCCGTACCATTGGCGCGGATACAAAACTATATATCGATGACAACAGCGGTCAATGGCTGGTCAGCCGTTATCCACGTTACAAGGACCACAACCCCGACATATTGACTTTTGACCAGGTCACGGGATGCACTGTCACCGTTAACGAGAGCAAAGACGAGATCAAACGCGAATTGCCCGATGGCAAGGAGGCAAGTTACAATCCGCCCCGTTACCGGTACAGCTATGATTTCCGTGTGGAGATAAACGTAAACAGCCTCTGGTTTTCGGAGATTGGATTTCAGGTTAACAGATCTTCTATTGAGGACCGCAACTCCATTGAATTCAAGAATGCTGAGAATCAGGCAAAGGAAATTGAGGAAACCCTGACGCAGCTACACAAAGAAGTTCTCCAGGTTGCGACAGATTCGACTAAGCCCAAAGCGAGCGTGAAATGCCCCTTCTGTGGGGCTGTCGTAATTCCTGATGGAAGCGGGAAATGTCCGTACTGTGAGAGCGGAATAGTATAGTTTTTGCGGCTCTGGAGTGGCACAGTATAGAAAGGCCGCAGCCTCTTAATCCAAAGGGCTGCGGCCTTATAATTGTAATTTAAAAGATAATTATATGTTAATTTTATGCGCAAACTGCCCGATTAATGGCAAATCCTTCGTTTTCCCTGACAATGCATTGATGACACCCATAATGAAGAGCACAACGAGGAAGAGGCTGGCAAGGACGGATATGATCTGGCCGATGATTGGTATCACGTTGATTACCGTTGCTGCGATCCACCCCAGAAACAAGACAAGGCCTTGCTTAGCATGAAACTGTGCATAAGGACTGTCCTTTTTAGCAAGCAGAGGAATTAAGACCAAAATCCCTAAATACGCCAGTAAAGCCATACCCTTATTCTGCTGGACATCCTCAGGCATGTACTGAAACTCTGTCTCCACTTCCGACAACTCCTTTCCATTTAAAGATTTATTTTCATACTGCTTGTTTGTATACTATACTACAAATATAAACATGTCAATACGGCTTCAGCGCATCAGCGCATCA
>CAZQEV010000178.1:0-3531 GCA_964592135.1 uncultured Syntrophomonadaceae bacterium
TCTACATGATTCTTGTGGTTATATGGATTGCCTCTGTAGTTCGCCGGGCCATGCAAAAAGGGGTGAGGCGGGCGGCGCTGGTCACGGGGATCGCTCTGCTGGGCTGGATCACCCTGCGCCTGATCAAATACCAGGTGGTTGAGGCCGGGGTCCTGAACCGTTATCTGTGGTACAGTTTTTACCTCTTCCAACTGGCGCTACCGCTGCTGCTTTTATGGCTGGCCTGGGTCATTGATCAGCCCGGGGAGAGGCAGGCGCCGCCAAAATGGCTGGGCGCCGCAGCGGCGCTCAACGCAGCCCTCGCCGCCCTTGTATTGACAAATGACCTGCACAACTGGGTGTTTCGCCTTGATTTGCGCAATCCCAACTGGCCCTCCGAATATGCCTACGGCGCCGCTTTTTTCCTTGTCACCGCAGCCTGGGCTGTTCAGCTCGTCATCGTCGTCGCCATGCTGATCGTGAAAAGCAGACGAACTCTGCGCAAAAGGGGATTTTTATTCCCAATGGCTTTCTATGCTTTGCTGCTGCTTTATGCCGTCGGATATATTACGCGCCTCCCCATTGCCTGGGAAAGCGACTACACCATGATCGTCGGATTGTTTACCCTGATCTTTATCGAAGTATGCATGCGCACCGGCATGGTTCCGGTGAACACAGAATATGCCCGGCTCTTTACCCATTCACCGCTCAATATGCAGATTGTCGACGGCGCCGGAGCGATTGCCCTCTCTTCCGCCGCTGCCGCCCAGGTTGACCATACACTGCTCCAAAACGCCCTCGCCTCCTATCCCCATCCGGTGGAGCAGGACAGGAACACCCTGCTTTTTGCCACAGCCATTGTCGGGGGCAGCGCACTGTGGCAGGAGGACATCAGCAGCCTGAACCGGCTGCATGGAGAGATCGATGAATCGGTGCGCCGGCTTGCGGCGGCAAACGCCATGCTTGCCGAGGAAAATAAAATAAAAAGGGAGCTTGATGAAGAAAGCGCCAAAGTACAGTTAATGAAGCAGCTGGAAAGCGAAATAGCGCCTCACCTCAACAGGCTCTCCGCCATGCTCGGGGAGCCGGGCACCGCCTGCGGACGGCCCGGTGAAGCCGCCCGAATTGCGCTCCTGCTCTGCTATGTGAAGCGGCGGAGCAATCTCTTTTTCCGGGAACAGGAAACAGGGGCTTTGCCGGCAGATGAGCTGGCCGCCTATATGGATGAGCTGGCCGGGATGGCCGATTATGCCGGCGTAAAAATAGTTGTCACCAGTGAAATCAAGACCGCCACCCCCGTTCGCCAGGCAACCCTGCTCTATGATTTTTTCTACAGGGTGATTGATTGGGCGGCAAAGCGGGAATCACCCCGCATGATTGCACATTTAGGATCGGAAAAAGGGGCCGCCACCATGCGGCTGCTCCCCTCCGGTGATGTGCGCTCTTTTGAACTGAAAGCGGATCTGCTTGCGGCGATTGCATCGGCGGGCGGCGTTTATTCCACTAAAGATCTTGACGGCGCCGGCGGCATCAGCCTGGCTTTTCCCCGGGGGGGTGAGGCCGGTGGCTGAGTTTTACAGCTGGTCGGATGCTGCGCGCCTGTTTCTTACCCTCTTTATTGCCCTTGCCGTGCTGCTTCAAACACTGGCTGTCGTTCTGAGCTTCTACCGCCATCCCGGCAAACGCAGCCGCTTCTTTGAAAATCTCCTGGAGCTGTCCGTGCTGCTCCAGATATTGGCCTGCTCCCTGCTGCACGGGCAGGTTGTGCAGGGCCTGGGCATCACCTTTATCGCGCCCACCGGCTATGGTGCTTTACGCATCGCCTTATTTACCGCAGTTTTGCCGGTGGCGGCCGCTGTCCTGGTGATGACCCAAAAGCCCTGGCCCCTCCTTATTGTCCTTGCTTTCGCCCTGACCCTTCCGCTGATGGAAAGCGCTTTCGGAAACACCTTTGCCTATCTCTTCTTAGCGGCACTTATTTTCTACCTGGTGCGCAGCATCTATATTTGCTTCCTGCGCTACAGGGAGATCAACAGAAACCTTTCAGCGCTCTCCATAAAATATATGATCGATTCTTTGCATACGGGCCTTCTGTTCAGTGAGTCCGACGGCTTTACCGTGCTGGCCAATGAGCAGATGCAGCGCTTGATGCAGAGGATAAGCGGCAGGGTCCGCCGCAATGCAAATCATTTTTATGAGCTGCTGGCCTCAGGAAATACAGAAGAGGACTGTAAGAAGGCGGAGTTTGAAGGGCAGATCGTCTGTCTCCTGCCGGAGGGGGAAGCCTGGATGTTTACAAAAACCGGACTGGAGATCAGGGGGGGGAACTATATTCAGCTTACGGCAACGGACATTACCGAGCGGTGGGCGCTGACGGCGCAGCTGCAGCGCCGGGAAGAGGAGCTTAAAAAGAAGGGGGAAGAGCTGAGCCAGGCTATTGCCACGCTCCATATCCTCAGCCGTGAAAGGGTGACCCAAAGGGCGAAAATGCGGGCGCACGATGTTCTGGGACAGAGGCTGACCCTGCTTCTGCGCACCATCCGCAGTGAGCAGGCTCCCGACTATGATCTGCTTCGTTCGCTTTCGCAGGGACTGCTGGAGGACCTGAGGGGGGGCGAAAAGAGGCCCTCCCCGCAGGATGAACTTGAAAGCTTACGGCAGGTGTTTGGCTCCATCGGCGTGGACATAGAACTGGATGGGGAGCTGCCGGCGGATCACACAAGGGGCTGTTTGTTCACCGACATCATCAGAAAAAGCGTGACAAATGCCGTTCACCATGGTTTTGCCACGAAAATATTTGTCCGCATTGATCTTTCAGGGGGCGGATACCACCTGAAGATAACCAATAACGGGCACCCTTCGCTCCAGCCCATTGTCGAGGGCGGGGGCATGGAGGGCATCAGGAAAGCCCTTGAACCCTATGGAGCCGTTATCGATGTAACCGCCTATCCGCGCTTTGCGCTTACAGTTGACTTGCCGGGAGGTGAAGCAGATCTACAGGGTGCTGATCATAGATGATCACCAATCCGTGTGCGACTCACTAACCTACGCGCTTAACGGTGCGGGCGATTTCACCGTGGTCGGAGTCCTGCCCACCGCCGCCCATGCGGCAGTTTATTGCGAGAGGCTGAAACCTGATCTGGTCTTGATGGATGTCTGCACCGGCGGGGGCGCCTCCGGGCTGGAGGCGACTGAGGTGCTGATAAAGAGATTCCCCCATCTGAAAATCATCGTCATGTCCGGGTTTGACGAAATCACCTATGCGCCGAGAGCAAAGGAAGCCGGTGCGCACGCTTTTATCTTTAAGAGCAAAAGCCTGGATTACTTTACCGAAGTTGCCCGCAGCGTGATGCGCGGCGAAACCTGCTTTCCCGAAGTAAAGACCATCCCCATGCCGGAGGGCGAAGCCCCGCTGACTGCACGGGAAATGGAGGTGCTGCGCCTCATGTGCAAACACCTGACCACCAGGGAAATCGCCAAAGAGCTCTTTATCAGTGAAAACACCGTGAAATATCACAAATCAAACATGCTGGCAAAGACAGGATTTACAAA
>CAZQEV010000179.1:0-3527 GCA_964592135.1 uncultured Syntrophomonadaceae bacterium
ATGAGGTTGCGGGCGACAATGGTATAACCATGCGCCCCGCAAATACCCTTCGAAGCCTTTTTGGTAATGCGGCAGGGTCCCTGTAAACATATGCGGCAACAAATCCCGGTACGGCCAAAATTGCACTGCGGCTGCATCTGAACATAGCGGTCGTACGCTGTTTCTATTGTTCCATCATTTTTTTCAAGGACTTGCAAAGCCGCGGGATCAACTGTTCTTTTGTTGTCGGGCTTTTTTCTCTCTTCGGACATATCTCAGTTCTAACCTCCTTTAAAAATATTCAAACGACTGATTGAAAAAAAAACATTTACACCCTTTTAACCACCTCCGGTAATATGCTCATAAACCTCTTCTACTCCCGGTATCAGATCTTCCTTGCTGAAGCTTCCTCGATCTATTCGGCGTGCTCTCTCCAGAACATCCTCGGAAAAGGGAAGCATTGCCGGAATGCGATCCTGCGGCAGAGAAGCGCGCAGGTATTCCCGGTCAGCCTCCGTGCGGACCTTGTTCCCCACAAAGAGTACTCGCGGCAGAGCAATATCAGAGGCTAACCTCTCCACGGCCAGGGCGGTGGAAACGCCGGCCCTGGTCGGTTCGACCACAACCAACATCACTTCAACCCCGCGGGCTGTCCCCCGGGTGAGGTGCTCAATACCCGCACTCATATCCAAAACCACCGCCTCCGGACGATCCAAAAGGACACTGGTCAAAACCGCGTTTAAAAAAGCATTTTCCTTGCAATAACAGGCTGACCCGCCCTGCTTGATCCCCCCCATTTTGAGAAATCGAATAGCACCGTCATGGAGTACATAATCTTCAAGGATGTCCTCAACAGAAGGATTTAGATCTACAAAGGCCCCTCCTCCGGCATTCTTCTCCGCAATAACCTCCTGAAGTTCACTTAAAGGCGGCAGTGCGGCTAATTTTTCCGGATCAAGCCCTAAAACCAGGCCTAAATTGGCATCGGGATCAGCGTCTATGGCAAAAGCGGGGAGGTTGCGGACCTTGAGGCAGTAAAGCAAGTTGGCGGCAACAGTAGACTTCCCGGCTCCCCCTTTGCCGGAAACTGCAATTTTCAAACCAATCCCCCTTCCAATTAAACAAAATTTGCAATTGTCAGCTTGGTTAATTGACACAAGAATCTTATTCGACAAGGTCAGGATAAATTCCTTTACCTGCAAAAAAGTTTGTAATTTCACTAAATTTAGACTTAATTTTAAACAAAAAACCCCGGTCCCTCGACCCGGGTCAGACACGGCCAGTTAGTGAACTCCGGTGCCAGGCACCGGAGTTCACTAACTTTGGGCTCAAGAAGATTATTTCCTGGCTGCGCCCGTTTGGAACTGGTACTTTTCATTTTTAACGCTCACGGTGATGATATCACCGGGGGTGATATTCCCCTGCAGCATCTCTTCGGAGATATTGTCTTCCAGCCGCTTCTGGATCACTCGCCGCAGCGGGCGGGCCCCGAAAGTGGGATCATAACCCTCCTTCACCAGGGCCGCCCTGGCCTCGGGGGAAACCTCAACTTTGAGATTGTATTCGGCAATTCTCTGGTTCAGTTCTTCCAGCATGATCCCCACAATCTCTTTGATATGATCTTCATTGAGCGCATGGAAGACAATTATATCATCAACCCTGTTCAGAAATTCAGGGCGGAAAGTCCGCTTCAGATCGGACAGAATCCGTTCTTTCATCTTTTCATGGCTGTCGGCCTCATCGGCCGCTCCGAAACCGAGCGCAGTCCGGTGCATAAAAGTCGCTCCCACATTTGAGGTCATGATCACGACAACGTTGCGGAAGTCAACAGTGCGTCCTTTCCCGTCGGTAAGCCTGCCGTCCTCCAGGATCTGTAACAAGACATTGAAAACATCGGGATGCGCCTTCTCAATCTCATCGAAAAGCACGACCGAGTAAGGTTTGCGGCGGACCTGTTCGGTCAGCTGGCCGCCTTCATCGTATCCGACATAGCCCGGAGGAGCTCCAATGAGTCGTGCAGCCGTATGCTTCTCCATATACTCGGACATGTCGAGCCTGATCATAGCCCTTTCATCTCCGAACATGGCATCAGCCAGGGCCCGGGCCAATTCGGTCTTCCCAACCCCGGTGGGACCGAGAAAAATAAAAGAACCTACCGGGCGTTTGGGATCCTTCAGCCCGGCCCTGGCTCGCCTTATGGCCCGCGAAACCGACTCAACGGCTTCATCTTGACCGATAACCCGCTGATGCAGGATCTGCTCCAGGTTCAGCAGGCGGGCCGACTCCTCTTCGGCCAGCTTTTTTACCGGAACCCCGGTCCAGCTGGAGACAATATAAGCGACATCCTCGTCGGTAACCATAGAAAGGTCGGCTGTGCCGATCTGCTGTTCCCACTCTTTCTTCAACTCCGTAAGCTCATCCTTGATCTTGCGCTCCTGGTCCCGCAGTTCGGCCGCCTGCTCGAACTCCTGGTTCCGCACCGCCGCCTCTTTCTCTGTGCGCAGGTTGGCCAGTTTCTCCTCGATCTGCTTGAGATCAGGCGGAGCTGTATAGCTGCGAATGCGGACCCGCGAAGCAGCCTCGTCAATAAGGTCGATGGCCTTATCTGGAAGGAACCGGTCGGAAATATAACGGTCGGATAGATTCACCGCCGCCTCAAGGGCCTCATCGGTAATTTTAACTTTGTGATGCGCTTCATAACGATCGCGCAGCCCCTTCAGAATAGCCAGGCTCTCTTCTTTATCCGGCTCGCCGACAACGATGGGTTGAAAGCGGCGCTCCAGGGCAGGGTCCTTTTCCACATGTTTGCGGTACTCGTCAAGCGTAGTTGCCCCGATGCACTGCATCTCGCCGCGGGCAAGGGCCGGCTTGAGAATGTTCGAAGCATCTATAGCCCCCTCGGCAGCTCCCGCCCCGATAATCGTATGCAGCTCATCAATAAAAACCATAACATTCCCCGCTTGGCGCAACTCCATCATCAGCTTGCGCAGCCTCTCCTCGAATTCGCCGCGATACTTGGTCCCGGCGACCACCGCAGCCAGTTCAAGGGTAACCAGTCTCTTGCCGCGCAGAATATCGGGTACATTGCCTTCCATGATCCTCTGAGCCAGCCCCTCGGCAATGGCTGTCTTCCCCACACCGGGTTCGCCGATGAGACAGGGGTTGTTCTTGGTGCGGCGGCTAAGAATCTGGACCACCCTTTCGATCTCCTTATCCCTGCCGATAACCGGATCCAGTTTCCCCTCACGAGCCAGTTTGGTCAGATCCCGCCCAAAAGCATCAACCGTCGGCGTTTGCGGACCGCCTTTCCCTTCTGCGTCGGAATGTGCCGCACCCTCCTCTCCGCCCAACAGCTGGATCACCTCTTTCCGGGCACGTTTCAAATCAATGCTCAAATTGGTCAATACCTGGGCAGCGATGCCTTCACCTTCGCGGAGCAGACCGAGAAGGATATGCTCGGTTCCCACATAATTGTGACCCAGGTTTTGGCTTTCTTCAATGGAGAGTTCCACCACCCGCTTGGCCCGCGGCGTGTAGGTGATCCCCTG
>CAZQEV010000180.1:0-3525 GCA_964592135.1 uncultured Syntrophomonadaceae bacterium
ATACCAGCATCTGCTGCCGGCCGCTGTGTCCCTCCAACCTCTAACTTCTAATCTCCAACCTCCAGTAGGAGGCGGTTATTTTCTGTGGCACTGTCCTTAGGGTCACCCCCACTGGGCGTTACCCAGCACCCTGCCCTGCGGAGCTCGGACTTTCCTCGAGAACCGCCTCGCGGTCATGTTCCCGCGGCTGCCCTGTTTACTCGGGTTCACCCCCGGTTGTTGGGATCTAAGTATAACACGCCCTGATCAGGGGTGTCAAAAGAATCAAGAAAATCAAGGGCTTCCTGCAGTGTGCTTACCGGAACGAGGATAATATGGTGTACTGCTTTTTTTGCTTCCCCATAATTCTCCGCCGGGACAAAAAAGTATTCGGCGCCGGCACGTTCGGCTGCGATCACTTTTTGAAAAACCCCACCGATGGGGCCCACATCTTCATTAACATCTATGGTTCCTGTGCCGGCAACGAGTTTGCCGCCCGTCAGATCACCCGGTTCAAGCTGGTTCATAATCTCCAGCACAAACATCATCCCCGCTGAGGGTCCGGCGATTTCACCTGTTTCCATTTCAATATCCACGGGTAAAAGAGGCTCCCAGCCGAGAGTGGAGATGTAAACACCCAGGGCCGGCAGTTTGGGGTCATCGGGATGAGGCCCGGCAGTCACAGTCAGGTGCAGCTCTTCCTCACCACGCAATATGGTCAGCTGAACCTGATCCCCTACCTGCCGCTGCTGGACTGCAGAGATAACTTCACCCGCCAGGTGGATCTCTTGACCATCTATGGCGGTAATCAGATCCCCTTTTTGTAAAATTCCTGCAGAGGGGCTTTGATCCAGAAATCCGGCGACGACAACCCTTTCGCTGACGATCTCCACATCATAGCCCGCCCTGCGCAGGGCGATGATCTGTGCTGTATTCTTGCTCTCCTGCATCCACCGCTCCAAAATCAGGCGGTATTCTTCTTCCTGCATCCCCGGGGGGATCACATCGGAGAGCCGCTGAACCTCGATATAAGGATGCAACCGGCCGTACAGCAGGGTCCATAGATTGCTCTGCTGCTGGGCGACAGTTACCAGGAAGAATTTCCCGGTATCATCCTGATCGGCCCCTTCAACAAATACCATCTCCCCAAGATCCTGCGCTGTACCCGGTTTGACCAGGACATAACCTGTCCGAATAAAAAATCCCGCATACAGCAAACCCAGGGCAAATAAAATAAAAAGAACCTTTCGCTTTTTAAATATCAAAAATTAACCTTCTTTCGTTAATTTAACCAGTTGGGGCAAAGCCTCTCTTGCAGCCGTTTCACCTCTGCCGATGGCCTCTTCCACACACTGAAAATCAAAGGGGCCGAGATCGCTCACCCCGGGAGCGATGATCACGTCTGCATCATGGCTTTGTCGGCGATGGATTTCCCTGGCCATAATATCCAGGGATTTAGACATCACATCAAAGATATGGTTTATTTTATAGTCTCCCACTTGAGCCCCGACATCAACCGCAATCACTATATCGGCGCCCATCTCCCTGACAGCCGGAGCCGGCACTCTTTCCAGAACGCCGCCGTCAACCAGCAGTTTCCCCCCTATCTCCACCGGGCTAAAAATGCCGGGAATGGCACAGGAGGCGCGCACCGCCCTGGCAACAGATCCTTCAGTAATTACAATCCGTTCACCGCCGATGAGGTCGACGGCTACAACAGCCAGCGGCATGGAGAGATCGGAAAAAGATCGCCGTCCGGTAAGCATGTACAGCAACTGTTCCAGTTTATCCCCTGCGATCAAACCCATACGCGGAAAAGTTAGATCCATCCAGGTACGGCGGGATATCCGCTGTGCCAGGCGTTCAATCAACTTCAATTTCAAACCGCAGGCATAGAGGGCGGCAATCAAACTGCCCATGCTGGTCCCGGCAATAAAGTCTACCTTTACCCCGGTCTCCTCCAGTACCCTGAGCACCCCGACATGAGCCAGCCCCCGCGCCAGGCCGCCGCCTAAAGCCAGACCAATTTTAGAACCCTTTTTCATCTTTCACCTCAATTGCACAACGCAGGATAGCTAAGCCGGGAAATAAATATAGTAAAGGAGGTACAAAGCCACGGCACAGGTCAGGACGCCACCAATTCTCAAGACCACAATATAGGCTGTTATAGGTTGAACATGCTTCGCCTTTCGCCCGATGCGCATCCACCAGAATAATTTGGGATAGAATAAGGAAAGCAGGCCGATTGCCAGTATGAATAAAGCCAATATCAGAAAGCTCGATTTTTCTGTTGTCGGCATTCTACAAATACCATCCTTCCATTTTCTTAGTATATTCCTTTAGAGGAGTAATCTCCTTTCAGAAACCGGGCAGACCGGTCAAAATATTTCAAGTCAGGCATTGCCGAATTTCTTCACAATAAGATCATATACCGCCGGCGGCACAAGTTCTTTGATTTCCCCCCCAAAACCGGCAATCTCTTTGACAATGCTGGAGCTGAGATATGAATATTTGCTGTTTGTAACCATGAACAGCGTCTCTACCGCAGGGTTCAGCTTTTTATTTACCAGAGCCATCTGAAATTCAAATTCAAAATCTGAAATGGCCCGCAAACCCTTTACAATAATGTTAATATTTCTTTTGTCCACATAGTCAATCAACAAACCGCCAAAATAATCGATCTCCACATTTGGATACTGGACGGTACAGAGCCGCAGCATCTCCATTCTCTCTTCCAGGGTGAACACCGTCTCTTTGCGCGGATTCTCCAAAATAGCAACGATCAGATGATCCACGATTGCGCCGGTACGGGTGATAATATCCAGATGACCTTTTGTGATGGGATCAAAGCTGCCAGGGTAAATTGCTTTTTCCATTGATCGCTTTCCCCCTTTGGTTTATCTGTAGATTAAAGATACAAAACGATATATGATTCGGCATCTCCCTTGCCGGTTCCTTCTGAAGTATATAAAGAATGCCTTATACTTCCCTTTTCCCCCTTTCCCCAATATTGCTTTCAGTATTGCAACTTGATTAAATTTACCTGGGGATTTTTTAGGATTCTTGCCCTTAATTTTTAAAATGTATAAAGTCCTTCTCCATCAACCATAATACAAATGAAGCAACATTTCTCCGAAAGCTCTTCCTCCGGTTTCTCCTCTCCCAATCGCCGCATAAGCGGTGATTTACCGCAGGGTGATTTTTAAACCTGCGGTCTTTTTTTATTTTATTATTGTTTTTAAAAAATAAATGGCGGGCCGAAGCCCGCCGATGTAATGAAAGGAGATAAGTGCTAAACCTGGGTAGGATTGGTGCTGCCCTTACCCACCAGCTGGTTCTCGGCAGCATGGATCATTTTCCGAACCATGTTTCCACCGACATGCCCGTGGGTGCGTGCAGGCAGCGAGCCGAGATCGCCTGTGTAATCGATCCCCAGCTCATTGGCCACTTCCATCTTGAAGCTTTCAAGTGCATCCGCTGCTTCCAAGACAAGAATACGACCCGGTCTCCGCGGCATTTATTTTCACCTCCTTTTCTTTGATGCAA
>CAZQEV010000181.1:0-1810 GCA_964592135.1 uncultured Syntrophomonadaceae bacterium
CGCTGTCAAGAATGCCGGAGCGAAGATAGCGGCCCAGCTTTACCAGGCCGGCGGCTACGCTTACAATGCCTTTACTGAAGAGCAGCCCTTTGCGCCTTCGGCTATTACTTCACCTCTCACCAGGGAAACCCCCCGGGAGATGACGCTGCAGGATATCGAGGTTGTCATTGAGAGCTTTGCAACAGCGGCACTGCGGGCGAAAGAAGCCGGTTTTGATGCCGTGGAGGTAATTGCCAGCGCAGGCTATCTCATCTGCCAGTTTCTTTCCCCGGTGACCAACTTACGGACTGACGCCTACGGCGGCTCCTTTACCAACAGATGCCGCTTCGGCGTGGAGGTGATTACGCGGGTGAGGGAGCGTGTCGGATCGGATTTTACGATCCTGGTCAGGCTTTCGGGGCACGATTTTATACCGGGCGGTAATACCAACAGCGAAGCTGCCCGCTTTGCAGCGACTCTTGAACATGCCGGAGCCGACTGCTTCAATGTCACCGGAGGATGGCATGAATCGCGCGTTCCCCAGATCACCGGACACCTCCCCCGCGGCGCCTTTGCTTACCTGGCCCGCGGAGTAAAAGAGAGCGTGAGTGTGCCGGTAATCGCCGCCAACCGGATCAATGACCCCGCAGTGGCGGAGCAGATCCTCCGCGATGGATCTGCCGACCTGGTCTGTATGGGGCGCGCGCTCATTGCCGACCCTGACTTACCGCACAAGATCCTGGGCGGAAAGGAGAAGTCCATCCGCCGCTGCATCGCCTGCAACCAGGGCTGTCTCGACGCTGTTTTTACCTTGAAAGAGGTGCACTGCACAGTAAATCCCCTGGCCGGGCAGGAAAGCACCATTGAGATCACTGCAGCACGCAGCCCGAAGAGGGTCCTTGTCGTCGGCGGCGGTCCGGCGGGGCTGGAGGCGGCCTGCATATCGGCGCTGCGGGGACACAGGGTAACCCTTTGGGAGAAGCGGCCAAGGCCCGGCGGCCAGCTTCATTACGCCGCACGCCCGCCGGGAAAAGAGGAGTTCATCACCCTGCTCGACTATTACCGGCACGAACTTGCCGCAGCAGGCGTGGATATTGTCCTAAACCGCACCGCCACAGTTGAAAACATCCTGGAGTTTAGCGCCGATGCTGTGATCATCGCCACCGGGGCTCTCCCGGCGCCGGCGCCTTTCCCCATTGAACCCGGCGCCCTGGATAAGGTTGTCAATGCCTGGGACATCCTGCAGGGGGCAGCGTATCCCGGGAAAAGGGTCGTTGTCGCCGGCGGCGGATCAGTGGGCTGCGAAACTGCGCTGACCGTCGCCTCTATGGGCGCCATCGGCGCGGAAACCGTAAAATTTCTGATGGAGTACGAGGCCGAGACACCGGAAACGCTGCTGCGCCTGCTGAACCGGGGCACAAGAGAGGTAGCCATTGTCGAAGCGCTGCCGAAGCCGGCCGGGGACATGGGAGTCAGCACCCGCTGGATCATGCTGAAAAACTTGAAGCGTCTGGGGGTCGAGGTGCTCACAAGGACGAAGATCGAAAAAGTCACCCCGGAAGGTGTGCTGATCTGTAAAGAAAGCGGAGGCAGCGGCAGCGCGGTTCAAACCGCCCTGCTCCCTGCAGACACCGTGATCCTTGCCATAGGCGCCATCGCAAACAGCGATCTCTATAACGGGCTGAAGAATAAAGTTGAGCATCTCTATCTCGTTGGCGACGCCGCCGGTCCGCGCAAACTCACCGATGCTGTCCGGGAGGGCTTCAACACCGGCCGGCAAATCTAGGGGACAGACCTAAGCTTTCAGGTCTGTCCCCTGACCTTACCCAAT
>CAZQEV010000181.1:1910-3487 GCA_964592135.1 uncultured Syntrophomonadaceae bacterium
TTTTTCCCGGGAAAGTAGGCCTGGTCTTTGTAGATCAGTGAGAGCTCTTTCGCCTCATCGATGAGCCAGGAACGAAATTTGGGATGGGCGATGGCAATAAGCGACATGGCTCTCTCGCGGATATTCTTGCCGTGCAGATAAGCCTGGCCGTACTCGGTGACAACATACTGAATATCCCCGCGCGTCAGGGTAACCCCCGCTCCCTGCTGCAGCAAGGGAACAATGCGCGATGTGGAGCCGTCCCTGGTGGTGGACTGCAGGGCGAGAATGGTTTTCCCCCCCGGAGCCATGGAGGCGCCGCGGATAAAGCCGGCCTGGCCGCCGATGCCGCTGTAAAAGAGCGTGCCAATGGATTCTGCAGTAGCCTGCCCCGTCAGATCCACCTCGAGTGCGCTGTTGATGGCAACCATATTCTCATGCCGGGCGATGAGAAGGGGATTGTTTGTATAGTCGATCTCTTTCAGCTCGATGGTCGGATGATCATCGATGAGCTCATAACTCGACTGTGAGCCCATGCAATAGGAGGCGATGGTTTTACCGCGATTGACGGTTTTGCGGCTGTTGTCTATTACACCGCTTTTCACCAGCTCCAGCAGCCCGTCACCCAGCAGATCGGTATGCACCCCCAGATGCTTCTTATCGCGCAGCGAAGCGAGGATGGCGTTGGGGACACTGCCGTAGCCGGCCTGGATCGTATCACCGTCCTCGATCATCCGGCTAACGTGGGTGCCGATCTTGGCGGCGATTTCCGGATCAACCTGTCCCGGAGAGTATTCCAGCAGCGGCTCATCATGGGGAACCAAATAATCAATCTCATCGACGTGAATAAAACTGTCACCGTGGACCCGGGGCATGAATCTGTTCACCTGCGCCACGACCAGGGCCGCGCTCTCCAGCGCCGCCTTGACAATATCAACACTGATGCCGAGGCTGACATAGCCGCGGGCATCGGGCAGGGAAGTCTGAATCAGGGCCACATCCACGGGAACCTGGCGGCGGCGGAAAAGCGCCGGCAGATCGGAAAGGAAAATTGGGGTGTAGTCGGCTTTCCCCCTGTTGACCGCCTCGCGGGTATGGTGACTGATGAAAAAAGAGTTGTGCCGAAAATTATGCTTCAGCTTTTCATCGGTATAGGGGGCCACCCCCAGGGTCCAGACCTGTAAAACCTCTGCATCGAAAAAAGCCTTGGGATGTGTTTCCACATAAGCGATCATCCGGCCCACCAGGTGCTGCGGTTCACCGCAGCCGGTGGAGATGAAGATGCGGTCGCCGGCATGAATATTGCTAAAAATATCATCGGTTGGAACGAACTTTTCAGGTTTTTTCTTTTGCCACTGTTCTAGGATTTTTGTCGCCCCCGTTTCGAATTGAAAAATAATAAAGTTCCCTGTACCAGTCTGTCCCTTATGCATGATCGATCAACTAATCTTTGATCTATCATTTATCATTTATCATTTCTATATATTTTTTTAAAAACCTGCCGCTATTGAAGGCTTGTTGTTTAAAGCAGCAGGTTGAAAAGATGAAGATGTTGAGCAGCTTCTGCAGTGCGAAAACCGCAGCGGGACAACGCTGCG
>CAZQEV010000182.1:0-1899 GCA_964592135.1 uncultured Syntrophomonadaceae bacterium
TATGGCCAACACAAAGACGGCGATAACTCTCTCGGGTGTGAGCAGCTCCTGATCCGGGTAATTGGCCGGGCTGTCCCCTTTTGTCCGGTAGCTCACATTGCCCTGATCATCTTTGATCACATCGATAATTCTGTGGGTGACAACAGCGCCTGATGCGCTCTTGAAGGTGACAATATCCTTTACCTGGAGTCCGCCGGCATCTCCAGGTTTGCGCGACAGGATCACTGTGCCTATTGGAAGTGTGGGCTCCATGCTTCCCGATTCAACGACGAAGAGGTGAAACCCCAGCACCCCGGGGATCTCTCCCCTGCTTTTTGCCATGAAAATCGATGCCAGCGTGACCAGCAGCAGCAGTACAAGGATCCCAAAAAGGATGGAGCAGGCAATTGCGAGAGCCCGTTTCCTTTTTCGGGCAGCGCTGATCCCGCGCCCCCCGGGCAGGCCCGGTTTCCTTTCCTTTTTGGCACGGCTGATTACCCGGCGCATTGCCTCGATCTCTTCCGGGGTTGTATATCTCCTTCCCCGCATAGTTGCTTCCTCCGGATCTTCTCTTTACGGGATATTTTAGCATTCCAATAATTAAAAAGAGCTGCCCCTGATTTAGGCAGCCCTTTTCAGTTAGCACTGGTTATGGCAACTGCGTGCCCGTTACCGAGACTTTGATTGCAGTGCCAAACTTTGAACCGGCGAAATCAATATCATTTTCACCGTTCTTGGGCCAATGAATTGAAACATCGTAAACCCTTTCTTCTTTATTGTTTGCCGCGAATTTATCTTCAAACTCCAAGGTTCCGTGTTGGGTTTTATCAAGGATAGTTCCAGAGCTATCTTTGACTTCAATCCACAATGGTTTAATATGTTCCTTGCCAGCTGCGGCAGCGACATCAACCTTAAAATCCAATAGCATGTTAGTCTCGCTGACAGCCCAATCGTTAAAATTTCTTACGCTGAATTTCCACGCTACAGTCTCTCCAGGGGCAATCTTAACATCTTTTTTGAAGGTGTTTGTCCCACCTTCCAGCAGGATAAACTCCTTGGCCACCACACTGCCCTCTGCCAGGTCGTCAATTGTAACGACATACATCGCCAGCGTGCCGGCAACCAGAGAGATGGATATCACCAGCACCAGGGCCACCAGAGCAAGCACTCTTTTCATCTGTTTTCCTCTCCTCTTTATGTTCTGTTATTTTTTAAATCCCTTTTCACCGCAGATAGTCATTGCTATCCAACCTCTTGCCGGCACCCGGAGGCCGCCTTTAGCCGGCTCAAATTGTCATTTCTCCCTTCCTTTCTTCTAAAATCCCGGGGCAACATTACGGTTCTGCCGCTTATTGCATCAACTGGCACGTCAGTTCAACACTTTGGCTGTTTACCAGGACGTTTTCGATGGGGTCCAACCCGGTACCAATTCCCACTCCTCCAAAGGATATATTCCCGCCATTGCCAGGAATACTTTGATCGTAATAGTCCGGGCGGTAAAATCTGTACGATCCTGCTGAAGGGGTATTGTAATCTGCCCTGTAGTTCACGGGCTCATGCTTGGATATCCTGTCAGTAAGCAGTGAAAAAGTAATTTCCCAATCTTCAATGTGGCGATCTGAATTGTTGATGATGGTGAGATAAAACCTGTAATTATTTTGCTCCCACAAATACGATTCTGTTCTGTAAGAAACATGAATGTCACTTTCCTGTTCCCCCTGCTCTTGGCCTTCAAAGGGTACCTGCCGGGCCACAGCGCTGACCTTTATTGTTGTTCCGAAGCTGTCGCCTGCATAATCCATATCTGCCAATCCGCTTTCAGGCCAGTACATCTCCACGAAATATTTCTGATCCTGACCGATATCGGACAGGAGGAATTCTCCATCTACCGCAAATGTTCCCTGACCGGTGATCCCGCCA
>CAZQEV010000182.1:1999-3478 GCA_964592135.1 uncultured Syntrophomonadaceae bacterium
CTGCCCACCCTGAAGTCAGAGCCGGAACAGTGCTCTAAAGTGATCGTAAAAGTTCCAAAAAGACTTTAAAATAAAGGGTTTTCACTCCTTTTGGCGAAGTGGTAGGCCTTGGAAAACAGTGCTCAAATGATCCGGGAACTGCAAAACAGATGTGCTCTTCAAGAACAGCAGATCGCCGAACTGGGGTGCCATATTGGTAAAGCCAGGGCGGAAAAAAACCCGCCTCGTGATGAGGTGGGTGGTATTTGACGCTTATATCTCCAGGCCCCCCTGGCCCTTTGGGAGGAGGGGCGGGGAGTGGGTGGCCCTTGTGCTTTTGCGGATTAATCGGGCAGTTTACATGAGGTAAAGATTACATGATGAACTGTCCGGGGTGTGGTGGAAAAACCTTCCAAGGTAGAATAAGCACCTGCCCCTGGTGCGGAGCCCTTATTACAAACCTTGATGCGGGCGTGGTCGCCAGCCCAGCCAGAAGATTTGCCGGTCACATTTTAGACATGGCTGTCTGGGCCTGTATCTGCATTGTTGTTGCAACGACAATTGCTGGAGATGCAGACTCGGAGGACGGTGGCAAAATGTTGATTGGCCTTTTACTGCTTTTGGCTTTTATTATTTTTTACTTCATTTTGCTTTCCCGGGGCAAATCGTACGGCAAGTGGCTCCTCGGGATGAGAACGTTTCACATCGACGGTAATCCTGCAGGTTTTCGGATCATGCTGGTACGGGAGACAATAGGTAAGTCTTTCAGCGGACTGGTGCTCTTTTTGGGATACTTATGGCTCTTGTGGGATCAAGATCATCAAGCCTGGCACGATAAACTTGTCAGCACTGTTGTTATGTTGCCGAACAGATACCGGGGGGTTGCTTAAGCCGCACATTGAGTAGAAAGGTCGCAGTGAAATCCGGGGGAGGCAAAGATTTGCAGATGGTCCTTATAGCCCTGATCTGTCCAGGGATTTAAGATCATCGAGCATCACGGCGGCTTAGAAATAGACTTTGTCAACTCTGGCATACGGGGCTATTCGGTTATACCTGGAGCTAAAAGTTCTGAATTCCAGGAGAAAGCAGCCAACACTGCTCGACGGATCAGTTCGAAATTGGACGCGCTATTGGGGAATTTGGAAAATTAAGCGCCAAAGAGCTGGAGCCCCTGTCCACCATCATCTATGCCTATCATGACTTCCTGTCAACAGCTTATCCCTTTTATCGGGCTGCATGGGCCGAGCCAATTAAAAGAAAACTGTACATAATAGTTGATAGTGCGCCGGGGCCCTGTTGCATCCCGGGCAGATCGCCTGCTTGAAAACAGGCATGAGGAAGTGATTTCCAATTGAACTTGCTCCGCCGCAAAAGATGGCTGCTCCTTTCGGGACTGATCATGGTGGTCCTGGCTGCCCTCGCCTGCTACTACTATCGTGCAGGCGCAGGGGAGGAAGATGATGTGACAGCGGTGATTCAGAGGATGACCCTGGAGGAGAA
>CAZQEV010000183.1:0-3471 GCA_964592135.1 uncultured Syntrophomonadaceae bacterium
CTGCCGTCCGGCGTGACGGAACTCACGGTGTGGGCGCAGCTCGGGGCGGAGGGAACGCCGTCCACCAAGACCTTTGATATCGGCGCGTATGTGAAAACGACCGGCGCGGCGCTGGGCGAGACGCAGGTTTCGGCGGAACCCAGCGGGACGTATGGGATTGGAATCTATCCGGCGTTCAGCGCACTCTCGTTTACGGACGGGGTCACAGGACAGCTTTCGATGTACGTCGCCACCGGCACCAGGATCTATGAATACAGCGCGGCGGACGGCCTGAAGAGCATGATCACGCCGATCACGAGCGCGCCGCAGAATCTTATAAATATGCAAAAGGGCTGGCCGGGCTATGTATGGAACATCCATTCCATCGGCGGCACGGAGAAGAAAATGACCGCGTTCGCGCGGGATACCGGCGATGTGATCGGCGCTTTAGAACCCGTCACCGACCTCGCCTACTACCTGTGGGAGTATACGCCGGAGAGCGGCCAATGGGCGGAGGTCCCGGGCTCACGGCGGGACAACGAACGGACGGACGCCGGCCTTGTCGTCTCCAACGACGAGGTCTGGTCGAGCAATACGGTCTGGAAGGGGACGGCGTGGACGGATCACGGCTACGCGTTCAACTCGTTTTACAGCGGCGGCAGCGGCGTGCATTTCGCCGGAAGCGCGAGCGGCCTGTACAGGTACGCGGACGGCGGCTGGACGGAGGTCGGCGACTTCAGCAACGTTCAGGTGATTGCCGCGTCGTCCGATGGCCGGGCCGTTATAAAAACCGGATCGGTATACCATCTCGTGCAAGCGGACGGCAGCGCCGCGGCGCTGGACGTTTCCCAGCTTCCGTTTGCCGGAGACGGCGCTTCAGGCATATTAGGCTTCGGTTTCGACTACGAGGGCAGTCTGTACTGTTTCTCCGGGCGCATGCGCAGCAATGATCGCATGGCCGCCTCATACGCGTACGAGTATATCGAAAGCGAAAACGAATGGCACTGGCGCCCGATGTCGGGCGAAAACGGTCAGGCCGGCATGTGGGATCTGATATCGGATGTCATGGTGCCGGGCGGGACGCAGTGGTCCAGCGCGACGGACAGGACGTTCAACCCCGCGCCGGGCGTGACGCTGTTCGCGGGCCATGATTATCTTTCGTTTAATCTGCTCTCGGAAAACAGGACGGTTACATTTGATTCGTACGGCGGCAGCGCGGTCGAGCCGGTGACGGGGAGGATCGGCCTTGATACGGTTTCCGCGCCGAACCCGTCGCCCACAAAGGAAGGCTGCAGTTTCGGCGGCTGGTGGTACAGCGTCAACGAACGCGCGACCTTTCCGCTGACGATACCTGCTAAAAATATTACCCTTACCGCGAAATGGAACCCGGAGGGAGCGGGAGACGAGCTCGCCGAGGAAAAAGAGGACGCGCTGAAAGCGCTGGAAAAGATCTACAGATCATATGATCGGGACGACTACACCGCGGACGAGTGGGCGCAGCTTACGGCGGCGTATAACGGCGGTAAGACGGCCATTAACGACGCGACCGACTACGACGGGATCCAAAACGCGATGATCGTTGCCGGCGCCGCGATGAGTGCGGTGAACGCGACTTACGCCACTTACGCGAGAGTCGTCGTGTGCATTGAAAAGCTGACGGTGGACGGTACGCTGATCGTCGAGCCGGTGCTCGTCGAAACGCAGAAAGGGACCCTTGTGTCGCAGATCACGCTGGGCGTTTTGCAGGACGCGTACCCTGACGCCCCGCAGGTGTGGCGGACGACCGGTACTCCGCATACCGGAGGCATGTATATCAGCCACATTTACGATCCCACCTATGTGCCGGGCGGCACGGCGCTGTTCAGCGGAAATCTGCTGACGCAGGGGTACCCGGGCTTTCTGGGCGAGACGGACGCGGGCCGCTGGAGCGGCTGGATGTACAGCGTCAGCAATGAATTCCTCGGTGTAAGCTGCGGCGCGGCGCCCGTGCGCAACGGTGACGTGATCCGCTGGCAATACACGAGCGAAGGGATCGGGGCAGATATCGGCGCCGGCGAATTCTCGGAAGGTCCCCCCGTGGTCGTCGCGAACAAGGACAAGCTGATCACCGCGATAGCGATCGTCAACAGCCTCGGCACGAAAGACGATTACGGGCAGGATTATACGCACGCCATGGATGTGCTGAAGACGCTTTACGCGACGCAGGACGAAGTCAACGCAGCCCTGCTGCCGTTCGCGGGGATCGTCACGGTCGATGACCACAACACGGTAATGGCGCTGATAGACGCGATCGGCACGCCGGTCACCTTTGACAAAAAAGCTGCCGTAAGCGAGGCAAGAAAGGCTTACGACGGGCTCGGGAGCGCGGAAAAGGCGCTTGTGGAAAATTACGACGTGCTGCTTGCGGCTGAAGAAGCGCTCAAGCCCTTTGAAGTGGCCGATTCGATAGAAAAGTTGCCCGAAGTAAACAAACTCGTTTATTCGGATTCGCCGGCAGTCGAAGCTGTGAAAGACGCCTTTGATGCTCTCACGGCCGAGCAGCGTATTTTGATTGCTGAAAGTCTCAGGACAAAGCTTGCCGACGCCGTTGCGAGAATAGCCGTGCTTAGAAACGCGATAACGGAACAGCTCGACAACATGTACACGTCCACGGCGGCCTATACGGTCAGCCTCGGTATTCCGGGATTCGGAAGCGAATGGGTCGTGTTGGGACTCGCAAGATCGGGTTACAATGTGCCTGACGGCTATTTCGACGCTTACGCCGGCGACGTGGTCAGAGAGCTTCAGGAAAACGGCGGGGATCTGCTCGGAGGTTCGGCCGCAAAATATACCGAGTACGAAAGAGTGATCCTCGCGCTCACGGCGATAGGCATGGACGTGCGAAATGTAGGCGGATACGATCTTCTGAGCTATCTGTCCGACTTTGATAAAACGTCCCTTCAAGGTGTAAACAGCGTCGCCTTTGCGCTGATCGCGTTTGATGCGTATAACTACGAAATCCCGGTTGTGGCTTCGGGCGGCAACCAGCTCACGAGGGAAAAGCTTATCAACAAGCTGCTCGATTATGAGCTTGACGAAGGCGGCTGGGATTACAGCAACCAAAGCATCGACCCCGATATGACCGGAATGGTCATACAGGCGCTCGCTCCGTATTACAATTCCAACGCCAGGGTCAAAGCAGCTGTCGACAGAGGGTTAGACGCTTTGTCCCTGATACAAAAATCAGACGGATGTTTCGTCAGCTGGGGGACGGCCAACTCCGAAAGTACTGCTCAGGTCATCGTCGCGCTGACGGCTCTCGGGATCGATCCGATGACCGACGCTCGCTTTACGAAAAACGGCGCCAATCCGATTACTGCGTTGCTGTCGTTTTATGTAGAAGGAGGAGGTTTTAAGCATATAGCCTCTCAGGATTCTCCCGACGGCATGGCAACGGAGCAGGCTTACTACGCGCTTGCCGCTTACTATCGCTTTAAAGAAAGCAAGACGAGG
>CAZQEV010000184.1:0-3461 GCA_964592135.1 uncultured Syntrophomonadaceae bacterium
GTGGGTCACCTGCTTGCTGTTTCAGGCCTTCACGTAGGCCTGGTCGCAGCGCTGATCCTGGGTCTGTGGCGCAGGCTCGGCCTGCGGGGAAAGCTGCCACTGCTTGCAGCGATCATCCTGATTTTCGGTTACGCCTACCTCACGGGCATGCGCCCTTCGGCACTGCGGGCGGCGGTGATGCTCGCTTTTACCCTGGGGGCTCTGCTGCTTGACCGGGACCGGGACATACCTACCGCAGTGGCGCTGGCCGCCATGATCACCCTGCTGATCAATCCGCTCTACCTGTTCACTATCGGCTTTCAGCTCTCTTATACTGCTACCCTGGCGATTATCTACCTGCAGCCGCCTCTTGCGGAAGCGGCCCGAAAGCTCAGGCTGCCCAAATTTATGCGCCCTCTTCTGACAGTGACTCTGGCGGCGCAGTTGGGAGTTTTACCGCTTTGCGCTTACTACTTTCAGCATATCCCTTTGGGAGCGCTGTTCTTCAACCTGCTCCTGCTGCCGCTCATGGCGCCGCTGGTGGGGCTGGGGCTGGGTGGAGCGCTCACAGGTCTTGTTTACCTGCCTGTAGCGAAAATATTGCTGTTTCCCTGCCGCCTGCTGCTTGAACTGGTGCTCGCCATCACTGCGCTGTCCCGCTATCCGCACTTCTACCGGCCTGTCTATCCGCCGGGAGCGGCGGGTCTCGTGCTGATATATGGAGCGCTTGTTGCCGTTACAGCTCTCTATTACCGGTTCCGCAGGCGCCGGCAGCAGGAGAAAGCGATTTCCCCTGTTCTCCCGGAGAGCGGAAACGTTTTGATGCACAGGCCTCCGTTGTTATCTATTACCGGCTTGAAAAGGCTATTTTCACGTAAGCGGTTCTTTTTTGCCATAACAGGGCTTGCCGTTTTGCTGTTGTGGGGGTTCATCCTGATCCCGCCCCGCTCATCCGGTCTTGTTGTCACCTTTCTCGATGTAGGGCAGGGAGCGGCCGCTCTGGTAGAGTTGCCCTGCGGGACAAACATGATCATCGACAGCGGGGGCGATCCCCCGCACCGGGGGGATCCGGGTAGAACGGGTGAAATGGTGCTGCTTCCCTTTTTGCGGAGACAGGGGATCCGCCGCGTAGATCTTGCTGTGATCAGCCACCCCCACGAGGACCATTTTGGCGGTATGCTGCCCCTGGTTGAGGTGATTCCTGTACGCAGTCTCCTGCTTTCTCCGGTAGAGGGAGAATCGCCGTACTATGATGAGCTGCTGAGGCGGGCTGAAGCGGGGGGTATCCCTGTTGAAACAGCGGGTGCCGGGCGACGCTGGGGATCATCCTCGGGGCTGCTTATCGAAACCCTGGGACCGCCCCGGGAACTGTTTACAGGCACAGGCAGCGATTTAAACAACAACTCGCTTGTGCTCAGGCTCTGTTACGGGGAGATCAGCTTTCTTTTCTGCGGTGATATCGAAGACGAAGGGGCCCGTGCGCTTCTCAGGGGAAAGCATGATCTCAAGGCTGATGTGTTTCTCGTCCCCCATCACGGTGGCTTTATGGCATTGATGCCCGAGCTGCTCCAGGCGGTGCAGCCGCAGTATGCCGTTATTTCTGTAGGTACAAACTCATTTGGGCATCCCCGGACGGAAACTCTCTCCGCCCTGGAAGAGGCCGGTATCAAGACCTTTCGGACTGATCTGCACGGTAGTGTCATCTTCCGGACGGAGGGCGGTCTGCTCCGGGTGGAGACCATGCAGGAACCGGCGCCGGCCCGGTGATGTTTCCTGACCGCCGCCAAAGCTGTGTGGGGCGGGCTCCCATCCCCGCCCGCTGATTCTGTACCGGTTGCCCAGGCAAATTCCCACGCCAACGCCAACAACGATTTTGCAATTAATCAACTGCTCCCTCCAATTTCCAACCTCCAATGTGGAGCAAGTTTATCTGAATGCCGGGGATAATAAAAGGAGTCATTCAAAAGGGCTTCCCTTTTAACACCTGAAAGAGACGGAGTTGAGCATATGCGCATACTGATGCTTACCTGGGAATATCCCCCCCGGGTAGTGGGCGGAATTGCCCACGTTGTCAGCGAACTTTCACAGGCCCTGGCGCAGGAGGGCAATGAGGTCGAAGTGATCACCACCCTGGAAGAAAATTTGCCGGAAATAGAGAAAACCGAAGCGGTAACCATCCACAGAGTGGCGCCTTACCACGGAAAGCCGATCAACTTTTTTGCCTGGGTTCATCAGCTGAACCTGGCCATGCTGGAAAAGGGTGTCAGCCTCTGCCGGAGGCGGCGTTTCGACCTGGTGCATGCGCACGACTGGCTTGTTGCCTATGCCGGCAAGGGAATCAAGCATATTTTTCAGATGCCCTTGATCGCTTCGGTCCATGCTACCGAGTTTGGCCGCAATCACGGTTTGCATAATGACGAGCAGCGCTATATCGGCGAGGTGGAATGGTTTTTAGCTTACGAGGCCTGGCGGGTGATCTGCAACAGCCGCTACATGCGGGATGAAATAGAAAGCGTCTTTAACCTGCCGCCGGATAAAATATCGATCATCCCCAACGGGATCCGGACGGCGGCTTTCCAGGTTTCCGCTCCCGATCCGGCAGTGCGGCAGAGGTTCGCCGCACCCGGGGAGAAGATTATCTTTTTTATCGGCAGGCTTGTGCGGGAAAAGGGAGTGCAGATCCTGCTCGAGGCGCTGCCCCTGATCTGGGATCGCTTCCCCGATGTGCGCGCTGTTATTGCCGGCAGAGGGTCTTATGCCGAAGAACTGCACCGTTTGGCCCTGCATCTCGGCGTTGACCGCAGGGTCACTTTTGCCGGCTATATTGATGAAGAGACGCGAAACCAGCTCTATGCTCATGCCGATATTGCCGTCTTTCCCAGCCTTTACGAGCCTTTCGGCCTGGTGGCGCTGGAGGCGATGGCTGCAGGGACGCCGGTGGTAGTGGGCGATACCGGAGGCTTTGCCGAGACGGTAGCTCACGGCATCAACGGGATCAGAGCCGCCGCCGGCAGCGCCGCCGGACTGGCGGAGCAGATATGCGCTCTTTTCGATGATCACGAACTGGCTCGCCGCCTGGCCCGGCGCGCCTTGCAGGATGTTGAAGAGAAGTATTCCTGGGCCTTCATCGCCCGCCAATATGAGGCGAACTATCAGAAGATCGTTTTTTCACATGAAGCCAGGCGCTGGCGCCGTGAGTCCGCCGGGCCGGAAGAGACCCTGTCCCGGCGAGACCCTGCCGCCTCCATAATCGGGTCTGCACCCTCCCGCTACAGTTAGTTATCCTGATGTGAGACACAGGGGCGGCTAATTATAAAGCGGCAGAAAACTCTACCCTGTGAGGGGGGCGCTTGGGGGCGCTCTATCAGGATTGACGGCAATGGCGTGCGGTTGATCCCGGTGATGGCATTGTCTTGAGGCAGGGATCCCGGAAAAGGGCTGTGGGCTTTCTCCCCCGGTGGTAAAGGATGGGGCTTCTGTTT
>CAZQEV010000185.1:0-3449 GCA_964592135.1 uncultured Syntrophomonadaceae bacterium
CCTTGAAAAGCCGCCTGCGCCGGTCAACCGCTGCCGCCCGGAATAGAATAATCCGTGAAGGTGTTTCTGCAGCACCTTCACGCTCTATAAAGCGCTCAAGCTGCTCTGTTGCCTTCTCTCCGCCTTCCTCCCGGGGAGCCGCCTTTCCCCCTGCCTCATCTCTTACCTCTTTGCTCCCGGCAGCCAGGTAGGGGGGCTCGTCCACCAGCAACAGCTTGCGCGGCGCAAAGAGGCTCTCTTCATGAAGGCGCTGCAAAATTTCAGCAAGCGTCAGGTCCGCCCCTTCTAATTTCTCCCTGCCGTAGCTTTCCTCTTCCCCAAGGTAGACCGAGGCAAGCCGGTTGGAAAGATCTTGTATTAGATAAGGCTCCCCGCCGCAAAAGAGGTAAGCCGGCAAAAAGTTGCCCGCAGCGATCATCTGCGCCGCTTCGCGGTAGCTTGTCATCTGCTATCCCTCCTGGTTCTGTTTCTGAATAAAAAGCGCGATTCAGGTAAAAAGAGGACCAGCACCGTGTAGATCTCCAGGCGGCCCATGATCATCAACAAGCTGAGAATTGCCTTCCCTGCAGAGGGGACTCCCATATAGGTAAAACGGGGCCCCACCAGGCCCAGGCCGGGGCCGACATTGCCCAGCGCCGAGGCGGCGGCCGAGGCGGCTGTTGTAAAATCTAGTTTCATCCAGCACAGGGCCAGGGTGGCAAAAACAAACAGCAGAATGTAGAGAAAAGTAAAGCCGGCCATGCCCCGCAGCATCTCCTCTGAAACAGCCTGATCGTCAAGTTTTATGGAGGCAACAGCCGAGGGGTGGACCATGCGCAGCAGTTCCCGGCTCGCGTACTTGAGCAGTAGCAGCACGCGGATCTGCTTGATCCCCCCGCCCGTTGAACCGCCGCAGGCACCGAGAAACATGAGAAAAAAGAGCAGCATCCTGGAGAAATGCGGCCAGGCATCAAAATCTGTGCTGGCATAACCGGTGGTCGTGGCAATAGTCACTACCTGGAAGGCGCTCTGCCTGATAGAGAGCAGGATATCTTTGCCTAGCGTGGGAGCAATATTGATGGCGACCAGCGCCGTCGCGGCGGCCAGTACAACGGCATAGAAGCGCAGCTCTTCGCTTTTCAGAACACCCCGGTCCCTGCGCAGCAGGCGAAAATAGAGGGTGAAGTTTACACCGGCCAGGAACATGAAGATAGTGATCACCACTTCTGCAGCCGGGTTATGCAGGGCGGCGACGCTGGCATTGTATGTGGAAAAACCGCCTGTAGGCATGGTGGTAAGGGTGTGCGCCAGGGCATCAAAAAAGCTCAGCCCGCACAGCAAGAGCAGCAGGGTCTGCAGAACAGTGAAAGCGGTGTAGATGAGCCAGAGCCAGCGGGCCGTCTCCACAACCCGGGGCACAAAGCGGTCGGCAATGGGGCCGGGGAGTTCGGCCCGGTACAGGGCCGCGCTTCTAAAACCAAACCGCGGCAAAACAGCCAGAAAGAGGACGATAATCCCCATGCCACCCAGCCACTGCGTGAGGCAGCGCCAGAAAAGAAGGCCGCGGGGTAGACTCTCCACATCGGCAATAATCGTGGCCCCGGTAGTGGTAAAGCCGGAGACAGCCTCAAAGAAAGCATCAACGAGACCGCCCTCAAAACCGCTGTAAAAATAAAAGGGAAGACCGCCAAAAAAACCGGCTAGCAGCCAGGCCAGCGATACCAGGGTGAAACTTTCAGCCAGGGAAAGGGTTTTTCTGTGCGAAGAATAGGCCGTCGCGCATAAAAGGACACCTGCACCGGCAGTTGTCAGGAAAGCCCAAAAAAAAGCGGTCCTGTCGCCATCCTGTTCCCTGATGGACCAGAGAGAGGCCGGCACCATCATGGCAGCCAGGAAAATCAACATAATTCCCAAAAGGTAAAGAATCCTAGTATTGCGCAGGCGCACGGTATCATCCTTTCCAGGCAGGCCGCCGGAGAGTGGCAGAAATGCGTTCTAAACCGTACCTCCGCCCAGTTACCGGATCCGGCTGTGGTTCAGCCGGCTGCCCCCGGCCGGCGCAAAGTAGCGTTCCAACTGGCCGCTGATTTCGGGCAGGGTGAAAATAACCAGATGATCCCCCGGCAAAAGCACGGTCTGCCCCCCGGGAATGATCACCTCCTGCTTGCGGACAATGGATCCGATGAGCATCCCGCGGGGAAAATGCGCTTCGGCCACTTTTTTGTGGGCCACCCGCGCCGAATCAGGCAGAATCAGCTCCAGGATCTCGGCCCGTTCATCGCTGAGGATGGAGAGGGAAAGCAGATCCTCGCGGCGGGTGAAGCGGAGGATCTGCGCCGCTGTAACGATATGCGGATTGATCATGCTTTCCAGGCCGAGGGCGCTGTACACCGGGGTAAACTGCGGGTCAACCACCTCGCAGATGACCTTTTTGATCCCCGCCTGTTTGGCCAGCACGCCGGCGATAATATTGGTGCGATCATCCCCGCTCACTGCGACAACAGCGTCGGTCTGCTCAATCCCCTCCAGCTTTAAGAAATCGAAATCAATAGCATCCCCCTGCAGGATCAGGGTATGTGAAAGTTCCCGGCTGAGCTGCTCACAGCGCGCCGCATCTTTCTCAACGAGCTTCACCTCAAAGGGGCTGCGACTCTCCTCGAGCAGCTTTGCCAGCTCAAAGCCGATCATTCCCCCGCCGAGAATGGTCACATTGTGTATCCTGGTGAGCTCATGCGTGAGCAGGCGGCTGGCATCCTTGAGCGTGCGTGAACGGCCCAAAAGGTAGATTCTTGCGCCCGGTTTGATCACATCTTTGCCGCCGGGGATGATAAAGTTGTTGTTCCGCCCTTCCTTGATTCCCACGACAATACATCCCTGTGGAAAATTCAGCTTATGAAAGGGCTTGTTGACAATATCCGTATCGGGGCCGGCAATAAGGCTGAGCATCATCACCCGCCCCTTGCTGAAATATTCGATTTCGCCGGCCTCGGGGAAATGGAGCATGCGTGATATTTCGAAAGCCGCACCCCGTTCCGGGCTGATCATCAGGTCGATCCCCAGCTGCTCCCGGCCAAGTACGGCCGAGTCCAGGGTATAGTCGGCGTTGCGCACGCGGGCAACGGTAAGGGGAACTCCGTAGCGTTTGGCCAGCATGCAGGCGATGATATTGATCTCGTCTATCTCAGTGACGGCGATGACCATGGCCGCAGACCTCACATCGGCTTTCTCCAGGGCCGTGGCGCCGGCCCCATTGTCTTCAAAAACCATGATGTCGAAAAGATCCCTTAATTTGCGTGCTTTCTCCGGATTCTTTTCAATGACCGCAACATCAAAATCCTTTTCAGAAAAGTTACGGGCCAGCTCCGAGCCGACCCCGCCGCCGCCGATAATGATCATGTACACGCAAAGATCATCCTTCCCCCTGCAATGGTAACTCGATAATATCACAAACCACAGAGAAAGATAGATCA
>CAZQEV010000186.1:0-3445 GCA_964592135.1 uncultured Syntrophomonadaceae bacterium
GCATAGGGGAGATCATAAGCCAGCGCCGGCGCCGGCGGCGCCGTGGGCGGCACTGACGAAAGGGCGATATCCTCTTTTCTCATCCCCGCCGACTCCGAAAAAGCGCAGTTGATGGCATGCTGCACCAGAAGCTCGGGCATCACTTTCCAGGCCTCTCTGGCGGTGGCATTGGCATTATGAGCACCGTCGATCTGAAGCATGCCGCAGGAAGCCATGAGTCTCTTGGCCACAGCGGCGTCAACATAGGAGCGCTGCATATTCACATTCCTGTAGAGCACATTGTACTGGGGATCCTGGTGGGCGCCGTTAACCCCCTCCTCGACAAAGAGCACCGCTATTTCAGGTCCGGCCACGCCGGAGACGTACGAATGAAAGTTGATGGGCCGGCCCACCTCGTCTTCGATGAGATCGATAGCTTTTCGCGTGGCCCGAAGCTGTTTCCGGGTGATGGGGATGCCCCCGATCCCCTCCGGTGTGCCTTCAAGCAAGCCGTCGATATGGCTCTGCCCGGTGGTACGGATGACCATCAGGTGATCGGCGCCGTGCCAGGCGGCCATGCGCATGCGCCTGATATCATCTTCAAACCTGCCCGAAGCGATCTCGGTGGTGATCACATAATCGGGCTGGGGATCAATGCCGCCGAAGTACTTTGCCGCCGGCAGGGGGACAGCCTGCTGCAGCGGTTCCGCCGTATTGCTGTAAATGAAAGGACCGGCCTGCTGCCCAGGCTTCTCTTTCCGCCAGGTCCAGCCTGAGCGCCGCGGCCTGTATTGGGAGAGATCTTTCAAGATTTCCCTTATATCTAATTTCTGCCGGGGATCGAGCCTGTTATCCTGTCCACGTCCGTGAACCATCAGCTTCCACCTCCGATGATTTCCGCCAGTTCATCCCAACCTTTTCCGGATGCAAGCTCCCGCCCGGCTTCGAGGTATCCTTTATTTTTGACTTCAGCATATTTGAGCAGAATGCGCCCCACCCCTTTACCGAGCAGCCCCCGTTTTTCCGCAAAAGAGACAATGGCTTGAGCCTCCAGGCTGGAAAAGCCCATCCTCAGGGCTACAGAACGCTCAATAGAAGGGGAGGTATGGTTGAAAGCCAGCTCCGAAAGAGGTTTCACGATCTCATGGGCAAGCTCCCAGAATCTCTCTTTGAGCTCCTCGTCGGAAAGCCCCGCCAGGTGTTTGCGCCTATTCTCTAGATGGGCACTAGGCGAGGTTGACCTTTCCCCAGAGCTAGCCGGGTACCCCGTCCCCCCTGCTAGGTTATTCATTCAGTCTGATCCCTCCGATATCTTTTAATATTGCGGCTACAAAAGCCTCTGTCTCCCTTGTCTCTGCCGCCAGGAATTGCAACTCCTCCCCGGTGACCCCGGCAACCCGGTTTCTCTCCACCGCGTTTCTGATATAGGAGCGGCGCATCCTTGCAAGATCCATTTCCACAATACCCAGCTGCGTGAAATGCTCGGGGATGACGATGGCCTTGCCGGGTATGTTCTCCTGCGGATCACCTCGCTTTACTGTGATCCCATTATTCCTGGCAAAATCAAGTTGGGCCTGGGGATGCTTGCCCGCCCCGGTATACTCCGTCTCCTGAACAACAATAATTTCATCTGCGGGCAGCTCCCGGGCCAGGGGGATGGCTGCGGCCAGGGAGGTGTTCCCCGCAGGGCCCCTTTCCAACCCCTCCGCCTGGGCCAGCGCCTCGGTCACGTAGAAGACCTCGCCCTGGGTCACGGTGACATAGCGGTCCAGGTAGCGCAGCGGCCGTGCGGCATTTTTCGGCACATCCGTCCTGTCAGGCCAGGTGGCAAAAGGAACTCCAAAGCCGGTATGGCCCGTGGTAAAGGACTTTTTGTTAAAATCGATGTCCGAAGCCATGTGCAGGCCTGAAAGATCCACGCTGACCCCGATGATCCGGGAATCCGTTGCTCCCGCCTGGAGCGCCCCCCGCGCCGTCCCGGTGACATTGCCGCCGCCGGCATGAGTGACCACGATATAAGCGGGCTCTTTGCCGTATCTCTCGCGGACCTGCTGCACCAGCTCGTATCCCAGGGTCTCCACCCCCGATATTCCAAAGGGGCTGTACAAAGAGGCATTAAAAAACCCTGTCTCTTCAAGGAGGATCAGGGCCAGGTAAAACAGTTCGGGTCCGACGCTCAATCGGACCACCTCGGCGCCGTAGGCTTCGCACTTTCGCGATTTTTCAACGATCTCGGGCTGCCCCACCCCGCGGGAGTCAAAAACCTCCTGCACGATGATGCAGCGCAGGTTGCGCATGGCCGCCTGCGAGGCTACCGCGGCGCCGTAATTCCCGCTGGTGGCGGCAAGCACGCCCGGATAACCCAGCTTTGCGGCATGGTAAACGGAGACGCTCGCTCTCCTGTCCTTGAAACTCCCCGATGGGTTGGCCGCCTCATCCTTGACGAGAATTCTCGCGCCGTACCCTTTCGGCGAGCTCTTCCGGACCAGTCTGGTGATATTTTTAAGCTCCAGGAGAGGAGTGCCGCCCACGCCCGTTTCACCCTGGATGCGCCTGACCTCCTCCAGTGAATAACCGGCCTTGCGCATCATCTCCTCGTAATCAAAAGCGATCTGCGATCGGATAAAGTCATCGTATTCAATCCCCAGGGAGCGCTTCATGATTTCGCCGCGGCGCCCCATCACTGCATTGTATGAAAGATCGCGCGCCATCACCGCTCCTCCTCCTTAAGCAGGGTGCGCAGCTCTGTGCCGATATGGGAGAGCTCCGGCACAGCGGGACCGAATGTGTGCTCGTAACCGGGGTTGATCCTGGTGAGGGTGCCTTTAACCCTGCGATTGGCCGGAGTCCTGATCTCTATCTCTTCGCCCATCTCCTTTGAACTGAGAGCCCAGCCGTTGATGCGGCATTCCAGGGCTACTTTTCGGGTTTCGGGGGGCAGATCTCCGGGGCGAGATGCGGGGTCCAAAACAAGGTAGTAGATCTCTACCCAGGCGCCCTGCGGGCATTTTTGGGCCATAATGATCACCTCACAGGTTTTTCAAGTGGCTCATAACTGCAGGTGGTAAATTTTTTTATACTTCTCTTTATCTCTTATTGAATAATCCGGGCAGACCTCTCGGGACAGGTAAATCCGCCATTGTCACCAGCCCCCGGGGGCCGTTTATGACCAGCGGGATCATATTCACGGCGATGGCCATGGTGCCAACACCGCCGGGTATCTCCGGTTCGATGGCCAGTTCAAGCGGCGGCTCTCCATCAATGGTTATGTAGTCTCCTGTTTGCACATCTTCGGCTTCGGGACAGACCTGCTGGGGATGCTCCAGGAAGATAACCTCTTTACCGCCCGCATAAGCCCTGGCGGTATGGCGGCACCCGGCCACTTCCCCCGGAGCCACCTCAACATACTCTGTTTTCCGCTCAACTCTGGAGATGATGGGCTCTCTTTCCTCAACAACATCTTCAA
>CAZQEV010000187.1:0-3429 GCA_964592135.1 uncultured Syntrophomonadaceae bacterium
TGGAGCTCGTCGATCTATTTTGGGTAGGTTTCCTGGGCACCGACGCCGTAGCAGCCCTCTCTCTGGCCAGCGGTCTATTTTGGATGCTGTTTACCTTTTCGGATTTAATCTCCATTTCAACTCTCGCTTTGACTGCCCGCTACCGCGGATCCGGGGATACTGGAAATGTTGCCGTTGTAGCCCGGCACAGCTTCTGGCTGGCCACTTTCATTTCAGTGGCGGTGACCATACTTGTTCTAGGTTTGAGCGATACCTTTATCTCCCTTTACGGGGTTGAGCCGGAAGTGCATGGGATGGCTGTGCTCTATTTAAATGTGATTGGAGTGAGCATGCTCTTTGCTTATCCGGGCATGGCCATGGGAGCTGTTTTGCAGGGGGTCGGCGATACCCGCACCCCCATGGTCATCCTGGTCATAACCAATATTATCAATATCGTCCTTGACCCTATTTTGATCTTCGGCCTGATGGGGGCGCCTGAACTGGGCATTTTTGGGGCTGCTCTCGCTACCCTGTTGGCCAGGGCGGTCGGCTTTCTGGCGATGCTCTATATTTTGCTCAGCGGCAAGATCTCTCCCAGCAGGCTGAAAGTGCCGGGGCTTTTAAAAATGCGGTTCCAGGCCGCCTACTTTAAAAGGATAGTTGAGATCGGCCTGCCCGCTTTTATGCAGACGCTGACCCGGCCCCTGACCGGGCTGGTCATGATGTGGTTGGTCGCCCTTTTCGGCACGCAGGCTATCGCCGCTTTCGGCATCGGGCAGAGAGCGCTTGGGCTTGCCTTTATCCTGCTCTCCGGCCTGACAGTGGGTACCTCTACCATGATTGGGCAGAGCCTCGGCGCAGCAATGTATTCACTTACCAAGGAGATTATCCGCAAAGCGATGCTGCTCAGCCTGGCGGTGCAGGTGGCCATGACTGCGCTCTGTTACCTCGCCGCTCCGTCCATAGTGGGCCTGTTCACCCGGGATCCGGTGGCCATTGAGCTGGGAGTCAACTACCTGAGGATTATTTCAGCCTGCATGATTCTCATGGGCCCCTTTCATATTATCGACGCGGTCTTCAAAGGCTCCGGTTACACGATTCCGCCAATGGTCAGCGCCCTGGTGGCCAACTGGGTGATCAAGCTGCCTCTCGCCTATATCCTGGCGCTGCCGTTTAACCTGGGGGTCAACGGGATCTGGTGGGCGATCTGCATATCCGTTGTGGCGGAGCTGCTGATCCTGCTGCCCTGGTACCGCAGCGGGGGTTGGGGTTGCCGTGAAATCCGTATTGCGAAATAAGATGGGACGGATCGATAAACAAAGCCCTGCCTTCTTCACATAAATAAAACAATTTAACTTGACAGAGGGCAATATGGAGCATACTATTAAGGCAGGCTGTATAGACAGCATACCTAATGCTAAAGGAGGCACTTTGATGGCGAGAGAGTTGATCGATGCAATCGTGGCCATGGATGAGGAAAAGGCAATTGAGACGACTCAGCAACTGCTCAGCGAAGGTGTTGATGCAAACACGATACTGAGCTATTGCCAGACGGCCATGGAAGAGGTAGGGCTGAGGTTTGAAAAGGGCGAGTACTTTCTACCGGAACTTATCATGGGCGGCGAGATTCTCAAAGGTATCACCGAAGTGATCAAGCCGAAGCTGGGGGCATTACGGGAGGAGCGCCCGGCAGCGGGGAAAGTGGTCTTCGGCACGGTGTTCGGAGACATCCACGATATCGGCAAGGAGATCGTCATCTTTATGCTTGAAACCAACAACTTTAAAGTTGTTGATCTGGGAGTTGACGTTGCTGTTGACAAATTTGTGGAAGCGGTTCGAGAGGAAAAGCCCGACATCGTCGGGATGAGCGGTTTCCTGACCAAGACCTTCGATGCGATGAAAGAAACCATCTCCGGTATTGCTGAAGCGGGTCTGCGAGACAGTGTTAAAATCATGGTCGGCGGGGGCACGGTGACAGAAGACGTTGTCGCCTACGCCGGTGCCGATGCCTATGGCGAGAGCGCTGTGGATGCGGTGAAGCTGGCAAAATCATGGACGGGAGGCAAATAGCATGAGCGAAAAGCTTCAAGAAAAAAGAAAGCGGATCGATGATGCCATTGCTTTAAAAAAGCCGGACCGGGTGCCTTTTTTCCTTGTGCAAAACTACATGCCCGCCAGGACCGAGGGACTTGCTTACAAAGACGCTCACTATAATATTGACGCCTGGGTGGAAGGATGCCGCAATTTCATCAATAGATACGATCCGGATATGTATTTTATGATCGACGCGCCGAGCATGGGCACCGCGTTTGCTCATGATATTCTTGGTACTGTCTCCATAAAATGGCCCGGGGGCACCCTGCCCGACAATATTCCCCATCAGTTTGTGGAAGGCGAATATATGCTCCAGGAGGAGTACGATCATTTCCTTGACGACCCCTCGGATTATCTGATCAGGGTGTTTGCACCTAGAATTTTCAGCAACCTGCAGGGGCTTGCCAAGCTGCCGCCGCTAAAAGCCCTCTCCCTGGGGCATGCTGGCGCTACAATTTTTGGGATGGCCATTTTCGATCCTGAAGTAACCGATGCTCTGCAAAGACTTCTGGAGATGTCCAGGCCGGCGGCGGAATTCGTCATGAAGGTGGCGCAGGGTCACGCTGAAATGCTGGGTGAAGGCCAGATATGTTCGAGCACAGCCCCCGCTGTTGTTCCTTTTGATATCATCTCGGACTTTCTCCGGGGTATGCGGGGAGCCATGATCGACATGTTCCAGGTGCCGGAGAAGTTGATTGCTGCCATAGAAAAGCTCTATCCGATAATCCTGGGCAGCGCCATACAGGCGGCGCAAATTACCGGTAACAAGCAAATCTTTATACCACTGCACCGCGGTGCCGATGGTTTCATGTCACCCAAACAGTTTGAAAAGTTTTACTGGCCCTATTTAAAGCAGTTGATCAACGATCTTATTGAAGCCGGTATGGTTCCGCTACCTTTTTTTGAAGGGACCTATGAACAGCGCCTCGATTATCTTGCGGAACTGCCCGCCGGCAAGATCATCGGCTGGTTTGATCGCTCCGAACTGAAGCTGCTTCAGCAAAAACTGGGCGATGTGATGTGTGTGGCTGCGGGCATGCCTGTTTCACTGCTGCAAACAGGTACTGTGGAAAGCGTGCGCCGGCAAACAAAAGAGGCCATCGACATCTTCGGCAAAAGAGGTTTCATGATGGCCCCATCCTCGGTGCTTGATGAAGCTAAACCGGAGCTGCTGCAGGTATGGGTTGATGCGACCCGCGAATTTGGCGCCTAGTTGATCTAATCTGCCGCTCAAAAGATTGCATGCCGGTGCTCTTTCTGATTTCAGCACCGGCATGTCCCCTGTCTGTTCTCCTGTAACTGCTGTTTTTACATCATTGACGTCAGCGGAGCCAACCGTTAAGATAAAAATGGTTA
>CAZQEV010000188.1:0-3414 GCA_964592135.1 uncultured Syntrophomonadaceae bacterium
GGGTGATTATAGTAAAAGTTGTTTTCATCCTCCCGCTGTCCCATATTTATCCTTTCAGGGCCGGCAACCCGACTTGAAATCAGCTGAAATGGTAACAACTTTGTTTCTAAGGAGCCTTCATGGACAGCTACTGTTATTTCACATTCCCCACGACCCATTTTGCCCTCCGCGCCGAGGAGGTGCTGCAGATACAGCCCTGGCCTCTGCGTGGAGCGTTCGCCGGTAAGGGAAGAGCTGGAAATGCTGCAGACTAAAGGGAGTAAAATAGTTGTCTGCGGAACCTGCCTTGACTATTATGGGCTGAGGGAGAGTCTCGGCGCCGGCACCGTGTCCAACATATATGAGATCGCTGATCTGCCGGCGGCAGCAGGGCGGGTTCTCTCGCTATAATATTTCTACTGAAATATGAGCAGCGGATCGAGTTTCCCTGTCGTCAAAAAATAAAATGTCAGCAGGATGTTTAAAGCGGTAAGGCCCAGTCCAAGCCCGTTTAAACAGATACCGGCCCTGGCCAAATCCCGGCGAGGGGAGGTCAACCCGGTAAATCCCATGGTCAATCCGACAACGCCCAGAGGTATACCCAGCAGCGGGACAATCCATCCTGCCAGCATGATAATGCCGCAGAGAATTGAATTGCGCGCCGTACCGGGATACAATCCGCCTTTGCTCGGTGGGCTCTGTGGGGTATTCAAAAAAGCACCTCGTTTCGTGATAATTCTACCATAGCTCGGTGCGACAAACAACACGCAGCGGTAGCGGGCGAATTTATTGTAGTTCCAGCGCAGATCCCTGTGGGTTTCCCACATTGATGCAACAGACCGGCCCTGAGTTCCTTCGCTGCGCCCGGGTGACAATGCAGGCCTTTCTTGCAACAACAAGGCAAAGGTGCGAGAGCGTTCTATGCAATTGTACTGCACCTGAGAGCCCAACAACCCGGCATCTTACAATTATTGCAGGAATTCACCGCTCCCGGGCGGAAAATACGATAGAGTAGACCGATCACGGAGGAGCAATATTCATGCCAAAGAACAGGGTCATCTTTCTACAAATGGTTCTGGTCGCCTTTTTTTGGGGCGGCACCTTCAATGCGGCGGGCTTCGCCCTGGCGGGCCTTCACCCCTTTACCATTGCCTTCCTCCGCTTCACCATAGCCAGCGCCGTGCTTCTGTTAATCGGTTATCGCGAAATAGCCCGCACACCCATCAAAGTAGGAGACTGGTTGAATTTTATTCTGCTGGGCCTTACCGGGATTTTTGCTTACAATGCCTTCTTCCTCTACGCCATGAAGTATACTTCGCCGATAAATGCTTCGCTCATTGTGGCGATCAACCCCATAGTTACCGCAGTCCTGGCATCGCTGCTGTTAAAAGAGAGATTTACCCTGCGCCTTGCCGGCGGGGCCCTTATTTCCATTATCGGGGTTGTCCTCGTGATCAGCGAGGGGTCCTGGGAAATAATCAGCTCACTTAAATTTAACTTTGGGGATATCCTGACGCTGGGATCTGTCATCAGTTGGTCCTTTTACGCAATTGTGGGCAAAAGGGTCAGCGACAGTTTTTCACCCCTGATCACCACTTTTTACGGCTTTCTTACCGGAACCATCATCTTGATGCCTTTCGGACTCTTAAGCAAACCGGGGTTAGCTGCATTACCGGAAGCAGGATGGCCCGCCATCGGCGCTGTGCTCTACCTGGCTCTCATCGCTTCGGTGCTGGCTTTTATCTGGTGGAATAAAGGTGTGGCCGTTCTCGGAGCCAGCCGGTCCTCTATTTACGTCAATTTGATCCCCGTGGCCACAATCACCATATCGCTTTTCTTTCGTGAGTCCATAACGGCGGTGCAGATCGCCGGCGGCATCCTGGTCATCGGCGCAGTCATGCTGACCACCGGTGATGAACCTGCCCCGCTGCCCGAGCCCCTTTCCGATAAGAGGGAAACTGTTCGCATTACAGAAAAGTAAACCCTGCCCAAAGGTGATCTGCTTTGGTTTGCTGCAAACAGGCAGGTGACCCCTTTGTTATCCGCACCTCCAGGCCTTATTATTTTTGCACTTTTATACTTCAGTACTTTTCAGAACAGATCCCTGAGAAACTCCCGCTGCACTTTCCCTTGCGGGGAACTTTTTCTGCCCGTGACAGCTCTACAAATTAAAAGCTCCTGAAAGTGAGGCTTTCTCTGTGACCGGATTATACTATAAAAAGGCAGCTCTCCCTGCCCTGATGCTTATCCTTACCCTGTTCCTTCCCCTGGCGGCCGGCTGCGGCCCCACAGGTGGGCCCGCTTATGCTGAGCCTGCAGAGCATGTCGATCCCCGCCTGGTCGACGCAAACACCCGTTTTGCCCTGGATCTTTTTCAGACTCTCAGGAAAGAAACACCCGGTATAAACCTTTTCATCTCGCCTGCAAGCGTCTCCCTGGCCCTGGCAATGACTTACAACGGAGCCGCCGGGGATACCGCTTCAGCCATGGCGGATGTGCTCGGCTTTGGTGAGATGGAGCTGGAGGAGCTCAATGGAGCCTTCGCCGATCTGCGCACCATACTGCAGAATCCAGACCCCCAGGTGGAACTGGCCATAGCCAATTCCCTCTGGGCACGGCAGGGCAAAAAGTTTTATGATGATTTCCTGCAGCGCAATGTCGATTATTTTGATGCAGAAGTGGCGGAGCTGGATTTCGACCAGCCCGATGCCGCAGCGTCAATCAACCGCTGGGTGGAGGAAAAGACTAAAGGTAAGATCAAGGATCTTATCGAACCCCCCATCGATCCGCTGACGGTGCTCTTTCTGATCAACGCCATCTACTTCAAGGCGGTCTGGAGCGAACCTTTCAATCCGGATCAGACCCGGGAGCTCCCTTTCTATCTGTCAGATGGAAGCAGCAAGGAGCACCCGTTAATGTTCCGGGAAGGTCAGTTTCGCTGCCTGGAGCAAGAAGGATTCCAGGCGCTCTCCATACCCTACGGTAAAACGGAGCGGCTCAGCATGTATATCTTTTTGCCCGAAACAGGGCAGAGCCTGGATGACTTTTATGAACGGCTCACGCCTGAAATGTGGTCCGGATGGATGGATTTATTCCGGGACAGTGAGGCATACCTTGGGCTGCCCCGGTTCAAGTTTGAATATGAGGTTTCGCTCAATGATGTTCTTAAAGCCATGGGCATGGAGATTGCCTTTGAAGCCGGCGCAGCGGATTTTTCGAAGATGAAGCCGGTGCCGCCCGATATGTTTATCGCCGAGGTGAAGCATAAAACTTTCGTGGAGGTAAATGAGAAAGGCACCGAGGCCGCCGCAGCTACCTCTGTAGAGGTAAGAGAAGAGTCGGCGCCCGGGTTTTACATGGTCGCGGATAGGCCCTTCTTCTTCATCATCGTGGACAACAAGACCGGCTCCATTCTTTTCATGGGTCAGGTGACGG
>CAZQEV010000189.1:0-3380 GCA_964592135.1 uncultured Syntrophomonadaceae bacterium
TTGCATAGACATTTGAGAAAGGATGGGTTAATATTTAAAGTAACAGGCTTTTGAAAGGAACTCCATGCTGCAAGAAGTAAAAGATATTTTCAAGGAAGTATGCCAATCTGTTGTTCCCATTGTCGCCCTGATCATTTTACTGCAGCTCCTTCTGAAGATGCCGTGTCAGACGATAGGACAGTTTATCGGCGGAGCGATCATGTTCACCCTGGGCCTTTTTCTATTTCAGATCGGCATCAGGGTGGGACTGCTGCCCCTGGGTGAAGCCATCGGGGCGGCGCTGGCCGAAAAAGGCTCCCTTCTCTTTTTACTGGGGATCGCCTTTGTGCTCGGCCTGACCGTAACCGTGGCTGAACCGAACACCCGGGTGCTCTCGCATTACGTGGAGATCGCCTCAGAGGGTCGCATTGCCGCTGCAACACTCATCGCTGCCGTCGCCCTGGGGGTGGCTATATTTGTCTCCCTGGCCCTGATGCGCCTCTTTCTGAATATTCCCCTGGCTTACCTTGTGGGGGCGGGATGTGCCCTCGGTCTTTTTATCCTTATTTTCACTCCACCACAGTTCGCTGCTGTCTCTTACGATGCTGGAGGGGTAATCACAGGGCCGCTGCTCGTTCCCTTTGTCCTGGCCCTGGGTATCGGTATCGCCGCGGTGCTTGGCGGCAAATCTGTCCTTGAAGACGGTTTCGGTCTGGTAGGACTTGCTTTCTTCGGGCCGATAATCGGGGTAATGCTCCTGGGGGTGCTCTTTGGTTGACCGATTTTGTGATCTTTCAGGGCTTCTTCCAGGTGATCAAGGAAGCAGCCGCCGCTGTTTTGCCCTTGCTGGTGATGCTTCTTCTCTTCCGCCCTCTTTTGAAACTGCCCCGCAGTCTGATCAGGAACACGCTCAAAGGGTTGGTGATCTCTTTCCTGGGCCTGATCCTTTTTTTACAGGGAATCAAAGCGGGGTTTTTGCCTGTAGGCCGGGAAATCGGAGCCGCCCTGGGCAATTCCTCCTTTGCCTGGAGTCTCATTCCCGTGGGCTTACTGCTGGGTTTTGCAGCAACCTTTGCCGAACCGGCGGTACGCATATTGAGCTCCCAGGTAGAAAAAGCCTCAAGCGGCTATATCCCCTCAAATCTCATCCTCTACACCCTCTCCATCAGCGTAGCCCTGGTCACCGCCCTGGGCATGACCAGGCTGATCTGTGGATTCCCCATTTATTACATTGTTGTTCCCGGCTACATCCTGGCCCTGGTGATGCTCAAGTTCTCCAAACCGGCATTCATCGGCATCGCCTTCGATTCTGCCGGAGTGGCCACCGGTCCCATTGCAGTCACCCTGATCATGGCCGTAGCCGTGGGGGCGGCGGCGGAGCTGGAAGGACGGGATCCTGTCCTGGACGGTTTTGGGATCATCGCCCTCATCGCCCTGGCCCCGATCCTGCTGGTGCTCGTTTTGGGAATCATCTATCCCCAGCAGGATGAAGGAGAGAATGAAGAGGAGGTCGAAATCAGGGAGAGGAGCGAGGAAGAGGAGGAAATATGTTTAGAGAAAAGCACTCTCGGAAAAGAGGTTTTATTGGGCAATACTAACATGCGAGGAGGCAAGGGCAATGACACCGGCTCCTGACCAGGATTTGATCGTTACCATCATCAGAAAAGGTTACGCGGAGCGGATCATAGAAGCTTCCAGGGAAGCAGGCGCCGAAGGGGCCACGATCATGTTCGGCCGCGGCACCGGCATCCACGAGCAGAAAAAATTGCTGGGCATCCCCATAGAACCGGAAAAGGAGATCGTCTTTACCGTGGTTCCTGCGGAGATATCCGCCAGAGTCCTGGAGGCCATCATCAAAGCCGGCAAGCTGGAGCGCCCCGCTACGGGGATCGCTTTTATTCTCGAGCTGAAAAAAGTGGCCGGCGTATCCCACCTGATAGATAAGCAGGCCTGATCAGCTACTTGAGATTGCGGAAATCACCCTTCAAAACAAGGGGATGCCCCGGGGCATCCCCTTGTTACTCACTGTTTTAAAGTCTCTGACAGCTGCACCATCAGTCCAGCTTTGTGAATTGCTCCTTGCCCACACCACAGTCAGGACAAAGCCAGTCATCGGGGAGATTTTCAAAGGAGATCCCCGGCTCTATCCCTGCATCACTGTCTCCTTCAGCGGGATCGTAGATATAGCCGCACACGTCGCATTCCCATTTTTCCATCCCGTCAGCCCCTTTCTTGAGTAGTTGTCACGCCTTTTTTTCTTTAACCCTCCGGGCCAGGGCGCGGCCCCATTCGGAGCAGCTTTCAAGCGCCCCGGCATCAGGCACCCAGAGCAGCTCCAGTCCGTCACGGGCCAGGGTTAAACCAGCTGCTTCGAGCTTCCCTTCAATTGCTTTTACCGCTCCCCGGCTCCAGCCGTAGGAACCAAAAGCAGCGCCAAGACGGTTGACCGGTTTCAGACCGGTGAGATCATCCAGAAAAGGCGAGAGCACAGAGAGATAGCTGCGGTTGATCGTCGGGGAACCGACCACCAGCAGGCGTGCTTCGAGCAGCTCGGTAAAGATATTATTGGTGTCGCGGATAGAGACCCTGGTCAACTTTGCATCAACATTTTCTGCGGCAATCCCTTCAACAATGGCGCGAGCCATGGCTTCGGTGCTCCCCCACATGGTGTCGTAAACCACAACCGCTTTGGGGAGCCATTCCCCTGAAGCCCAGCGCCGGTAGGCTTCAATGATCTGCCCCGGATTCTCCCGCCAGATCACCCCATGGCTGGGGGCAATCATGGAGATGGGGATGTTTAGGGCCTCTACCTCCTCCAGTTTTTTAAGAACCAGTTTGCTCAATGGGTAGAGGATATTGGCGTAGTAGCGGGAGGCTTCCTCCATGATCAGGTTGTTGTCCACCTCATCATCAAAGCGAAACGATCCGGCCAGATGCTGGCCGAAAGCATCGTTGGGCATGAGCAGCGACTCTTCCTGAACATAGGTAAACATGCTGTCGGGCCAGTGCAGCATAGGCGCCTCGATAAAGGTTAAGGTGCGTTTTCCCAGGGGGAGTTCCTCCCCGGTCTTGACAACATGGTAATCCCATGCTCCGTAGTAATGCCCCTCCAGACCCGCTTTGCCCCTGGCGCTACAGAAGATCCTGGCTTCAGGGACCAGCTTCATTACCTCGGGGAGGGCTCCGGAGTGATCCGTCTCCACATGGTTGATCACGATATAATCGATCCGCGACGGATCGATGATCCTTCTGATCCGCTCCAGCATATCTCCGGCGAAGGGACCGTAAACCGTATCCACCAGGGTGATCTTTTCGTCAACGATAAGGTAGCTGTTATAGGTTGTGCCGCGGTGGGTGCTGTAAACAGGTCCGTGGAAATAGCGCATATCCCAATCTATCGC
>CAZQEV010000190.1:0-3378 GCA_964592135.1 uncultured Syntrophomonadaceae bacterium
CATCGACCATGTTCAGCGCCACAACAACTTTTTTCTCCATCTCGAGCAGCTGCGTTGTCAGATAGAGGTTCCTCTCGATATTGCCGGCATCGACAACATCTATGATTACATCGGGGTTGCCATCCAGGATGAAATTTCTCGCCACTATTTCATCCTCTGAAAAAGAACCCAGTCCGTAAGTGCCCGGCAGGTCGACGACCCGGTAATCCGCCCCCTCAAATTTGAAAGTACCCTCTTTTTTTTCTACAGTAACCCCCGGCCAGTTCCCGACGTGCTGATTGAAACCGGTCAGAGCATTGAAAAATGTTGTTTTACCGCTGTTCGGGTTGCCCGCAAGGGCTATGGTCCCGCTGTGCATGCAGCTCCCTCCGCCTCAGTTGCTCTATTTATCTGACTCCAGCATTATCTTGCTTGCAAGACCGCGGCCCAGCGCCACCTTGTTCCCCGCCAATGAAACAATAACCGGGCCTACATCGTTTTTCACTATCTTTACAGGCGCACCGATACTGAATCCCATTTCATAGAGTCTTCGGGTGGCATGTCTCCCGGCATCTATGAGTTTTACCTTCCCAACATCGCCCCGGCGAAATGTCAATAAGCTGCTATTCATGGCCTGATCCCCTTTCACCGATATGCTGCCGTGCTTAGTTGAACAGTTTCTTACGGTCAGCGCCCCAGGGGCTGCCGCCCCGATAAATCCGCTTCCGCTGACTAACTGCACAAGTTCAATATTAGTCTTTACTAACTTTGTTAGCCTTCACTAACTTATTTCAATATAGCAGATCCCCACAGGCCTGTCAAGATGTTTTATGCTTTTTTCCTTTCACATAAGCATCCCCGCTAGTCCCTCAAAAACAGAAAAGAAGGCAGGGTTTATTTTAGCCTACCGCTCGAATTCACTTCTTATTTGAAATCAATTTGGCTCGCAAAAAACTCCCTTTTTACTGTAAGGGAGGATTTTCCCTCCCCCGGCAGGAATATCATTTTCCTTCATCTTACAGGAAAAAGATCAATACACGTTGAAGTAAAACCAGAAATAACAAACATGCGCAAAGGTTCGCATATAAGAAAATGCAGCAATACATGAAACCCCGGACCCTGACACAATCTCTGCAGGCAGGCAAATACTGCGACAGGAGGTAAAAATGAATTACAGGGTTGTGATCGCCGGAGCCGGGCCCGGCGGAGCCGTTCTCGCCCGGGAGCTGGCCGCAAAAGGTATTGACGTGACCATCTATGAAAAAGGGAAGTTCGAGCAGTTGGGGCACGACTGGTCGGATGCCGTGGAGATAAGGGCGCTCAAGGCAATCGGCCTTGAAGTGCCCCTTCTGGCAGGCAGCCGTTGGAAGGGCGCACTGGTAAAGAAAAGCCCTTCCGGGGAGGGCCTTTTTGAGAAGCATGCCATTCCACGCCTGAAGCTTTTGAGCCCCGATTACTCCAGTGACAAGGATATTGAATTTCGCATGCTCATCACCGACCGGCAAGCGCTGGGACAGCTCCTGGTCCGGCAGGCCCTCGATGCCGGCGCAGAAATAAAGTACGGATGCGAAGCCCTGGGGCTGCTCTATCATGTAAGAAGCACCAGGGGGCCTGGGGGCGTTGATGTTTACGGATTAAAATACAGAGAGCCGGCCACCGGCGATATCCATGAGGTAGAAGCAGATATTGTGGTTGAATCATCGGGATTTAAATCTACCCTGCGCCGGTCGCTGCCGCCATATACCGGCTTTGCCGGCGAATTCAAAGATGACAATTTTGGTCTGGTTCATCGCGAAGTCCGGGTGCGCGATCCTGAACTGGCCAAAACCGACAGCGTCGTCGATCACTACCGTTACGGTTTCCACACCGGATATCAGTGGTCCCATATGCATAATGAAGAGAGGATCGATATAGGGGCAGGGGTCAGGCCCGATCCCGCCAATCCCGACCCCCGGGTTCTTATCGAAGAATTTATCGCCAGGCATCCCTCCATTAGACCGGGGATGGTCCGGGGCGGGCGGAGCCTCTGTATTGTCGGTCCTCCACTATTGAATTTTGTCACCAGCGGCTTTCTCGTCATCGGCGATGCCGCCTCCACATCGGTGCCGACCACCGGCTGCGGGATAGGATCGGCCCTGTTCGTGGGGCTCTGGGCGGCGGAAGTTATCGCCGGCGCAGCCCGGGAAGGCAGGCATGATCTGGAAAAGCTCTGGGAGATCAACAAAGCATTCTATCTCGACCATGATCGAGGCGCCTCCCTGGCAGCACTGTCCGCCCTGAGAGTTGCCCTGCAGGATCTGAGCCACGACAACCTGAGCTTCCTGCTGCGCAAAGATATCATGGACCGCGAAACCATGGAAAATGCCGTCAACGGGATATTCAAGCCGCCCCCGCCGGCCGCAAAGATCAGATCATTGTGGCGCGGATTGGCCAGGCCATCCCTCCTGCTCAAACTAAATAAAGCGGTTACCGGCAGCACTAAAATCTATCACCATTTCAGACGCTATCCACCGGCCTGGGATCCGGTTCTCTTCGAGCAGTGGAGCGGGAAAGCCAGGAGGCTTTTCGGGGAAAAGGAATAACGACGGGAATATGCCCTCCATAGCTGCCGGCGGCAGTAAAGGTCTGTTGTCAAATAGTTTTTACAGCTCTTCCCGGTGCATACCCAACGTACCATCGGTAGCAGACAGACCGGCCACCTGGTTGCGGATAACGGTGATATGCTTCTCTTCGGCTTTGGCCAGATCGGCAAAAAGAGCCGCCGCTTCCTGGTTCTGACTATCCTGCGCCTCCCGCATATACTGGACATACTGGATCAGCGCCTGTTCCTTCTGCTGCAGCGCTTCCTCAAGATAGTTCAAGGTATGCATGACTGTTAACCTCCTGACCATATCTATATTTATTGCATATCTGCTAATACTATTGCCCGATTAGCGCTATCTATGCGGGTTCGCAACCAGCCCTACCCCCAGGGCCAGCTTTCCCATCTTTATTAATAATTTCAATGAGTTGCAGCGCAATTTCGTTTTTCTCCCCATCACTCAAATCATAATGATCTTCCAAAAACGTTAAAAAATCATTCGCTGGAGAGATCGTCAACGAAAAACGAAACCAGGAGGGGGCCTCCTGCAGTGCTTCAGTTTCATCCGGCAGTTCTATAAAGTTTGCACTTTTTGTCAATTCTTCTTTTAGCCCTTGTATTAAGGGCGTATCAATAGCCCAAAGATAAAATACTCACTTAACCTGGTACCCTTCATCCTCAATTGCCACCCTGATGGTCTGCAAGTCCACCAAGTCAGGATCGCAGACTATCTCTACCTTCTTTCCCTCCAGCTCAACTTGCACGCGCCCTGCCCCATCCAATTTATCCAGCGCCTTTTGGACACTGGCCACACAATG
>CAZQEV010000191.1:0-3355 GCA_964592135.1 uncultured Syntrophomonadaceae bacterium
CCCGCGGGCAACGCCTATCTTAGCACAGGGTCTTACACCTGTCAAGGCAATAAAAATATATTTATTTAAACATATTTTATCTACTGTACGGGTAATGGCTTCACTTTATACTATGAAAGGAGTCTCACAAACCCTTCAGAATAAACATTCCTGAAAAACACCTTTCCCGGACGAGAAATTGAAGCTAAAATCTATCATATTTCACCGGTCCTGCGCCAAAGGGCTGGGAAAAGACAAGTTGACCAGTGTCTCTGGAACCTCACCGATATATATGTTATCAGCCAGGGGCATCACGGTAAATACTTCGATGGAGTCGGCAATGAAGGGAATGATTATCTGAACTTCGGTAACTACCTGCAGATATATTTTATGCCGGGTCTGGTTAATGCCCGCATCTTCGAATGAGTCAAACACCACCGTGTTCACCCGGCCCATGGGCTTCATCGTCACCGGAATTTCGGGGCCGCGCGCTGCCAGAAAATATACGCCGGTGACCATACCGAGGGGGATCTTGATGTCGCGGTCGCTGATGTCAGTTACCGCATCCCCCGTGGCAACAGTTGTTAAAGCCATGATCCTGTTTATCTCCACGATGTTTATCCGCGCCATGACAATTTTACCGCTTTCGTCTTTCTCCACAATGATCAGATCCCTGTAGTTCACGGTGGGCACTACTTCCTCCAGGATTACCTTGTTGATGGCCCTTGTGGCAATACCGTCACATATCATCACGGCGGCGGCAAGAATTGAGGGACGTATTTTCCGGTCTATCACCAGCAAACTTTCCGTTAAAAGAAGTAAAACTATAACCAGTAAAAGGAATGAAAACAAACTGCCCGGAGCAGCACGGCGGTAACGGCGTCTGCGCAGCATAAACTCTCCCCCCGGTATGCTTATTCATCAGACCGGAAGGTTAGAATGCTGCGGAATGATATTTTACGATTTTTAAAGTTTAACACAAAAAATTCGCCGGACAGTGGAATGGTAACTACAGTACAGGGGCAACTCCCTGATAATCAGGTGAAGACAATGCGGGCGAATTTTCTTTTGCCGATCTGCAGGATCAGCTCTCCTTTAGCCTGAACCGCTGCTTCGATTTTGGTGACCTGCTCACCGTTGATTCTGACGCCCCCCTGCCGGATCAGGCGGCGGGCTTCACTTTTACTGGAGACAAGATTTGTTTTCATCAGCAGCGAAACCAGATCTGCGGTAGGGCCTGTTTTGAACCTGAAAAGAGGCATCTCTTCGGGCATTTCCCCACGCTGAAAGATCTGTTTGAAATTTTCCTCTGCCTGGACCGCAGCATCGTTCCCGTGGTAAAGACCCACAATTTCCCGGGCCAGTCTCATCTTGGCGTCTCGCGGATGAAGGCGTCCTTTTCGGTAATCATCGATAATCCGCCCGGCCTCTAAGGCCGAAAGGGCTGTGCCCAGAAGGAAGAACTCCGGCATGGTCTCATCCGCTATGGACATAACTTTGCCGTAAATCTCCTCCGGCGGTTCGCTTATGCCGATGTAGTTGCCCAGGCTTTTACTCATCTTCTGTACACCGTCGGTCCCGACCAGTATAGGCATAGTCAGAGCCACCTGCGGTTCCTGCCCGTATTCCTTCTGCAGATGACGCCCCATGAGCAGGTTAAACTTTTGCTCCGTGGCCCCGAACTCAATATCAGCCTTCACAGCTATAGAATCGTAACCCTGCATCAAGGGGTAAAAAAATTCGTGAATGCCGATAGGCAGGTTTTCACGATAGCGTTTGGTAAAATCCTCCCTCTCCAGCATGCGCGCCACCGTATAGGTGGAGGCAATCCGAAGCACTTCGCTGAAATTAAGCTTGCCGAGCCACTGGCTGTTGAAGTGAAGCTCCGTCTTTTCCTGATCGATGATTTTGAATATCTGCTCCTGATAAGTGCGGGCATTGTCTAAAACCTCTTCTCTGGAAAGCTGGGGTCTGGTTTCGGAGCGGTTTGTCGGATCACCGATTAACCCGGTAAAATCACCCAGAATAATGACCAGCCGGTGTCCCATCTCCTGAAATATTTTCATCTTTTGCAACACTACGGCATGGCCGAGGTGTATGTCGGGTGCCGAAGGATCGATGCCCAGTTTGCACCGCAGCGGTCTCTTCTCCGCATAACTGCGCTCCAGCTTATCCACCAGTTCATCCTCGATGATTATTTCTGCCGTATTCTCTTTTATCCGCACCAGCTGTTCTGCTACCGGCAGCATACTCATATCAACAACCTCCTTAATGCTTTGTTTCACAACCATTACCGGTGCCTGGCACCGGGTTCACTAACTTTGGAAGTATTTGCCTAGATCGAGCTTCATGCCGTCGGTGGCGGCGATAACCTGGACTCCTGTTTCGCCCGTCAGGCGCTCCGCCAGGTGATGCGGCTTATGGTTCAGCATGGTCGTCCCGAAATGGGTCAACACCGCCAGGCGCGGCCCGATCTCCCTGATCAGAATAGTGGCGCTCTCCAGATCAAGATGCTGAATTAGCTTAAAAGGTACGGGTTCAAAAAGCACTACATTAAGAATAAGAATATCACTTCGCGCGTAGTGTTCTACCAGCTCTGGAAAGTATGCGGTATCACTGATCAGTGATACCAGTCCGTAAGGAAGGTTAAAAGTGAGGCCGTAGGTTTCAACAGGATGTTGGTGGCGCACCGGTGCGGCAAAGTCAAACCCTTCGAGCAGGTAACGTCCGCCCTCCCGTAAAAGCTCCAGTCGCCCTACCGCGCTCCGGGCATGGCAAAAAACAACAGGTTCATTGCCGTCGACAGCATCAGCAGGGGCAAAAAGCGCACCGCGGTGGACAAAGGTCCCGTGAGTCATCGCCTCGATGAGCACATTGATATCGGTGGAATGATCCAGATGCCGGTGGGTGAGGATGATCGCATCGATTTTTTCGGGATCCAGTTTGGGCCTGCTGGAGAAGCAACGACTCAGCGTCCCCGGCCCCGGATCGATGAGAATGTTCAGCCCCTGCAGGGAGCACCAGGTTCCCGCCGAAGAGCGGAGCTGTTTCGACACGACAAAGCGCGCCCCCGCCGTCCCCATAAATTTGATCCAGTCACTCAAAACCGCTTCTCCTCGCCATAAGATACTTTAATCAGTTTACCACAATAATCTGCTCCAGGGTAAATATGTAATAGCTTTTTTACGATTCAAGTCTTATTCTCTATGGTTGAAGAATAAGCGGCTGTTTTATATTAAAACAGCCGCTTATAATCTTAACCGGAAACCCGAGCAAACTGATAAGCCGAGTTCTGTTTTTAGCAACCATCTATCTTGGACACCAGTTGCCTGGCGCCTCCAGCGACCAAACCCGAGGAGTCGGCGGGCAACCTCAT
>CAZQEV010000192.1:0-3334 GCA_964592135.1 uncultured Syntrophomonadaceae bacterium
GAGCCCGCTGTTTCGTTAAAACGAATACCTCCCCGGCCCCGGTTGGCAGCCGGAAAGGCCAGCGCCTCAATCTCCAGCACCAGCCCGGTAAAGCCGTTCACACCCAGAGCAAGAGTTCGTCCAATCTCTGCCTTTCCGCCAACCGGAACCGGATTCAGGAAGAAAAGGCGGTTGCTTACCAGTACTTTTTGCATCAGTGAAGCGCTGATGCATGTTTTTTTAGGGCTGCCGTTCCGCTGCTGCTCGTAAAGAGCCCGCCCGTACGCATCGACAAGCAGGTTAACCGCCCGGCGTCCCTCGCATGTACAGCGGCTGATCAGGCGCGCCGCCTCCGGTTCGATGGCAAGCTGTAACCTGGCGGCAGAGCCGTGTACGATCTGCTCTATTTCCACCGGAGTGAGCGGTTCAAAGTATATTTCCGAGCAACGCGAGCGGAAGGCCGGTGAGATCGCTTCCGGCGAACGGGTCGTGGCCCCGATAAGAATAAAATCTGCAGGAGCCCCCCGTTCAAAAAGCAGCCTGATGTATTTCGGCACCTGTGTATCGGTGGGATCATAGTAAGCTGAATCAAAAAATACCCGTTTATCCTCCATGACCTTGAGGAGCTTGTTCTGTAAGACATAGTCCATTTCGCCAATCTCATCAATAAAAAGGATTCCGCCGTGCGCATCCGATACCAGGCCCAGTTTAGGCTCCGGAACCCCGCCCTCGATGAGGTTCCGTCGCGCTCCCTGATAAATAGGATCATGGACCGAACCGATAAGCGGATCTGCTATTTCGCGAGGATCCCAGCGCAGCGTAGACCCGTCAACCTCCACAAAAGGCGCACTCGATGGGAAAATGGCGCCTGGAATACTCTGAACACTCTCCAGCGCAAGCCGCGCAGCAGTTGTTTTCCCCACTCCCGGCGGGCCGTAGAGAATAATATGGGGCGGGTAAGGTGAAGCAAGCTTGGAAATAAGCGCTGAGATAGCTTCACCCTGTCCGATAATCTGCTCCAGCTCTGCAGGACGAAGCATTTCCTGTGCGGTGCGGGAGAGCTGCTGCGCAAACATCTTTTCAGTAATGGCATATTTCTTCAAAGTCTGCGGATTTTCCACACCGCTCCATTCCCGGATGACTTCTCTCTTAATTTCCATGAGGTATTCTTCATGCTGTTCTTCGAGATGCTCTTTAACTTTACTTTCCAGCGATTCCTCAAGTGAACGGCGCGCAAGTAGATCTGCCAGCGCCTCCTCCAGTTCAGTGAAGGCTTGTGGGAATTGTTCCTCTGTGGGGACATCACTTAAAGTCGGATTCTCAAAAACCAGGCGCTGCAAGCCCAGTAACTGCCTGGCCGGATTGCGGGAGTGAATCAGTGGGAGAGCCTCCAGTTTTCCGGCTTTTAGAATCATGGTTTCAGTCCCATAAAACCGGGTGACCAGGTCAAGAAGGGCGCTGAGGCGTCTTTGGTGCTGAATCATCTGCTGTTCCGTGCCCATCTCTTCCCCCCTAACTCTCCTCTTCCACCTCTATAATCACCGTCGCTTTGACACCGGAATGCAATTTTACGGCAACTTCATGACGTCCCGTCGTTTTGATGGGATCATCCAGGATGATTTTTTTCTTATCCACCACAAACCCCTGCCTCTGCAGCTCAGCGGCGATATCCCCGGCCGTTACCGAACCGAAAAGGCGCCCGCCTTCGCCGGCGGCCATCCGGAAAATGACAACCTGTTGCTCCAGTATCTCAGCCTGAGCTCTGCTTTCTTTCTCCAGGCGGCTGCTTCTCTTCTGCAAGGCCAGCTCCCGGTGCTCTCTCTCTCGCAGACGGCCCGGCGTAGCCTCCTCGGCAAGCCCTCTGGGTATAAGCAAATTGCGGCCGTATCCGGGAGCAACATCTTGCACCTCGCCCTTTTTCCCCAGGCCGGGAACATCTTCTCTCAGAATAATCTTCATCGGGTTCACCCTTTCAGAGAATGTCACACCCTGCGCTACATGTAAAAAATAACGGCTTAACAGCCCGATCTGTCTTTGAGAAGACAGCTGGTGTGTCAAAGTATATATTTCGCGATAAAAGAGACCGGCTCCTGCTCTTGGCTGCAGCTAAAAAACGGCGCCGGCAGCATAAGCCTCCAGCACCGTTTTTTTAGCGGGCCTTTATCATGTAAATTACTCGGAAGTAAAAGGAAGCAAGGCCATGATCCGCGCTCTTTTAATAGCCCGGGTCAATTGCCGTTGATGTCTTGCACAGTTTCCTGAGATCCGCCGCGGCAGGATCTTGCCCCGCTCCGTGAGAAAGCGCTTCAGCTTTTCGTATTGTTTGTAATCAACCAGATCGACCTTATCCACGCAAAAACTGCAAATTTTTCTTTTGGGTCTACGGCCCTTCTCGCGCCTCAACTAACCACCCTCCTTAAAAAGGAATGTCATCCTCGCTGACCGTCATTTCATCACCGGGGAACGAATCAGTCTCTTCGCTGCGCGGCCGCTCCAGGAACCTGACATCACGGGCCACCACCTCGGTAATCCACCTGCGGTTCCCCTCCCGATCATCATATGAGCGAATCTGCAGGCGCCCCGTCACCGCTACCAGTCTACCTTTCTGAAGATAGTTGGCACAGTTCTCGGCCAGTTTGTCCCAGGTAACGATGTTGATAAAATCAGCCTCTTTCTCCCCCTGCCTGTTGGTAAAGGGCCGGTCCACAGCCAGAGCAAATGTGGCTACCGCTGTGCCGTTCCCAGGGGTATGGCGCAGCTCCGGATCCCTGGTCAAGCGGCCAATCAGCACAACCAGATTAAGCATCCCATGCACCACCCTTCTTTAGAATGAGAATCCTACTCGCCTTCCCGCACGATGATAAAGCGAATCACCGCGTCGTTAACCCTGAAGAAATGCTCGAGCTCGGGGATGGTCTCATGGGAGCCGTTAAATTGCATCAAAAAATAGTGCCCCTCATTAAACTTGTCGATTTCATAAGCCAGCTTCCGTTTCCCCATGTCGTCGGTTTTGTCAATCTCTCCTCCGAGCTTCTGTATAAGGGCCTGGAGATTTTCAACCAGCTCTGTTTCGATTTCGTTTTCGAGTTCGGGCTGCAGAATGAACATGGTTTCATAGACGGCCAATGCGGATCACCTCCCTCTGGACTGACGGCCCCGGTAATCGGAGCAGGGCAGCGCTCGCTGATCATAGCATAGATCATCATTCAAGGCAAGAGACGGTTAATCGGGCATTTTACAGGCTTTTATATGCGCTAGTCGACAAAGTAAATGCAACCGGGCATCTAGTGGGGGGTTGCAATAACTCCTGCAAAGAGACAGTTGCAGTTAGACTTACAAAGGGCGCAACCTGGCT
>CAZQEV010000193.1:0-3289 GCA_964592135.1 uncultured Syntrophomonadaceae bacterium
ACAGTACCTGCCTGCTGTGCTCCTCTCTTTTTCACGATCCGCCTCCACCTGCAATTCCAAGGGAAGGGCTGTCCGATCCCTCGACAGGCCGCGCATAATTCATCATTAAGGCTTGCCCCTCTGCTATATTTATAACTGCTTCAAGTGTTCAGGGTGTGCTTATGCGTCAAGATCTGTAGAAGCAGGCGCAGTGCGGATTGTGTCAAAACGCAAAGTCGCCGCTTACAATATAGCGGGGCGTAAATAGTGTGGGTATGACCGTCCCGGCTGATTGTCACTACCTCTTTGGGGGAGGTGAAATGATTGGTCATAATAATCGAGGATTTCATTCCGCCCGGCCGGCGCAACCGGCCGGGCTACAGACTGGTTCCCCGCTATATCACGATTCATGATACCGCAAATACCAACGCCGGTGCAGACGCAAAGGCCCACGCAAACTATCTGAAAGGCGGCGCTGCAGCTTCTATCCCAGCCAGCTGGCATTTTACTGTTGACGATCGGCTGATTGTGCAGCACCTGCCGCTGGATGAAAACGGCTGGCATGCGGGAGACGGTGCAAACGGGGCCGGCAACAGGCAGAGTATCGGCATTGAAATATGTGAGAATAAAAACGGAATCCGCATCGAGGCGGAAAAAAATGCCGCCTGGCTGACAGCAAAATTACTCGGCGATTTTTCCCTGGAGCTGGAGCAGGTCAAACAGCACCATCACTGGTCGGGCAAGAACTGCCCCCGCGTGCTTCGCGGACGGTCCGGAGGCTGGGCCTCTTTTCTGGAGGCTGTGCGCCTGCAGCTGGGGCCTGCCACGGGAACCCCTCTTCTGGGGAAGCCTGAGGCGGTTTTTCAGCAGGCGCAGGAGTGGGCCGGGCGCAGGCAGGCCCATGCGCGTTTCATCGAGATCGCCCCGGCTTACTGGCACTACGGTGCGATCACAGGTATCCGTCCGGAACTACTCTATGCCCAGAGCGCCAGGGAAACCGCCTTTGGGCGTTACGGCGGCGCGGTGCAGCCAAATCAGAACAACTGGGCCGGAATCAAAGTGCGCAGTCCCCTCGGCGACAGCACTGCTGACTTCGAGAGCTTCATCACACCGGAGGAAGGGGTCAGGGCTCATTTCAACCACATGTGTGCCTATGTGGGGCTGGAGCCGGTAGGGGTGCCTCACGGGCGTTACTGGGTCGTGCTGGCGCAGTCCTGGGCCGGCCGGATCCGCTTTGTTGAAGAGCTGGGCGGTAAATGGGCTGTTGGTGCGGAATATGGAACCGGTATTGTGCGCGACTACCTGGAGGGGCTCCTGAAGACGCCGCTGCCGCCTGTTGCTGAAGAGCCGCTTCCTCCGCCGGAGATGCCTGAACCTGTCCCTGAGCCGCCTGAAATGCCTCTGCCCGAACCGCCCGGAATTCCCGGGACGGCTCCTGAGCTGCCGGAAATACCTGAGTTGCCGGAATTTCCGGAAATACCGGAGGCGGGAGGGGATCCCCCCGCTGCCTTTCTCAAGCGGGTACTGGGCTTTATCTGCGATCTTGTTAGAAAGCTTATCGAGTTCCTGCGGACTTCGTCCACGGGATGATATCAGCGAGGATCCAATTCAACGGCCGGGGAGGAGAACGAGAGTTTACTTCATTAAAAGTGGGCCTTAAGTTGGGCTCTGCTCTCCGCCTCCTCCCCCTGCTTCTGCTTGTCATCGCCTGGAGGCCCGGATATAATTGAAAGGAAGGAATCTCGGAATCGCAGGAGAGGGAGGCGGCCTCTTGAAAATTGTTGTGATCGGCGGGGGGTCAAGCTATACACCTGAATTGATCGAAGGATTACTTGAGAAGTACGCCTCTGTACCGGTTTCAGAAATCCGCCTTGTCGATGTAGAGCCTGGCACCGGGAAACTGTCGGCTGTAGCCGGCTTAGCACAGCGCATGATCGGGAAAGCCGGTCTTGAAAGAGAGATCAAACTGACCTCTACCCTGGAGCGTGCTACGGCGCTGTCCGGGGCCGATTTTGTGATCAGCCAGTTTCGCACCGGCGGCGGCGCCGCCCGGTTGAAAGACGAACTGCTGCCGCTGCCTTACGGCATCGTGGGGCAGGAGACTACCGGGCCGGGCGGTTTTGCCGCGGCGCTGCGCCATATTCCGGCAGCACTGGAGCTGGCTGCAGAAATGGAGCAGCTCTGTCCCGAAGCATTTCTGATCAATTTTACCAATCCCTCCGGCATCATCACCGAAGCCCTGCTGCAGCAGGGCGCTGTTAAATGCGCCGGGCTTTGTAATATTCCGCTGACCCTGGAGAGAATGCTGGCCGCCTTTTTAGATTTGAGACCTGAGCGGCTCGAACTGACCTTCACCGGGTTAAATCATCTCAGCTGGATTACCCGGGTTCTTCACAACGGCAGCGATTTGACCCACAGGGTCGTCTCCGCACCGGAGGCGGCCCTCTTTTTGGCACATGATTTTCCCGATATCGATCCCGGCGAGCTCCAGGTGCTGCTCCGTTCCCTGGGTGCTCTCCCTTCGCCCTATCTCCTTTACTACTATTTTCCGAAACAGACTTTTGAGGCTGTCAAAACGAAGGCCGGTGAGGGCAGGAACCGGGCCCGGGAAGTCCTTGCCCTGGAAAAAGATCTTTTCCAGCTCTACCGCGATTCTTCCCTTGACCATAAGCCGGCCCGGCTTTCCATGCGCGGCGGGGCTTTCTACTCCGAGGCGGCTGTTTCCCTGATAGCGGCTCTCTGCGGCGGTGTGCCCTCAAGGCAGGTTTTAAATGTGCGGAACGGATCCGCCATCCCCGATCTGCCCGCTGACGCCGTGGTGGAGACCAACTGCCTGATCAGCGGAGGGAAAATCAGGCCGCTTTCTCCGGGCCCGCTGCCGGGATCACTGCGCGGACTGGTTCAGCAGGTGAAGGCCTATGAACAGCTGACCATTGAAGCGGCAGTAAAAGGAGACAAGGAGGCCGCTTACCTGGCCCTGATCAACCACCCTCTGGTCAGGGGTGCGGATGTTGCCGGAGCGCTGCTTGAAGAAATATTGAAGGAAAACGCACCTTACCTGCCGCAGTTTAGCTGATTTTATTGAAGGATCATCGCTGCGGGTGTGAAAATATAGTTATTTATCTCCTGTTTCTATAATCTTGCGGGAGAAACATAACCTGTCTCAAGCTGACTGATGGAGGGTTGCCGGCATGAGTCCGAAAAAGAATAAGTACTATGCCGGTGTCGACGGCGGGGCTACGAAGACCATGGCCTTCTGCGGTGACGGGAGGGGCAATATGATGGGCTGCGGTCTGGCCGGTCCATCGAA
>CAZQEV010000194.1:0-3278 GCA_964592135.1 uncultured Syntrophomonadaceae bacterium
CCAGCGTGATCCCCGGGAAATGCTCCGAGGCCTGCGCATACATATCCTCAAAAAAGCTGACCCCGGGAAGCTGCGGCCAGAAGGGGATATCGAGCGAAAGCGATAGCTGCAGCGCCCTCTCCACGTCTAGGTGCGGCAGGATCCCCATTGCTGTGGTTAGACAGTTTCCTTCCAGTTTCATTTAAATCACCTCCGCGAAAGCTACCGCAGGGACAGGGACTTTGGCAGGTCACAGTCAAGCATTGGACACCATCCACCTTCCCAGGCCTGTTAAGCGGGCTATCTGTCGGACTGTAGTTCCCTCAATGTTCTTTAACTTCCTCAAGATTCGGTCACGCTCTCCAGGGTGCATTTTTGAAATGCCAGATATGGCTGCTCCCTCTATCATTTCCTCTATCAAGACAAGAAGTTCAGCGTCTGACAATTTGATCACATTTTCCAGGTCAAGACATTTGTCGTTGTTTGGGGTATTTATAAATTTCAACAACTCTCTTCGGCCACCCATCAAATCCAGGCTAAAAGTGGTATCAACAAGTGTCTGACCTTGCCGTGCAGCACTGGCATAGATGGCATAGCTGCTCCAGGGATATCCACTGCATAGCTGCGTTATTTTTGCTTTTATCGGGTTTTGGTGGATATAGCGTAAAACAGTCAAAAAGTAGGGATCATCATCAACAGGCTCACTATGGAACCGCTCTTGAAAAAGATGGCCAACACGATTATATTTGCGGTTAAATCCATAGACATAGGAAGAACTGATGCGCCTTACTGTATCCCCGACCGGTTCTTTTAGTTCTTGAAAGAGTAAATGTACATGGTTATACATCAGGCAATAGGCATAAATAATAAAAGGTGCTTTTTCTTTTACTTTGGCCAGTATTTCTAGGAAGCGCAAGTAATCTTTATCCTCGTGGAATATGGGTTCCCTGTTAACGCCTCTCATCATAACGTGATAGATACGCGAAACGCTTTTTTTTCTAGCCTGTCTGGGCAATGATGCCTCCTCCAAGAAGCTTTGTCCAGCAGTAACACCTGTAGATCATTTCCTTGTTGAGGCACATTTTCCCTTTAATTTAATGTAAAAATTATAATGGCCTTTCGGGACAGGGTGGCACCTGCCAAAGTCCCTGTCCCTGTGGCTGGTCGTCAGGATAGGAGCAGTCGGTCGTTTTCCAGACGGGTGCCGCTGCGGCTTTCGAAGTATTTGATCAGCTGCTCCACCGTCATCTCGGCTCTTTCTTTTCCTGCGAGATCGAGGATGATTTCACCCTCGTGCATCATGATTGTCCGGCTGCCATATTCCAGGGCGGCCTTCATGTTATGGGTGATCATGATCGTGGTCAGCCTCTCTTCGGTGACAAACTTGTGGGTGAGATTAAGCACTTTTTTGGCAATAGCCGGATCCAGCGAGGCGGTGTGCTCGTCGAGCAGCAGCAGCTTCGGCCGGGCCATGGTGGCCATGAGCAGGGTCAGCGCCTGGCGCTGCCCCCCGGAGAGCAGCTTTACCTTCTGGTTGATCCTCTCCTCCAGGCCGAGGTCCAGTAAGGCCAGCCGTTTTCGGAAAAGGGCCAGATCTGCTCTGGTGATCCCCGCGGTAAGCCCGTGTGTTTTCCCCTTGGCCCAGGCGATGGCCAGGTTCTCGGCAATGGTCATATCGAAGGCGGTCCCCAGCAGCGGGTTCTGGAAGACCCGGCCGATGAAGCGGGAACGCCTGTATTCGGGGCTAAAGGTGATATTTCTGCCGCCAAGGATGATGCTGCCGCAGTCGATCTCATATACTCCCGAGATGCAATTGGTCAGGGTTGATTTGCCGGCACCGTTGCCGCCGATGACAGTAACAAATTCACCTTTTTCGAGAGAGAGGCTGAGTTGATGGAGGGCCCTTTTTTCATTGACGCTGCCCCGGTCAAATGTCTTGCTGATGGAGTTAACCTCAAGCATCTACAGCGGCACCCCCCTGCCATTTACCGCCCCGGACAGCCTCTTTTTAAGGGAGGCGAGCTGACCCTTGATCGCCGGCGCCGACAGGGCGGCGCAAACTATGACCGCCGAGATGAGCTTCAGATCTGTGGGCGGCATGCCCAGCTCCAGGGCAAAGGCGATCACCAGCCGGTAGAGGATTGCCCCCAGGATTACGGCGACGAGCCTGCGCATGAGGCCGGCAGTGCCGAAAACGGCCTCGCCGATAATCACCGAGGCCAGCCCGATAATGACCATGCCGATGCCCATGCCCACGTCGGTAAAGGACTGGTACTGGGCGATGAGCGCTCCCGAGAGCCCTACCAGGCTGTTGGCCAGGGCCAGCCCGATGATCTTAGTCATATCGGTATCCACGCCCAACGCCCGCACCATCTGCTCGTTGTCGCCCGTAGCCCTTAAAACCAGGCCGATTTTGGTCTTCAAAAAGAAGTACAGCATCAGCATCACCGCAACCAGCAGCGCAAGAGAGACGAACAGCGCTGTGCGATCGAAAACAGGCATCCATTCCGGAAGGCTGAAGACAGTTTTTTTATTAAGCAGGGGAATATTGGCCCGGCCGCCCATCACCTTGAGGTTGATGGAGTAGAGCGCCAGCATGGACAAAATCCCGGCCAGGATGGGCTGAATCCTCAACTTTGTATGCAGCAGCGCCGTTACGATGCCGGCCAGCGCTCCCGCAACCAGGGCCAGGGCGATGCCCGCCAGGGGGCGGCCGGCGGTGCAGAACACTGCCGATACCGCCGCCCCCAGGACAAAGCTGCCGTCAACGGTCAGGTCGGGCATGTTCAGCGTGCGAAAGGAGAGGAACACGCCCAGCGCCATGATGGCGTAGATTACACCGAGTTCAATAGAGCTTAGAAAAGTGGCTAAGTTCATCAATGTTGTTTTATGGCTCCCTCGAACTTACTTGCCGAACACCTCGACAGCCGCATTTATTATATCATCGGGGATGGTTACTCCGATCATTTCTGCTGTTTCCAGGTTAAGGTAGATTTCAAAGTCGGTGATCATCCTGACCGGCAGATCGCCCGCCTTTTTGCCATTCAGTATTTCCGCCGCCATTCTGGCCGTCTCCCGGCCCAGGGTCACGTAGTTGACCCCGTATGTGGCCAGGCCTCCTTCATTAACCATGGAGTCTGCGCCCACATACATGGGGATATTCGCGTTCCTGGTCACCTGTGACACGAGGGGCATCGCCGAAGCTACGGTGTTGTCGATAGGTGAGAAGATGGCGTCAACTTTACCCACAAGGGACTGCACCGCCTGCTGCACTTCCGAGGTGTTGGTCACTGTCGCCT
>CAZQEV010000195.1:0-3275 GCA_964592135.1 uncultured Syntrophomonadaceae bacterium
TTACCGGTAATTTGAGCAACCTCAAGGTCCCCTGCGCTTTCAACGCCATGGAGATTGCCGGAGTCAAACCGGGCACCGAGGAGGGGGAGCTCATCTCTACCATCGCCATTGCCGTCTCATCCTTTGTCACCACCGCAATCATTATTTTAGGAGTGCTCCTGCTGGCCCAGTTGCAGCCCATCCTGGAATCAGGGCTGCTTGCTCCGGCCTTTGCCAATATCCTGCCCGCCCTTTTTGGCGCCCTGGGCGTAGTCTTCATCTCGAAAAACTGGAAGATCGCCGTTGCACCCATCTTGTTCATGCTGATCCTTTTCATCTCGGTACCTTCACTGGCCACATCGGTCAGCGTGCTGGTGCCGGTAGGTGCGCTCATCGCCATAGGTGTGGCCAGGCTGATGTATAAAAAAGGTTACCTGGAATAAAACCGGTAATGAGAAAGGGGTTAAAATATGCGCAGATACTATCCACTATTGCTGCTCGCTCTCGTGCTTTGCCTTGCCGCCGTCTCCTGCAGCACCAAGAAACTGCCCCCGCTGGAGGGGGAGCCTGCGGAGCTGGCTGAGAAATTTGTCGGTTCCCTGGCGAAAGGTGATTATGAAGAGTGCGTCGGTTATTTCAGCGCCAGGATGAAGCGGGCCATGAATGCCCGAAAACTGGAGAAGGTTTGGGCAGATCTGCAGGGACAGGTGGGCCCGTACAAAGAAGTTGCCGGCATGCGTGAAGAGATCATTGACGGTTATGATGTGGTCTTTGTGACCACGGATTTCGAGAAAGATTCCCTCATTATCCGCGTTGTCTTCGACGAAGACCGGCGGGTCGCCGGGCTGTGGTTTGACCCGGCCGGCTAGCGGGAGCGCCTCCAGATAATGTCCCATGTCTGGAGGTGACGCCGCCGGCAGCAAAAACATCCCGTAAAAATGGGGGCACCTCTACCGCTTACCGATGCAGATCCGGGCGGGTCCTGACCCGCCCCCAGGACTGAAAAGAGATGTTTGGCTAAAGGTACAACTGTACCGCTGTCCGGTACAGTTTTTTATGCTCACAACAGGGCAGGCGGCATAATCTAGAGACAACGCCCTGGCGGCGAAGCATCCATGGATGGAAAAAAATTATTCTGCCCAAGGGCTGAGTTTATGCTAATATTATTAAAATGTGCGTGAAAGAAAGAGGTTGATTCTGAATTGATTGTAGGTATACCCAAAGAGACCATGGTTGATGAAAACCGGGTGGCAATCACCCCGGGAGCGGTAACGGCATTTGTAAACAGAGGGCACCGGGTGCTGATCGAAAGGGCCGCAGGAAGAGGCAGCGGCATCAAGGATGCTGAATTCATCCATTACGGCGCCGAAATTGTCCCCACACCAGGGGAGCTCTACGAGCGGGCGGAGCTGATCTACAAGGTAAAAGAGCCCCAGACGGCAGAGTATGAGCTGCTGCGGGAAGGGCAGATCCTCTTTGCTTACCTGCACCTGGCAAACGATCCTGAAGTGGCCCGCGTGCTCATGGAGAAAAAAGTGGCGGCTTTCGCTTACGAAACCGTTGTCATCGACGGGACCATCCCCATGCTGGCGCCCATGAGCGAAATCGCGGGGCGCATGGCCACGCAGATTGGGGCTCATTTCCTGGAAAAGTCAAACGGCGGCATCGGCATACTTCTCGGGGGGGTGCCCGGCGTGACCCCTGCGGATGTGGTTGTTCTGGGCGGCGGCATTGTGGGCACAAACGCCGCGCGGGTCGCCATGGGCATGGGCGCCAGGGTGACGGTAATCGATAATAATGTGGAAAGGCTGCGCTACCTGGACGGAACAAACGGCGGCAGGTTGCTGACCCTTTATTCCAATCCGCAAAATGTCGCCCGGGCTGTCGCCGGCGCCGATCTGCTTATCGGGGCGGTCCTCATCCCCGGCGGCAGGACGCCGGTGCTCTGCACCAGGAAGATGGTTGAAACGATGCGTCCGGGAACTGTAATCGTGGATGTGGCCATAGATCAGGGCGGATGTATTGAAACGGCCGATCATACGACGAGCCACAGTGAGCCCACCTTTGAATGCTGCGGCGTGCTTCATTATGCCGTCTCCAATATCCCGGGGGCCGTGCCCCGGACATCCACCTATGCGCTGAACAATGCCACCCTTCCCTTTGCCCTGGAGCTGGCGGATAAGGGATGCGAGCGGATTATCGCGGAAAAAGTACCGTTGAGCCTGGCGATCAACATCTATGACGGCAGGGTGGTCAACAAAGCAGTGGCGGAGGCGCTGTCTTTCGGCTGTGAGACCTTGTAGAAAATGGGGTCAGATCTTGAAAAGCTGCTTTTCTTAACTTGAGCCGGAGGGGCGCAGGCCATTTATTAACACAGCTGCGGATAAAGGATGCGAGCAGATTATCGCGGAGTAAGCAAAGTAACAATTTCACCGGTGGCCGTTATATTTCACCTCCTGGGACAGGTGGTCTGGACATGGAAATATGGAAATATTTTGATATAACCCATCGTTATCACCTGATCTGCAATCCGCTAACCGTGGAGAAGCTCGATGAGCTGTCTGCACTGGCCGAACTGAGCGCGGGATCCAGGGTGCTCGATATCGCCTGCGGCAAGGCGGAGCTTCTGGTAAGGCTGGCCGGGCGTTACAAGATCAGAGGCGTGGGCGTTGATCTGTCACCTTACTGTATACGTGACGCAAAAGAAAAGAAGGCCCGGGAGGCGCCTGAGAGCGATCTGGAGTTTATCTGCCTGAACGGAGCGGACTACCGGCCGGAGCAGCCCGGATCTTTCGATCTGGCCGTCTGCCTCGGCGCATCGTGGATCTGGGAGGGACATCGCGGCACGCTGCGGGCCCTGAAGCAGATGGCCCGGCCCGGCGGGCTGATCCTGGTTGGAGAACCGTTCTGGATAAAAAAACCGCCGCAGGAATACCTGGCCGCCCAGAATATCAGCTACGAAGACTACAGCACCCATCAAGGCAATGCCGCCACAGGCTGCGAAGAGGGCCTGACATTCCTCTACGCAATAGCAAGCAGCCAGGATGACTGGGATAGCTACGAGGGCCTTCAGTGGTACGCAGCCGTCAGATATGCCCGGTCTCATCCTGAAGATCCCGACCTGCCGGTGCTGATGGAGCGCGTGGAAAGTTCCCGCGACAGCTACCTGCGCTGGGGCCGCGACTGCCTGGGCTGGGCGGCATACCTTTTTTCTAAACCCGCCTGAGCAGCGCAGCGCCTTTTATTTGATCAAATCGATTCCTTGTCGGAGGGTATTTGAGTCAATAGCTCCCTCT
>CAZQEV010000196.1:0-3265 GCA_964592135.1 uncultured Syntrophomonadaceae bacterium
CTAAAACTTAATCCCAGTTGCCGGGCTCCTGGCGTTATGGTAAACTGGTATCGATCAAATGTTTTATGTCTACCCTTAGAAGTGGGACTGACTTTTCATCCCACAGGGGAACATGTGGCCTGAGCGGCAACAGCGTCTGCAGCAACGTGATCATCAACTGTAACTGTAAAGAAGGCCGTAGAAATTGGTTTTTTCCAGTCTTTTTTTTCTCTGTGTTTTTTTGCCCCTCAGTCTGGCACTTTATTATGCTATCAAAAACAGGACTTACCGCAACTGGTTGCTGATCATCACCTCCCTTATTTTTTACGCATGGGGCGAGCCGGTATGGATCGCGCTCCTTATTTTTTCCACTCTGTTCGACTATTTTAATGCGCTGCTAGCCGGCCGCAACCGCGGCAACTGGAAGGGTAAAGCTGCAGTTGCCCTATCAGTGACGGGAAACCTGCTCATACTCGGCTTTTTCAAATACTCCGGTTTTCTTCTAGACAGCCTGAATGCACTGCTTGGTACAAGCCTGCAGATCACCGCCTACGGCCTGCCCATAGGCATATCCTTCTATACCTTTCAAACTATTTCATACGTGGTGGACGTGTACAGGGGAGAGACAGAGGCACAGCGGTCCTTTTTCAAACTGCTGCTTTTCGTTTCGCTGTTTCACCAGCTGGTGGCGGGGCCCATTGTGAGATACAAAGATATTGCGGGTGAGATTGAACACAGAGTGGAAAGCCGGGAACAGTTCAATTACGGGGTAACCCGCTTTATTATGGGTTTGGGCAAAAAAGTGCTGATTGCCAATACGGCGGGGAAGATCTGCGAGAATTTCATGGGTGTCAATTATGCACGGCTGCCTGTTACCGGCGCCTGGCTGGGTATATTTCTGTTCACGCTCCAGATATACTTTGACTTTTCGGGTTACTCCGATATGGCCGTTGGCCTTGGCAGGATGTTCGGCTTTACTTATAAGGAAAATTTCAACTATCCCTATATTGCCAGGTCCGCCTCCGAGTTCTGGAGGCGCTGGCATATCTCCCTGGGCAGTTTTTTCAGGGATTATCTGTACATCCCCCTGGGGGGCAACAAGCGGCACTATATCAGAAACCTGCTCGTGGTATGGTCACTGACCGGGCTGTGGCACGGCGCAAGCTGGAACTTCGTGGTATGGGGCCTCTACTATTTCCTCCTTATTTTTCTTGAGAAGAGATTCCTTTTACGCCTGTTCGAAAAGCTGCCGGCTGTTGTCTCCAGAATATACCTGTGGACTGCGGTCATGGTTGGCTGGGTCTTCTTCTATCATCTGAACCTGGGGCAGGCGCTGGAATTCCTCGGCGTCATGTTCGGGATAAAGGCGTCAACCCTTTCGGGGCCCGAGGTTACGATCCATTTTCTGAATAACGCCCTTTTTCTATTCATTGCCGCCCTCTGCTGTACTCCTTTCGCGAAGTATCTGGCTGCCGGGGCAAATAAGCTTTTACCTGGGAAAACTACCACGGGTTTTGCTGTGGGCAAAATAGCGGTTCCTTTGGCCAACATGGTCGTCTTTGTTCTATCGATTATTTTCCTGGTGGGGCAATCCTATAATCCCTTTTTGTATTTCAGATTTTAGGGGCAGGCCTGCTACAATACAGGCTTGTTCAGCCGGTCAAGATCAAGGGCTTTATGAACAAGATGTTGGAGGCGGAAATAATGAAAAAGCTGCGGGTGGACGTCGTTTTATTTGTGGTTGCCATAACACTGTTGGGACTGGTCAATCTTTTTAACACGGAGAAACCCACGGTCTCCGAACTCGAGCATAGGGCTTTGCATAAACGGCCCGAATTCAGCGTGCAGGCCCTTTTCAGCGGCGCTTATTTTCGGGGGTTTGAAAATTACTACAGCGACACCTTTATTTTCCGTGACAACCTTGTGAAGGCGAGCCGGGAGATCCGGCGGGCCTTTTCCTTTCTGGGCCCCGGTATTTCAATAGTAGCCGCCCCTGAAGAGGTGCAACTTCCGGCCGAAGTGGAAGAGAAAGCCTCTCCAGGAGAGCCCGGAGAGACTGACAAACAGCAGGACCTTAATCCCCTGCTGGAGGGGGTGGATGAAGGCGATGAAGAAAATGTGGGTTACTGGCTCGTTGTGGACGGCCAGGCGATGCAGTTATTCAAATTCAAGAGGGAAAACTTCGACTACTATGCCGGCATATTGAATCACTACCGGAAGAAACTGGCCAAGGAGATCAAGCTTTACTCCATGATCGCTCCCACCAACAGCGAATTTGTCCAGCTAAAAAGGTATCAGGGCATTACCGACTCACAAAATGGAGCATTAAACTATCTAAACAGCAGGCTGGAACCGGGCATCCGCTCAATAAACGTCTATGATGCTTTAAGCAGCCGCACTGACGAGTATATCTATTTTCGGACAGACCATCACTGGACCGCCCTGGGCGCCTATTATGCCTATTGCGCATTCATGGAAACCAGGGGCGAAGTGCCTGTCCCGCTGGAGAAATACCGGAAGGTTGATCTCCATGGTTTCCTGGGCAGCTCCTACTCCAAGACCCTGGATAAAAGTCTCGAGGAGAATCCTGACACCCTGTCTGTGTATATGCCTTTTACAGAACATGAATACACGATCCACTATGGCAAGGGACCCGAAAAGAGGGAAGTCATTGATTTTCAATATGCAGACAGCAAGACAAATAAATACCTGGTTTTTATCAGCTCCGGCGAGTTAACCTGGGGGTTGATCGAAACAGAGGTGAAGAATGGGAAAAGGATTCTGGTGATAAAGGACTCCTTCGGCAATGCGCTCGTGCCCTTTCTGCTGCCGCACTACGAGGAAATTTATGTGGTGGACTCGCGGTTTTACAGCATCGGGGCAGCGGGCAAGAACATCCTCCAGTTCATCGAGGACAACGGCATCAACGAAGTGCTCTTCATGCACTATATGGAGGACGTCAACTGGCATAAGTTTATGGAAGGCGTCGAGGCGCTCATGGGAACTGAGTAGTAGTAACCAACATTCAGGAATTTATGTGGCGTTATGTGTGGCCAAAGATGTGAATTACAAAGCGATCCGGGGCGTGGACAATTAGGATTTGCCTGTACCGATCCGCAGGGCTTGCCCCGTTTACCACCATGCAGGCTTTTCTCATCGCGCAAAAAATTACTGACCGGCAGGGTAACTGTCAGTAGCTTTGATGATGTATTGCACCTGACTGCACCTGAAGGGGAATATAACTTACCACTATTTGAAGAGAAGCACCGCGGAGATACAGAGGGCC
>CAZQEV010000197.1:0-3230 GCA_964592135.1 uncultured Syntrophomonadaceae bacterium
CAGAATGCAGTCGAATACAGCGACGGCGAAGAATTCTACAAGGCCTGGCTGGAAGACAGCGACTCCATGGCCAGAAGGCTGGAACTGGTCAAGCGCTACCGCCTCGCCGGGGTAGCGGGCTGGCGCCGCGGCCTGGAGAAAGCAGAAATCTGGGAGCTCTTCCACACTGCTCTGGCAGAGTACTGACAGGTAAAGATAAAAGGCAAAGGTCCGGTGATAAAGAAAAAGATCCGCAAACAAATTAGTTGAAAGGTGGTCCAGCAGATGGCTGACTCATTCAAGATTACCGGGGTATGGGAGGAAGATGGAGACTTCTACTACACTGATGATGAGGGGAACCCTCGCAGCGAAAGCATGAATCCCGTTGAGCTTTTGGCAGCAGCGTTGGTAAGCTGCACCGGCAAAACGATGCATGCAATCATTAACAAGATGAAGGTAAGTCATAAGGGCTTCACCATTACCGGATTGGCCCGGATGGCCGATGATAAAATAAGCCGGGTGGCCTCTCTTAAGATTGATGCATCCATACATGGAATCCAAATGAGCGATGCCCAGCAATCCAAAGTCCTCAAACTAACCGAAAAGTACTGCGTAATAACTCAGACACTCAAGCAGGGCGCTGAAGTCGATCTAAATATCAGATCATAATCAGGGGCGAATAACAAAGCTTATCCTTTCTCAGTAGACTACACAGATGGTCCTTTCTGCGTCATCATCGTATATGGTTTTGATGGAAAGGCCGTAGAGATTTGAGAGCCTTTCTGCACTCACTATCTCCGCCGCCCGGCCCACGCTGAGCACGCCTTCGCGATTCAAAATGGCCACCTTTCCATTAAGGATGATCGCATGATCGGGATTGTGGGTGGTCATGATCAGCGCGTAGCCCTCCGCAGCCAGTTCACGGACCATCTGCACCACCCGGTGCTGGTTTCCATAGTCAAGATGCGCTGTCGGCTCATCCAGCAGGATCAGCTGCGGCTTCTGAGCAATGACCCGGGCGATGGTCACCTGCTGACGTTCACCGCCGGAAATCTCAGTATATGGTTTATCCCTCAGATGAGCAATGCCCATCCTTTCCAGCGCTTCATCGGCGATCCTGTAATCCTCTGCGTCGGGCATGGCAAAAGCGCCGATATAGGGTGTGCGCCCCATGACCGCAAATTCCCGCACGGAAAAAGCATAGGCGGGCGTATGAATTTGTGGAACATATCCGATCACCCGCGCCACCCGGCGAAGGCTCATCCTCGACATGGGCTGCCCGTTCAACATAATTTCACCCGAATCAGGGCTGTACAGGTTGGCAAGGCAGTTCAGAAGCGTTGTTTTCCCCGAGCCGTTGGGGCCAAGAATCGAAAGTATCTCACCCTGAGCCACATTGAAATCCACACCGCGGAAAATTGTTCTCCTGTGATGATAGCTGAAGCTGAGATTGTTCACTTCCAGGATCATTGGACCTGTCTCCTTTGCTTGAACAGGATAAAGATAAAGAAGGGGGCCCCGATCACGCCGGTGAGAATGCCGAGCCTCAGCTCAGCAGAGGTGAGCGTCCGGCAGAGGATATCGATAACCAGCATGAAGATCCCGCCGAAAACAAGAGCGACAGGAAGCATTTTTTTATTATCGGAACCGATGATCATGCGGGCAGTGTGAGGGATTATCAGACCGACCCATCCGATGGTGCCTGAAAGGCAGACACAGCTTGCGGTGATCAGCGTAGAACAGAGGATGAACATTCCCCGGGTGGTGCGCAGGTTGATCCCCAGGGATTTCGCTTCATTGTCACCCAGCGAGAGAACATTAAGCCGGTAGCGCGCCAGCAAAATCACCGCCATGGGTAGAAGAATCGCCGGTAGAACCGGATACATACTGTCCATGGTGATCGTGGCAAAAGAACCCATCATCCAGTAGGTGATCTCCGCCAGTTGAGTATCCGTATCCGCTATGAACTTGATGATGCTCATGATGGAGGACATCAGGCTGCCGATGACGATACCTGAGAGCACCAAAACAGTCACAGAATCATTGCGGATCAGACGCGGGATGCTCACGGTGATCGCCACTGCGATGAGACCGCCCAAAAAGGCGCCCACCTGGACGCCGGCGCTGCCGGCATTCAGCAGGATCGCGGTGGCTGCACCGACACAGGCGCCGGAAGATACGCCCAGGAGATCGGGGGAGACCATGGGGTTCTTGAAGATGCTCTGGTAGGTTGCACCGGAAAGGGCCAGCGCTGCACCGATTATAATGGCGGCAACTGTTCGCGGAAAGCGAAAGGTCATCACCACAGCTTCCTCCAGATCAATCCAGCTCTTCTCAATGGGGATAAATTTAGAAAAGATGATCTGGAATGTATGGCCAAAGGGCACTCCATACCGGCCGACAGCCAGCGAGACTGCAAAAATGAACAGGAGCAGGATCAGGGAGAACCAAAAAGTCCCCCGGTACCTGACTGTTTCAAGAAAGCTTGTTTTTTGGAGTATGACCCCCCCGCCCGCGGCGGGGAGGTCATGCTTGTTGCGATAGGTTTTTTCCATATGCAAAGGCGGTTACTCCACGGGAAATTCCGCAGTACCGTCAGGACGGAGCCCGTCCAGCATATACTCCGCCTGCGTCCGGGTCAGTTCATAATCGGTGTAGGTCTTGTAAAAATCGATGACCTCATCGATCATCGAATCCCTGTTGATACCGTTGGCCTCTGCGATCTCGGGCTGAATGCACATCAGTGCATAGTTGATCTGAAGCTGGCTCTCAAGGCCAAAACGCTCCCAATTGAAACAGGCATAGGGGTTGGTATACACTCTGTCGTTTTTAACGGCCTTTAGCTCCTTCCAACCGTCGGTGCTCTCCAGGTCATTTTTCAAGACATGCTGATAAACACCGCCGCAAATGATCACATCGGGGTTCAGATCAAAAACAGCTTCCGGGGTCACTTCTGATTCGGTAAGTTCCATCAGCCTGGCCGCGTAGATGCCGCCGGCGGATTCAGTCCAGTCGGAGAATATACTGTCCGCAGCCATAGTCGTGGTCAGGGAATCGCCCTGACCGGCAATATAATATGTTACGGGGTGATCCTCTTCCGCAATATCGGCGGTAAGGCTTCTTACCTTTGCCTGCTTCGTTTCCACAGCGGCACACCATGTAGCAAGCTTTTCCTGGTATTCGCCGCCAAGCACTTCACCCAGGATGGTATAGGCCTTGGCCATGCTCTCATAGTTGTCAAAAAAGATGTT
>CAZQEV010000198.1:0-3198 GCA_964592135.1 uncultured Syntrophomonadaceae bacterium
CAAGATCCTCATCTTCAAGCCCCAACATCCATTCTGGAATTATTTCAATAGGCATCGCCACAGCCTCCTTTAATAATATTGAGCATAACACTCAATATTATTAAAGTCAAAAAGAAAGGGTGGCTTGACTTTTAGTTGAGTTTATACAACACGATGGAAAATTACCGTGAATTTATCAGGTGGGTTCTATCTAAAGGCAGCAGCTTTAATGATCTGACCCAGGCGGGGGTCCATCTGATGGTGGAGTATATGAACCCCGAAGTGGGACAAGAAGGACCGTCCCCGGTGTCCCGCTTTGGTTACTGTTTCAGCCATTGTTCGAGGGCCATGCGGGTGCGGCGCAGGGCCTTGCCGCGGTGGCTGACCCTGTTTTTTGCCTCTGCGCTCATTTCAGCAAAAGTGAGCCCCGCTGGTTCATAAATGAAGAGAGGATCGTAACCGAAGCCGGCTTCGCCGCGCGGAAATTCGGCGATGCGGCCGGAGCAGCTCTCTTCGATAAGGCAGCTCTTACCATCAGGGAAAAGAAGAGCAATGGTACACTTGAAAGCGGCCCCACGTTTTTCAGGCGGCACCCCCTGGAGTTTCTCCAACAGCAGGCCGTTGTTTGCGGCATCATCTGCATCAGGGCCGGCAAAGCGCGCCGCGCGCACGCCGGGGAATCCGCCCAGGGCCTCCACCTCCAGACCGGAGTCGTCAGCCATAACGATGGCGCCCTTACCGGCGACAGTTGCCGCGGCGGCAGCCTTTTTCCGGGCATTGCCGGCGTAAGTCGGCTGATCCTCCTCCACCACCGGTATGGCGGTGAGATCGCGCAGGGAGATCACTTCAACAGGGAGCCCGGCCAGAAGGGCACTGATCTCGCGCACCTTGTTCTCGTTGCAGGTTGCCAAAAGCAGCTGCCGGATCATTCCCCTTCCCCCGAGGCGGCCCCTTCCCGAGCGCTCTCGATAAGTTGGTCTGCAGCCTCACCGAGCGCCTGGCGCTGCTTTTCGATAAGCGCCCTGATCCCCGCGGCCGCCAGGTCAAGCAGGCTGTTCAGCTGATCCCGGTCAAAAGAGCCCTTCTCGGCGGTACCCTGGATCTCCACTATTTTACCCGACCCGTTCATGACCACATTCAGGTCAACAGAGGCGGCGACATCTTCATGATAGTCCAGGTCCAGGAGCATAGCTCCATCCACCAGGCCGGCGCTGACCGCAGCCAGGTAGTCATTCAAGGGCAGCTTCTCCACCAGGCTGCGCTCCTTCATGAAGAGAAAAGCTTCCGCCAGAGCCACAAAGGATCCGGTTACCGCCGCCGTCCGCGTGCCCCCGTCCGCCTGGATCACATCGCAATCCAGCCAGACGGTGCGTTCCCCCATGGCGGCAAAATCAACGACGCCGCGCAGGGAGCGCCCGATGAGGCGCTGGATCTCAAGCCCACGCGCATTGACCCTGCCTCTAGATTCCCTCTGGGAGCGGACCCCGGTGGAGCGCGGCAGCATGGCGTATTCGGCGGTTACCCAGCCCTCGCCGCGCCCTTTACGGAAAGGAGGGACCCCTTCTTCCAGCGTAGCGGTGCAGAGCACGATGGTATCACCCATGGAGATGAGCGCCGAGCCCTCAGGATATTTCAGGTAGGAACGGGTAATCTCTACCGGCCGCAGTTCGCCGGCAATTCTTCCATGAGAGCGCAATAGTTCTCCCCCCTGTTTGTAACGGCTTTATTATATCATCTTTTAACCGTTACGGCTCAAATCACCGGCTATCGGGGAAGGGGTGCGGGAGACTTTTCTTCCGGCAGGGTTGGTTTTCCCAGATAGCCCAGGGATTCGCTGGCTCCTCGAACAACGCAGGTGAAAGGATCTTTTACCCGTCGTACCGGCAGATTAACTTCGCGGCTGAGGTAGATGTCGAGGTTCTGGAGGAGGGAACCCCCGCCGACGAGAACAATTCCGTCCTGCATCACGTCTGCCGCCAGCTGGGGAGGAATCCGTTCAAATATTGCCCGCACTGCGCCGGTCAGGGCAACCAGCTGCGGGACGATCACTTCATGCAACTCAACAGCTTTTACCTCGAGAGCATCGGGGGTGCGGCGGTAAAGATTTATTCCGCGGAAGGTATAGGTCATCTCTTCAGGCGGATCTACGGCATAAACCGCCTTTTTCTTGGCTTCTTCGGCGGTCGGAAGCCCTATCTCCATCCGGTATTTGCGGTGGATATGGCGCTGAATGGCTTCGTCGATAGACTCTCCTCCCTGGGGCAGCGAACTGCCCATAACGATGCCGCCGAGAGAGATCACCACTATCTCGGTCACTCCGCCACCGGAGTTTACAATAAAGCTGCCCCGGGGTTCGGCTACCGGCAGTCCTCCACCAATGGCCGCGGCGATAGGTTCTTCAATAAGATAGGTTTCCTTCACTCCGGCGCGTTTACCTGCAGCGATAACCGCACGCCTTTCCACCTGGGTGGTCCCGAAGGGTACGGTGATCATCATCCGCAGACGCAGAAAGGGATAACGGCGCAGAACGCGGGAAATGAAATAGTCAAGCATCTTGCGAGTCATCTCAAAGTCTGCGATCACACCACCCTGAAGTGGTTTCACCGCGGTAATCCCCGGCGGTGTGCGCCCCAGCATTCGAAAGGCCTTTCTCCCCGCAGCAACCACGGCGCCATTGCGCAGGGCCACCACCGAAGGCTCCTCCAGGACAATCCCTTTCCGGGGCATGTAGATAAGCGTGTTCGTTGTCCCCAGGTCAATGGCCAGGCCGCGCTGCCAAAAACGTAGATTGAAGCCCTTTCTTTTTTCACCTGCCATGACACACCTCCCGCTTCTATATTTATCTACCAGAACTGATGAAGATATACTGTCCCGCCGCTGATATTGGCCGCAAACAGGGCCGAACAATTCCGTCCGGGGAATATAATCATCAGTTAAAATAAAGAAAAGATATGTTTGATGTTGCTTAAAAAGCAGGTAATTGCTGTTCTGGACAAGAATGCTTTGCTTTAAAGAAAATATGGTTTGCTTAACCGGGAGGAACAGTATGGATACTGCCGGCTTTATCGCTTTGAAAACACTTGAGAAAACATTTTATCTCGGCGAAATCTCTGTCCCCGCCGTCCGCGACTTCAATCTCACTGTGGAGAAGGGCGAGCTCCTCTGCCTGGTAGGCCCCTCCGGATGCGGCAAATCCACCCTGCTCAATCTCATCGGCGG
>CAZQEV010000199.1:0-3174 GCA_964592135.1 uncultured Syntrophomonadaceae bacterium
AGAGGGCGCAGAGGCCGCAGGAAAAACAGGTGCCGCAGCCGAGGCAGCGCCCCGCTTCGGCAACGGGATCGGAGAGCCGCTGCGAGAGGCGGGCGTTGGGCAGGGCGGCCAGGTTGAGCTCGGCAAAAGCCACCGGCGGCGCTCCATCGAGGGGCTCCGCCCGGCCCGCTTCCCAGCTTCCTCTGAGACGCTCCACAATCTGTGCGGCGGCGAGGCGCCCCGCCTGGATGGCGGCGGGAACGGTGGCCGGGCCGGAGACGAGATCGCCGCCGGCAAAAAAGCGCGACGCTTCCGGCAGGGGGCCCAGCGCCTCCCAGTCCGGCTCCTGCCCCAGGGCGTGGATCAGGGTGCCGCAGGCAAAGCTGCGCGGCTCGCCGGGAAGAATCTTGATTTTACCGTGAGCGCTCTCTGTGCGCTCAAAAAGCGCCTCTGCAAGCTTTTCATCTTCAAGGCGAAGGGCCAGGGGCGCCAGGTTGAAGTGAAGCTGCACCCCTTCTTTTTCCGCCGCCTCTGCCTCATCAGCGGTGGCGGGCATCTCGGCGCGGGTGCGACGGTAGACCAGGCTCACGCTGCTGATCCCCTGCTGGAGCAGGGCCACCCTGGCGGCATCGACAGCGGCGTTGCCCCCGCCCAGGACCACCACGGGATCGACCAGGCGCACCGGCTCGCTTAAGTTGATGCGGCGCAGAAAATCGTAGGCGCTGATCACGCCGGGGCTCTCCGCGCCGGGGATGCTGAGGGGGCGCTCCTTCTGCGCCCCGGCGGCCAGGAAGAGCAGATCAAACTCCTTTGTGAGCTCCGCCGAAGGCAGCTCTCCGCCGGCGGCGGCTGCGCCTGTTTTGAAGATGATGCCCTCCTCTTTTAAAATGTCCAGCTCCCGGGCGAGGAGGCGGCGCGGCAGGCGATATGCGGGTATGCCCAGGGCCAGGAGGCCGCCCGGGACGGGGGCGCGTTCAAATACGGTCACGCGGATCCCGGCGCGGTTTGCGTAATAGGCGCAGCTCAACCCGGCGGGGCCGGATCCGATGACGGCCAGGCTGCCGCCGCGGGGCGCCGGCGGGACCGCCGGGGGGCGGTGATGCTCCTGCTCCTGCCGCCATGCGCCCACGGCCCGCTCCACATCGCGGATGGCGATGCTTTCGTCGAGCAGGCCCCGGTTGCAGTTGTCCATGCAGGGATGAAAGCAGACCGACCCGGTGATGGCGGGGAAGGGATTGGTCCGGCGGAGGATCTGCCAGGCTTCGGCAAAGCGCTCCCTTTTTACCGCTTCGAGCCAGGCGGGGATTTCACCGCCCAGGGGGCAGTCCAGGCGGCAGGGCGAGGGCCGGTAGATCCGGCCCGGCGTGAGAAAGCGCCAGTCCCCCGTTTTGGCGGCGGCGCCGGGACGGTCGCCGCGCGAATATTTGTAAAGGGTACGGGCATGCGAGGCGGAGGCGGTTTCAGACAACTGCGCTCACCTCCTCAACCTGTCCGTAGCCTGCGGCGGCGGCCTTCAGATTATCCTCCAGGCGGGCGGCGATCTTCTTTTCCACCGCCGCCTGGACGCTTTTCAGGGAGGCGAGGCCGCTGACGCGGGCCAGCGCTCCCACCATGACGGCATTTACCGCCGGGAAGCTGCCGATGGTCAGGTGATATTTCCAGGCTATGGCCGAGGCGTCGACGCGGTAAAGGCGGTAGGAGCCGCCCGGGGGGAGGCTGCGCAGGAAAGGGGTCGCCTCGTCGCTTTCCCGGTCATTGACCAGGAGCACCCCTCCCTCTTTCAGGCCCGCCGGGATAGCCGCTCCGGTCATGGTAGGGTCGATCACCATGACGTAATCGGGTTGGTAGACGCGGCAGCGGGGCATGAGCCTGTCGCGGCCGGCCCGGACAAAGGCGGTCACCGGGGCGCCGCGCCGCTCGGCGCCAAAAAGGGAAAAGGCCCGGGCGTAGAGCCCTTCCCGGAAGATTGCTTCGGCGAATACCGCGGCGGCCAGAACAATCCCCTGTCCGCCCCGCCCGTGAAAACGAAATTCGGTCATCTCGAGCATCTCTCCTGCCTCCTTGCAGTTTCCTGCATTTTGCAGCAGATTGCCTGCAGAATTTTACATACTGCTGCCGTGTGACGGCACTTCAAGATGTCATGGCGGCGGCGCTGCGGATTCTCTCTTCGGCCAGCAGATCGGCAACCGTTTCCGGCGGCTTCTGCTCTGCGCGGGAACGCTGGAACAGCACCTGCAGCCTTTCGTCGAGGCGGGCGATGATCCCGCGGATCTCGTCGGGATCGGTGATCCCCCGGCGGATGCAGTCCACGAAGATAAGGCCGCCGGCGTTGATCACGTAGTCGGGAGCGTAGAGGATGCCGCGCCGGTAGAGCGCCGCGCCGCTCTCTTCGTCCAGAAGCATATTGTTGGCCGAACCGGCCACGACGCGGCATTTCAGCCGGGGAATGGTCCCGGGGTTGATCACCGCGCCGGCGGCGCAGGGGGCGAAGATGTCGCACTGCCGGTCGTAGATCTCGCCGGGCGCCGCGGGGGTTGCGCCCCAGAGCTCAACCGCCTGCTGGACCTTTCCGGGATCAATGTCGGTAACGATGAGGCCGGCGCCCTCTTCGGAGAGGTGGCGGCAGAGGGCGCCGCCCACGCCGCCGAGGCCCTGTATCGCCGCTGTGAGCCCGTCGAGGTCGGGGCTGCCGAAGACTTCGGCGGCGCACCTTTTCATGCCCTGCCAGATGCCGAAAGCGGTATAGGGGGAGGGATTTCCCGCTGAGGATTCGCCCAGAACATGCCCGGTCTCCAGGCGAATGCAGTCGAGGTCTTTCTCGTTGATCCCCATATCCACAGAGGTGAGGTAACGCCCCCCCAGCCGCTCCACGCAGCGCCCGTAGGCCCGGAAGAGCCGTTCGCTTTTGTCGCAGGCCGGATCGCCTAAAATGACGGCTTTGCCGCCGCCGAGGTCGAGATGCGCCGCCGCCGCCTTGTAGGTCATGCCGCGGGCCAGGCGCAGCACATCTTCCAGCGCGGCCTCCTCTGTGGGATAGTTGAACATGCGCGTCCCCCCCAGCGCCGGGCCCAGCGCGGTATTGTGGATGGCGACGATCGCCTTGAGCCCGGTGGGCGGATCGTGAAACAGATGGATCTCTTCATATCCCCGGGGCGCCATCTTCTCAAAATAGCCGGCCATGTTTTTCTCCTCCTC
>CAZQEV010000200.1:0-3168 GCA_964592135.1 uncultured Syntrophomonadaceae bacterium
GCTTCTCGTTCTCCATTCTTTCCACTACCTCCTTTATCATCCAGTGGGGAGTTGAAGCCCCTGCGGTCACCCCGATAAAGCTGTATGCCTGCAGGAATGCGGAATCCAGCTCCCCTGCGCCTGCCACCATCATTGTCGGTTTCAGTCGCCGGCAGATCTCAGCCAGGGCTCCGGTATTGGCGCTGGTGGGGCTTCCCACCACCACCATGGCCTCCACCTCCGAGGCCAGCCGGAGGGCTTCACGCTGCCGTTTCCCCGTTTCGGGGCACAATGTATTATAAACCTTTCCGCCGGGGGAGAGCTGCAGGAATAGCGCTTTGATCTCCTCATAAACAGCTTTCTCCCCGGTGGTCTGGGCTATTAGAGCAGCCGCAGGCTTGATCGTCAGGCTCTTCAGCTCTTCCGCCGAAGCGACGATGTCAATCCCCGCTTTCTCCCCGGCCCAGCCTGCAATACCCTTCACCTCCGGATGCCGGGCATCTCCGTAGATGATTATCTGAACACCTTCATCGGCCAGTTTCCGGGCCAGCTTCTGAACCCGCCGCACCTTGGGACAGGTCAGGTCGAGCACTGTCAGGTGCTCCAGAGTAGCTGCTTTCTCCAGCACTCCGGGAGGAACGCCGTGGGTGCGGATGAGCAAAACGCCCTCCTCCGCCTCTTCCGGTTCGCTGACCGAGACAATATTATGCTGCGCCAGGTAGGCGGCTACAGACTCATTGTGGACGAGCGGCCCCAGGGTCGAGACCCTGCCGCAGCGGGCTGATTCCTGCAGAGCCCTTTCCACAGCCTCTTTGACTCCCGAGCAAAAGCCGGCATGCTCAGCAAGGCGAATGCGCAAGTATTTCACTCCATCCATGCCCTTGCAGGGATCGCTTAATCAATCTTGTTAATATGATCAACAGGGAAAAGTTCTTGCAGGCGATCCATGATCACCCTGCTGCTTTCTTCAAGATAGTCTTTCTTCTCTTCCCTGCTGTTGTATTCTAGCCTGGGGATTGTGAAAACGGGGCCGCAGATGATCTTCAGGGGGCGGCCCAGGCGGTAGGGCCCGACCACGAGCACGGGTAAAAGCGGTGCGCCGCTGCGTCCCGCTATGAGAGCCGACCCTTTTTGCGCTTTCTGGAGCTGTCCGGATGTGGATTTGCCGCGGGTGCCTTCGGGAAAAAGACCGAGCACGCCGTTGCCGTTCAGCACCTGAATAGCGCGGCGGACTGCTCCGTAATCGGCGCTCTGGCGATCCACTGAAAAAGCCCCCACCTTTCGTAAAAAATATGCGGCCAGGGGATTTTTAAAGAGCTCTTTTTTAGCCATGAATTTTATTTGAAGGCCGGGCGGCATGGCGCTGCCGATGACGAGGGGATCCTGCCAGTTGATATGGTTGGCACAGATGATCAGCGGACCCTCCTTCGGAATGTGTTCGCTTCCATAAAGGCGGCGGCGGTAGAAAATACGATAAAAAATTGCACAAACAAAATGCCCAAAGCGATAGAGCAAAGGATCCGCTCCCTTCAATCCCGGTGCGGGCTGACAGCCTGCAAGATCCGGTCCACCACTTCCGAAACCGTCAGCTCCGTTGTGTCGATAACGATAACGCCCGGAGAAACCGTCAAAGGAGAGTCGGCCCTTCCGGAATCGATACGGTCGCGTTCTTTAATTTCATTGAGAACACTTTCAAAAGAAAGGTTCATCCCCCTGTCATGCTGCTCCTGCATCCGCCGGCGGGCCCTTTCGGGCAGAGCAGCGTCAAGGTAAAACTTAAAGGCGGCGTCGGGCAGCACCCGGGAGGCGATATCCCGCCCCTCCATGACGATGGAACCCGCCGCAGCGGCTATCTCCTGTTGCTGCCGCACCAGCTTCTGCCTGATGGCCGTCAGCTCCGCCACCCTGGAGACCGCCGCGTTGACGGGCGGCTTCCGGATCTCGGTGGTGACATCCTCGCCGTCGAGAAAAACCCGTTCACCGGGAGAGAGGACAATGGTGCTCCGCTCCAGCAGCGATTCAACCTGGCGGGAATCTGAGAGGTCCGTGCTCGCCCGGATCAGCTTCAGCGTGATCGCCCTGTACATCGCCCCTGTGTCCAGGTAGGTTACATTCAAACGGCGGGCAAGCTCCCGCGCAACGGTGCTTTTCCCCGAACCGGCCGGACCATCGATGGCTATTTTTAATCCGGAATCAATCGACATATCATCTTCTTTTTCGAGATTGTTAGCGAAATACCTTTTTTGTCCTGGAAAATTGCAGGCTCCCCGCTCCTTCACTCCTCGGGCCGGCGGTAGGGCAGCCCCTCAAGGAGATCGACCCTGCTTAAAAAGAAGCGCACCTTCGCATTCATCATCGCCAGCTGGCTTACCAGCAGCAGCGCCAGCAGCGCTGCAGTGCAGATAAAAAGGAAGCGCTCCACCCCGGCCATCTTGTGGAGAATCCAGCGCTGCAGGTAGTTCAATTTTTTCCCTCCTGGACATAATTTAATGCACCAGAGGGGAATTTATACCTTCAGTGAAGACACCCGGGATTATCTTGGCTCATGTTCCTGCTCTTTCAGTCTTTGCTGAAGGATCTCTCCGAATTTGAAAAAAAGCCGTTCGAGGTCGCGGTTGGTCAGGTTCAAATTCTCCGGCTCGATGATTTCCACCCTGCGAAATTCATCGCGGCTGACAAAGCGCAGCATATCCCCCAGTGAATCAATAGTTGCTCTCAGCTCCACGGGTGCGTAAGCTACATGGGTCTCTTCAAAATCATCATAGACCGTGTATAGCTCCAGGAATTCGACATCCTCGATACGCACGCCCTGCATGGGAATATTGCGCCACACGCTGACCTGCTGCTGGCGCAGCTCCTCGGCCACCTCTTTCGCCCCCCTGCCTCCGAAAAAAAAGCGGGCCGGCCGGGGCAGGCCGCGGTAATCGAAGCGAATCCGAATCTTGATTCTGGGTGCCGGAGAAGTCTCCTCTTCCGGAACAGCTGTCTTGGGAAATTCGGCAATGCTTTCGAGACGCTCTGTATCCCTGTATGAGCGCAGCATGGGCGACTCCCTTCCTTCTTTTTGACGGCTTTATAAAATAATTCGACCTTTTATATTAGCTTCTCTTAATATCTGCTAATTCCTGCAAGTTAAAGATAAAATCCATGCGTCCATGAGTCGGAGGGACGGAGGATTTGACTCATCAA
>CAZQEV010000201.1:0-3166 GCA_964592135.1 uncultured Syntrophomonadaceae bacterium
TATCACTGAAGCACTGTTTCCGTACGCTCCACCCTTACATCACGCCGGGCCAGCTCTTTTAAAAACTTATCGGGGTTTACGGCATCGTCTACTTCGGGACCGAAAACACCTTTGCGCTTGATTTCGCCCCGGCCCATCATGTATGTACCGATGCTCAGGGGAACCCCCGTCAACCTCTTCATGTGATCGACAGAGGCATAGGTAACCTTAACCTTTTTGCCATCCCGCATTCCGGTAATATCAACACGGGCACCTGAAAAACTGCGGTTTTTGTCTGAGGGGAAAATTGGCATCAGCTTTTTCATTAATTTGCCCAGCCGCTGTTTTCGGGCCGGTGTAGCAGTTAAACCCAAGCCCACCATCATCTTTGCAAGACCGTTTAGATAATTTTCAGCCAGGCCTCCCTTGAGAGTAACTTCTCGGACTCCCTTGAGGTAGCGAGGTAAGGTGACCGGTTCGGGGTGACCGAGATGAAAAGTGGTAATTTTGTTCATGGGTGCGGGAAAATCTACAATTTCTTTCCCGGAGCCGGCCTTGACTTCGACAAATTCTCCATCCTGGAATGAGACCACATTGCCGGTGAATATATGAACAGTATGTAAAATAACTGCCAGCCCTTCAGAGTCTCCGGCACTGCCGGCCCAGTAGACATTGATTGCCTCCACATCATCCAGTTCGTCATAACCTTTGCGGGCAAATATGTTTGTGATCCCCGGGGTCCAGCCCAGTCCGGTCAGAATCCGCAGCCCCTTCTCAGCCGCTGTCTGATCCAGTTCCAACGCCGCCTCGGCGGCATCATGGTCGTCACAGATGCTAACATAATCAACCCCGGCAACGATCGCCGCCTCAACAATGGGCCTTTCAAAACGATAGAAGGGACCCAGGGCGCCCGCAGCGACATCGTGCCCCTTGATCACCTTGACCAGATCCTCCTGTGAAGTGGCATCCACTTTTTGAACAGAAACACGCTCATCTCCGGTTTCGGCAGCCAGCTTATCCGCTGCTTCAATATTCAGATCAGCAATGGTGATCTTTTCCACATCAGTGAATTTAACAAGATCCCTGACGGCTTCGGAACCCATATCGCCGGCACCACCCAGCACAACCACCCTCATCTCATCATCCCCTTTAATATGATTTGTTTATCTCCGGCCTTTTCGTCGGCCGTGAACAGGTCGGCCAGAATTCCGGCTGTTTCCCTGTACTCCAGCGGCTCACAATTCAGCAGCGCCTGCATACTGAGCCCGTCAATCAAAGCCAGGACAAGCCTGGCCAGTGTACTCCGCCGGTAATGGGCCGTGCTTTGGGGGAAAATCTTCTGCAGATGGTAGGCGATCAGGTCCTGCCACTCCCTGTAACTTTCTATAAAACGCTTCTTCAATATTTTATCCCTGGTGACAGCCTCTTGAAAGAGGTGAAAGTTTATTTGGTTGAGTTCACGAGACTCTCCGATGGATTGCAGCACGATTTGAAATACATCCACAGCTTTTGTCTCTGAACCGGCATTCATGCTGCTGATCATGTCCACGATTTTATCGGTTACCTCGCGGAAGCTCTCTTCCATGACCTGATAAAGCAGGCTTCGTTTGCGTGGATAGTAGTAAAAAAGTGTTCCCCTGCTGATCCCTGCCTCCCCGGCAATCGCCGCCAGCGAAGTCTTCTGGATCCCCTGTCGGGCGATGAGCTCTTTGGCCACGCGCAGTATTCTGTCCTTTGTATTTTCGGCTTCATCCGGAGCTGTCAGTTGTTCTGTTTTTAAGAAAAACATCTCCTATCGTTCGGTCAGCCGACCGAGGATAAGAAGAGCATAGCACCCTCAGAAGGTTTTGTCAACTATGATTATTCAGTTATATTCAAGGTGTTCGTTCGTTCGTTCAATCCAGGAAGTAGGCGGCATAGCTGTTCCGGGGCAATCCCGAGGTTTGCGCTACCGGGTCGCATTTAACCTGAAAGATCAAAAAAACCGGCTGCGGCAGGATCAGTTCCGGGAGGGTTTCATAGTGACCCATGCCCTTGGCCACGATCAGATCGGCTTTTTCCACCAGCGCCCTGAACTGAACAGAAGCATTGGGCAGATCCAATCCCGGTGAATCCGTTCCTGTGGAGACTATGTTTGCAAATCTCTCCCCAATTCCACTTTGCGCCAGATCTGCACAGGTAAGGTCATTTTGCACCGGTGATTCCTTCACCGCATAGTAAACTGCCGCCCATTGTTCCAGACGGTTTACCAGGGGAAGATCGAAGAAACATTCTCCGGCATTGTCAGCCAGGTAGATGATCCTTTTCCCTCCCCCTGATAAACCAGTTTCAAGGAGCTTCTCCAGAGCTGCGGTATCGTCCCGCTCAAATACCACCGGTTCTTGAAATTGTTTTTCCAGTATTTGCAGATCTTGAAAAAAATCGAAGCCGTTCCCTTTGGCGGCAAACTGCACCAGCTCCCGCAGCGATGCACGTACGGGCGGCTGATATTTATCTGCGTAATGTCGCGCCAGCGCCATCTCTTCTTTTTTTACCGCGGTAAAGGGATCAACATTTCCGCTTTCCGAGCGGATAATCCGCTGCATCTCACCGGCCAGGCAGATTGAGACAATGTCCAGAGAGAAATTTTCTTCAAGGTAAGCCAGTGCGGCCTCAAGCGCTTTATCGTGTTTTTGAGAATCCGCAGCAGCCAGTGATGCACAGCGGCGGGCCAGATCCTCAAGACAGGGGTAACATTCCGGCAGGCAGTGCATGTAAATCCTCCTTCAACATGTTTGGAATTTGCGATAATATCATAACACAGATCGGAGCAGAGAACCCGCGGGCCTGTGAATACCAGGGTGGAAAATTGGAGGGGCGCTGCCGCACCCCTCCAATAAGACGGATCATATTAAATCCCCCAAATATCACCCGGCAAAGGAGTGAAACCCAAATTGAAAAGAAAATAGAACAACCAGGATGGTCCCCAATATGATCATGATCAGCGTTATATCAAAATCAATATTGCTAAAATTAACTGTCAGAAACAAACCTGAATCGCCGGGTTTGTAATCCAGTTTTTGACCCAGCCTGAAAGCAGAGCGGAAGGTGGCGCCAAAGAGAGAGCGGCAATACTGTGAAATGGCTGCTCCCAGTGAAAACGAGGCCTCCCAGAGGGTCGCTGCTGCACTTTTTAAGGCTCTATTAA
>CAZQEV010000202.1:0-3161 GCA_964592135.1 uncultured Syntrophomonadaceae bacterium
CCGTGTCCCCGGAAAGTGCGGGTCGGGGCAAACTCACCCAGCTTGTGCCCGACCATATCTTCACTGATATAAACAGGGATATGCTTACGCCCGTCATGCACGGCGATTGTATGACCGACCATCTCCGGAAAAATGGTCGAACGCCGGGACCAGGTCTTGATCACTCTTTTATCCTTTTTCTCGTTCATACTCTTGATTCTATTCATGAGGCGCTCTTCAACATAGGGCCCCTTTTTTAACGAACGAGCCATTTTATCAACCTCCCTTCAGATCGCGGCACTTAGCTATTTCTTCCTCCGGCGGATAATATATCGATCGCTCGCTTTCCCTTTTTTGCGGGTCTTGTATCCAAGAGTGGGCTTCCCCCAGGGAGTCACCGGGCTTTTCATCCCGATAGGCGCTTTTCCTTCGCCGCCGCCATGGGGATGATCCACCGGATTCATCGCCGATCCCCGGACAGCGGGGCGGCGTCCCAACCAGCGGCTCCGTCCCGCCTTGCCAACGCGAATGTTTTCATGCTCCAGATTTCCCAGCTGTCCAATGGTAGCCCTGCAATCAAGCAGTATAAGCCGCACCTCTCCGGAAGGAAGACGCAGATGTCCATATTTGCCTTCCTTTGCCGCCAGCTGCGCTGCCGATCCGGCGGAGCGGGCAATCTGGCCGCCGGCGCCCACTTTCAACTCGATATTGTGCACAAATGTGCCTACCGGAATGTTTCGCAGAGGCATGGCATTGCCGGGCCTGATCTCCGCCCTCTCCCCGGACATAACCCGGTTACCCGCCTGCAGTCCCAGCGGCGCCAGGATATATCGTTTCTCACCGTCAGCATAATGCAATAGGGCAATATTTGCCGAACGGTTGGGATCATACTCGATTCCCGCAACGCGGGCCGGAATATGGTCTTTGTTTCGTTTAAAATCAATGATCCGATATTTCCTCTTGTGCCCTCCGCCGCGGTGACGGGCTGTAATTCTGCCGTAAACATTTCGCCCGGCGCTTTTTTCCAAGGTTGAAAGCAGCGATTTTTCAGGTTCTTTTTTGGTAATCTCCTCAAAAGTTCTTCCCGTATAAAAGCGCCGTCCCGGCGATGTTGGTTTATATTTTCGTAGAGCCATCTTCCGCTTCCCCCTTCCTAGCGGCCTTCAAAAATCTCAATAGGTTTGCTGCCTTCAGCCAGGGTCACAATCGCCTTTTTCCAGCGGGGTTTGTAGCCATAAGGATAGCGGCCGAGACGTTTCTTTTTACCCTGGTAATTGGCCGTGTTGACCGCCTTGACCTTGACATCGAAGATCTCTTCGAGAGCATATTTTATTTCAATTTTATTTGCTTCCCGTAGAACCACAAAGGTATATTTGTTCTCTTCGAGCAAACGCGTTGTTTTCTCCGTAACAATAGGCCGAATAATGATATCACGCGGCTCCCTCATGCTCCGAACACCTCCTGTACTCTCCCCAGGGCCTCCTGCGAGAGTATGAGAAAATCGTGGTTCAGGATATCAAGTGCATTCAGCTGCGCCGCAGTGATGGTTTTCAACTTGGGCAGATTCCGGGCTGACTTGATCACATTAATATCAGGTCCGGCAGTAACAATGAGAACTCCACCGGAGGCCTTTAAATTGTCAAGCAGCTGCACTACAGCTTTTGTCCTGGGTTCATCGATCTTGAGGTCATCCACAACTATGAGTTTACCTTCGCGGGCCTTGGAACTCAGGGCTGAACAAAGCGCCGCCCTCCGAATTTTTTTCGGAATGCGATAGCCAAAATTGCGTGGATGAGGCCCAAAAGTTATAGCGCCCCCCACCCAGATGGGCGAACGGGTGCTGCCGTGACGGGCTCGCCCCGTGCCTTTCTGGGGCCAGGGTTTAGCTCCGCCGCCGCGGACAAAACCGCGTCCCTTCGTAGATGCCGTACCCTGGCGGCGCCTTGCTCTTTGAGCAACAGCCGTATGATAGAGCGCTCCCTTCTTCAAAGGCGCGTCAAAGAGGCCGGCCTGCACCTCGATCTCGCTCAGTCGCTCACCTTCCCGGTTATATAAAGTCAACTTGGGCATGGCCAGAGCTTCTCCTTTCATGATCCTGTCGTTTGCGCCTGTTTTGTAGACGATCTTTTCACTTCAACCAGGCCGCCCCGCGGTCCGGGGACTGAACCCCTGACCAGCAAAACATTTTTCTCTGCATCAGCCTGCACCACCCTCAGGTTCTGGACAGTCCGGCGACGGCCGCCCATTCTCCCGGGGAGAGGACGCCCCTTAAACACCCGGGCCGGGCTCACAGCACCCAGAGAACCTGGTCCACGGTGGTAACGCGAACCGTGAGTCCGCGGACCCCGGGAAAACCCCAACCGTTTGATAGAGCCGGCAAAGCCCTTCCCCCTGGAGATAGCGCTGACATCGACATAATCCCCTGGTGAAAAGATATCTGCGCGCAGCTCTTGCCCGGTCTGAAATTGGGACAGATTGCTTACCCTGAATTCTCTTAAAAAATAGCATGGGTTTACCCGGGAACGCTTAAAATGTCCGCGCAAGGGTTGATTAACCCGGTGCTCTTTCTTTTCTTTAAATCCAACCTGTATGCTGTCGTAACCGTCCGAAGCGACGCTCTTGACCTGGGAGACATAGCACGGCCCGGCTTCCAGTACCGTTACCGGAACAGCGTGCCCCTGTTCGTCAAAAACCTGCGTCATCCCTATTTTTCGCGCAAGTATGGCCTTGGTCATAATGCGACGACACCTCCTGCTTCTAGAACCTACAGTTTGATCTCAATGTCTACCCCGGCAGGGAGATCCAGTCTCATCAAAGCGTCGATCGTTTTCGGTGTTGGATCAAAAATATCGATTAAACGCTTATGAGTCCGCATTTCAAACTGCTCCCGTGAATCCTTAAATTTGTGCGGAGCCCGGATTACGGTATAAAGGCTCCTTTCCGTAGGCAGAGGCACCGGTCCTGATACCTCGGCTCCGGTCTGTTTTGCCGTTTCCACAATTTTCCCGGCGGACTGATCCAGCAACTGATGGTCAAAACCCTTCAGCCTGATGCGGATCTTTTGGTTAGCCATAAAAATGCCTCCTTCAACGCTCCATAACGTGTCCCGGCAGACACCTGCAACCCTTATCCCGTTACCTCTGTGACCACTCCGGCGCCCACGGTGCGGCCCCCCTCGCGGA
>CAZQEV010000203.1:0-3132 GCA_964592135.1 uncultured Syntrophomonadaceae bacterium
TATCTCTGCATATCTTGAGGGCCGCTTTCAAAAGAGGCGGTCCCGGCTCGATCGCGGATGTCGTTGTCATTTCACCACATTTGGGCTAAAATATAATAAATTGGAGAAACGAGGTGGCCGGAAATGGAGAAATACAAGGAGGAGATCAGCCGGGTTTTGGCGCCGCTGGTCATGCTTGAAGAATCCCGGGTGATGGAACTTCTTGAAACACCGCCGGACCCCGATCTGGGCGATCTGGCTTTTCCCTGCTTCGCCCTGGCTGCGCAGCGAAGGCAGGCACCGGCGGCAATTGCCGCAGAACTGGGCGATTCCCTTTCCGGCCGGTGTGGGACCTTTTGGGAAAAGGTCTCCGCCAGGGGGCCCTATTTAAACTTTCACCTTGACTATCCCGTTTTCAGTCGGGATCTGCTTAAAAGAATCTACGAAGAAGGGTCCTCTTTCGGCACAACCGATCGCGGCAGGGGAGGGGTCATTGTCATAGACTACTCTTCACCAAATATTTGCAAGCCCTTCGGGATCGGGCATATCCGTTCTACTGTGATCGGCCATGCTCTTTCCTTGATTTTGGAAGCCCAGGGATACCGCTGTCTCGGGATTAACCATCTCGGGGACTGGGGGACCCAATTCGGGAAGATGATCGTAGCATACAAGCGCTGGGGTGATGATCAGAAGCTGAACCAGGATCCGGTCAACTACCTCTATTACCTCTATGTGCGCTTTCACCAGGAAGCCGAAGCTGAAGCCGCCCTCGAAGAAGAGGCTCGTCTCTGGTTCAAGCGGCTGGAAGAGGGGGAGAAAGAAGCCGTAGACTTATGGGATCTTTTTCGCAGGCTCAGCCTGGAGAATTACGACCAGATCTATGATCTGCTGGGGATCAAATTCGACTACTATCATGGGGAGAGCCATTACAACGAGATGCTCGATGATGTGATCAGGCTGGTTCAGGAAAAAGGGGTGGCCACAGAAAGCGAAGGCGCTCTCATTGTGGATCTTGAGGAATACGGACTGCCGCCGGCGATGCTGCGCAAGAAAGATGGTGCTACACTTTACCTGACCAGGGATCTGGCGGCGGCGCAGTACCGTCAGCGTACCTTTAATTTTGTCAAAGCGCTTTATGTCGTCGGCGCCGAGCAGAAGCTGCATTTTCAGCAGATGGTCAAGATCCTTGAACTGCTCGATTTCCCCTGGGCTCAAGACTGTATTCACATCCCCTTTGGCCTGATCCGCTTCAAGGAAGGACGTATGTCTACCCGTGAAGGGAAGATGATCCTGCTGGAGGAGGTTCTCCAGCGCTCCATAAATCTGGCCCGCGAGATCATTGAAGAAAAGAACCCCGATCTGCCTGACAAGGAAGGCGCTGCTAAAGCCGTGGGGCTTGGAGCGGTCCGTTTCGGTGACCTGAGTAACGACAGGATCAAGGATGTGGAGTTTGACTGGGAAAAGGTGCTTGACTTTTCCGGTGAAACGGCAGTTTATATCCAGTACGCCCACGCTCGTATCTGCAGCATCCTGCGCCGGGCAGGCACCGCAGAACCAGCCTGGTCAGAAGAGGCGGGTACTATGTTGGGACGGGAAGAAGAAAAAAACATGGTAAAAACACTGGCTGGATACCCGGGGAAAATTGAGGCCTCCGCTGAAAGCTATCGCCCCTCGATCCTGGCCCGCTACCTCATCGATGTAGCCCGCGATTTTAACCGCTTTTACCATGAATGTCCCGTACTCGTCGATGACCCCGCGCTGAGGCAGGCGCGCTTGATTCTTATTGCCGCTGTGCGCCGGGTCCTCGAAAACGGTCTGGGCCTGCTGGGCATTTCCGCTCCGGAGGAGATGTAAATATAGCTTTGGGATAACATTGTCGGAGGTTTGTGATCATGCTAGATTTGAAATATATCCGGGAATACCCCGAAAAAGTGAGAGAGGCCATCGTCCAGAAAAACGAACCGGCCGATCTGGACCGGCTGCTGATGTTGGACCAGAAGCGTCGCCGGCTGCTTCAGGAAGCTGATGAACTGAAGAGGCTCCGGAACCTGGTCTCCAAGGAGATCGGCCGGGCGGGGGAAGACCGTGCTGCGGCGCAGCAAAAAAAAGAAGAGATGCGTCAGGTATCAGGAAAAATCAAGGAGCTTGACGAGGAGCTGCGCCGGATTGATGCCGCGATGGAGCATATTCTTCTGCGTCTGCCCAACATTCCCGATCCGGTGGTGCCCCCCGGCCGGGATGAAACCGCCAACCGTGAAGTGCGCTCCTGGGGCGGGCCGCCGGAATTCACTTTCACGCCCCGGCCGCACTGGGAGATCGGCGAAAATCTCGGCATTCTGGATTTCCCCAGGGCGGGGAAAATCGCCGGCAGCCGCTTTGTTCTCTACTGCGCAGACGGAGCCAGGCTGGAGCGGGCCTTGATCAACTTCATGCTCGACCTGCACACCGGTGAGCACGGTTACTGCGAGATTTTTCCTCCTTTTCTGGTCAACTCGGGCAGCATGACCGGTACCGGCCAGCTGCCGAAATTCGCTGAAGATGCATTTAAGATCGAGGGTTCAGATTATTACCTGATTCCCACCGCCGAGGTGCCGGTGACAAACCTGCACCGGGATGAGATTATTGATGCTGCGCTGCTGCCCTTGCGTTACGTGGCCTACAGCGCCTGCTTTCGCTCCGAAGCGGGTGCCCACGGTCGCGATACCCGCGGGCTCATCCGCCAGCACCAGTTTAACAAGGTCGAGCTCGTCAAGTTTGTGCTGCCCGAAAGTTCGTCCGGAGAGCTGGAGAGTCTGACTAATGATGCTGAGAGAGTGCTCCAGCTCCTAGAACTGCCCTACCGGGTCATGCTCATGTGCAGCGGCGATCTCGGATTTTCTGCGGCGAAAAAATATGATCTGGAGGTATGGCTACCCTCGGCCGGGACCTACCGGGAGATATCCTCCTGCAGCAATTTTACTGATTTTCAGGCCCGCCGGGCCGGGATCCGCTATCGTCCCGCGCCGGGCCAGAAAGCGCAGTTCGTGCATACCTTGAACGGATCCGGCGTGGCCGTGGGCCGCACCGTTGCCGCTCTTCTGGAAAATTTCCAGCAGGAAGACGGCAGCGTGATCTTACCCGAAGTGCTGCGCCCCTATTTCGGCGGCCGGGACA
>CAZQEV010000204.1:0-3123 GCA_964592135.1 uncultured Syntrophomonadaceae bacterium
AAGAAGCGCAGGGAGGCCCTTGCCCACACCCTGGAAAAGGGCGCCGCTGATAAGGGGCACACCGATAAGCGGGTACATCAGGACCATGATGCGCAGGGCTGTGGCGCCTTCCTGCAGCAGCACCTTTTCATCGGTAAAGATGCGCAGGAAAATCCCCGGGAAAATAAAGAAAGCCAGGCCGGCGGCGGCGCCGAAAAGAACGGCTGTAACAAGCCCCTTGATCACTGCTTCGCGAATTCGCAGGTATTTTTTTGCGCCGTAGTTATACCCGATAATTGGCAGCAGCCCCTGGTTCATCCCGATCACCGGCATGGTGGCGAACTGCTGCAGGCGCATGACGATCCCCATCACAGCAATGGATACATGCCCGAAACCGCCGAGAACCTTGTTGGCAATAATCAGCGAGGTGTTGAATGAAACCTGGATCAAGATGGTGGGCAGGCCGACGCTGTAGATCTCCAGAATAATTCTACCATGGGGGCGCAGGTGGCGACCGGAAATTTTCAGGACGCTCTTACCGCCCAGGTAATACCACAGGTAGAGGACAACATTGACTACTTTGGCCAGCAGTGTGGCAATGGCCGCTCCCCGGATCCCCATCTTCAGCCCAAAAATAAAGATGGGATCAAGAATAATGTTGGTTATTGCAGAAGCGATGAGCACGGTCATGGGAAAGATGGCGTTTCCCTCGGCCCTGATGGTGTGGGCGAGCATAAAAGAAATAAAGAGCAAAACCGCTCCATCAGTGATCACCGACATATACTCGATGCAAAAGGGCAGAATCTCCGGTGTGGCCCCGAAGAGAACCAGCATCGGTTCCAGGTAGAAGCGGCCGGCCAGAGTTAGCAGAAAACCGAGAGAGAGGGAGAGTATAATTACCTGGCCAACGGCGACCTGGGCTCCTTCAGGATCCCCAGCGCCGAGGGAGCGGGCGATTAAAGAGGCGGCCCCAATCCCCGTGCCGATGGCCAGGGCCCCAAAAATCATCTGGGCGGGGAAAGCTACTGAAAGGGCGGCGAAGGCCTGGCTGCCGAGACGGCCCACAAAAGCGGCATCAACAACGTTGTACGAAGCTGTTACCGCCATGGCCACAGTTGCCGGCAGAGAAAAACGCCAGAGCAGCCTGCCGATACTCTCCTCACCCATGCTGTTTGCTTTGCTGAAATCAGTCATCGATCCGGGTTGATACTCCCTTAACAGGCAGCTACATAATTCTGTTTACATTCGCCACAAATGATCCGGGTCCTTTTTCTTCGCCAAACTTTATGGCAGAATAAAGGATAAGCGGTTGCTGTCGTTCAAATGAATTGCAGGATAATGGAGCTTGGAAAAGAATTGTTTGTGATTACAGGGTTTGCATCTGTGAACATTAAAAGAGGAATGTGTCCCGGGCAGGAGCAATCTGCATGGCGGCAAGATACTGCCATGTCCTGGAATCGTGAGCTGTCGTGTGAAAGGGGGAGAACAGATGACCGGCCGGCGGGTTTTTCTTTTTGCCAACGGTGAATGCCGGGATCCGGCATTTTACCGGCAGCGGATCCACCGGGATGACCTGGTGATCTGCGTTGACGGGGGAAGCCGTCATGTTCTGGCTATGGGGATCCAACCTTTTGCCGTGGTGGGGGATAACGATTCGTTGGATGGGGCGATGAGGCGTCAGCTGGACCGCTACCCCCTTCGATGGATCAGTAATCCCGCTGTTGACCAGGATCAGTCGGACCTGGAGATGGCGCTGCGCTATGCCCTGGAGCTCCGGCCGGCGGAAATTATTCTATGCGGCGCCCTGGGAGGAAGCAGGGCCGACCATGCCCTGATCAACCTTTTCCTGCTGACGATTCCCTTCAGAGCCGGTGTCCCGGCCAGGATTATTGATGAGCGGCAGACGGTGCGGCTCATGGATCGCGAGCTGATCCAGTCCGGCCGGGCAGGCGACTATCTCTCCCTCTTTTCCCTTACCCCGGAGACAAGGGGTGTCACCACGCAGGGGCTGAGGTATCCCCTTCACGGAGAGACCCTCTACTTTGCCTCCTCCCGCGGTTTGAGCAATGAACTGACCTCTGAAACCGCCAGAGTTACTGCTGTCTCGGGCCTTCTCCTGGCCATCCACATCGCCCGCCTTGAGGAATCCTGATTTTCTGCCGCCCCGTGGATCTGTTTACGCCGTTGGCGTTTTTGCGAGCGCCTCCATCAGCGCCTGCCTGTATGAGGTGAACAGGGGTGTTGTGACCACGCTGCGGGAGCGGGGCCGGGGCAGATCAACCCTCATCTCCAGGATGATCCGGCCCGGGCGCTCCGAGATCATATAGATACGGTCGGCCAGATAGATCGCCTCGTCGACGCTGTGAGTTACAAAGAGAACCGCTTTTTGAAAACGGCTTAAAATTTGCAGCAGCCACCCCTGCAGGTTTTCCCGGGTGAGAGCATCGAGCGCAGCAAAAGGCTCATCAAGGAGCAGCAGGCTGCCCTCCATTAGAATAGTGCGCAGCAGTGCTGCCCGCTGCCTCATACCCCCCGACAGGCGATCAGGGTAGTATAAGGCAAAACCGTCAAGGCCGAAAACGGGCAGCAGTGCAGAGACACGGGCGCGGGCCTCCTCTGCGGACAGGCCGGCGCTCAACAGCGGCAGCGCGGCATTTTGGAGCAGTGTTTTCCAGGGAAATAAAAGGTCCTGCTGCGGCATGTAGCCGACCCGGGCGGCATGCCCGGTAATATCCCGACCCTCAAGGAGCACCCGGCCCCTGTCGGGTTTGAGCAGCCCGGCGGCGATCCTTAACAGGGTGCTTTTCCCGGAGCCGCTGGGGCCGAGCAGCGCAACAAACTCGCCCGCGCCCAGGGTCATAGAGATGTTTTTCAGCACAGGCAGGTTTTCATTTCCAAAGTGATAGCTTGAGCTGATCTTCTCCAGCTGCAGAGCTGCTGTTTTCATTAACCATACCCTCCAGGGCGGGGCCGGCCCACCCTTTGATTTTACTCCTGCTTTCCCATTCTCCTGTCGGGGGCCGCGCGCAGGGCACCTGTCTAAAGGTTACCATCCCTATTTTCCGGAGCCGTTCAATCCGCTTTTCCCCGAATAAACCTGTTGGTAAAAGCCTTATCTACATCGAGCATCCTGTCAACAAGTCC
>CAZQEV010000205.1:0-3105 GCA_964592135.1 uncultured Syntrophomonadaceae bacterium
CTGGCGGCGCGAATATGGATGTTCTGGTGGCGCTGGGCACCTCGGTAGCCTATTTCTACAGCCTGATCTCTCTTTTCGCCGGCTGGGGTCTTTTCTATTTTGAATCGGCGGCGGTGCTTATGACCATTATTCTGCTGGGCAGGCTGCTGGAGGCGGTGGCCAGGGGGCGGACCTCGGAGGCCATCGAAAAGTTGATGGAGCTGCAGTCAAAAACAGCCCGGGTGCTCCGGGAGGGTGCGGAGAGAGATATCCCTGTGGAGCAGGTTGTGGCCGGTGACCTGATCGTGGTGCGCCCCGGGGAGCGGGTCCCTGTAGACGGGGTGATTCTTGAGGGAAATTCGAGCATCGATGAATCACACCTCACCGGGGAGAGCATGCCCGTGGAGAAAAACCCCGGTGACGAGGTGGTGGGGGCATCCATTAACAAATACGGCAGCTTTACATTCAGGGCAATGAAAGTCGGCCAGGAAACGGTGCTGGCCCAGATTATTCGCATGGTGGAGGAGGCACAGGGCTCCAAAGCTCCCATTCAGCGCCTGGCGGACCGGGTTTCCAGTATCTTTGTGCCGGTGATCATAGCCATTGCCCTGCTTACTTTTGGCGGCTGGTACATCAGCGGGGCCGGTTTTGAAGATGCCCTGATGCATATGGTGACAGTTCTGGTGGTGGCCTGCCCCTGTGCTCTGGGTCTGGCCACACCGACAGCGATTATGGTGGGGACAGGTGTGGGGGCGGGCCGGGGTATCCTGATCAAGGGCGGTGAACATCTGGAGCGGGCGGGTAAGATCGATACCGTGGTTCTTGATAAGACGGGGACCATCACCCGGGGGAGCCCGGCGGTAACGGATATTTTGGCGCTGCATCCCTCAGGCGAGTCGGAACTGCTGGGGATTATTGCCTCGGGAGAAAAGAGATCGGAGCATCCCCTGGGGCAGGCCATGGTTAAAGAGGCGCTGGAAAGGGAGATCCTGCTGGCGGATGTCGACAATTTCGAGGCGCTGCCCGGGCGGGGCATCCGCTTCGACTTTGCGGGTGACAGCTGGTTTGTGGGCAACGAGAAGCTGGCGGATGACGCCGGTATAGATCTGTCATCCCTGCTTACGCAGAAAAACCGCTGGGAAGAAGAAGGCAAAACAGTGATGGTGGCGATGAAGGGAAAAAGCCTCGCCGGCATGGTGGCGCTGGCGGATACAGTGAAAGACGGCGCCGGGGAGGCCATCGCGGAGCTGCAGCGGATGGGCCTGGAGCTCTACATGCTCACCGGTGACCAGGAGAAAACCGCCCGGGCTATTGGCAGGCAGGTGGGTATTGACAATATCATTGCCGGGGTTTTACCGCAGCATAAAGCTGCAGAGGTGGAGAAATTAAAAGAGGGCGGGCGCGTTGTGGCCATGGTCGGTGATGGAATCAACGATGCGCCGGCGCTGGCTACCTCCGATGTGGGCATGGCTATCGGCACCGGGACGGATGTGGCCATGGAAAGCGCCTCTATTACCCTCATGAAAGGTGATTTAAAAAAGATCGCCTCTGCAATTCGCCTCTCCCGGCAGACGCTGCGCAAGATCCGGCAAAACCTGTTCTGGGCATTTTTCTACAATGTGATCACCGTTCCCCTGGCTGTTTTCGGTATATTCACACCTGTGATGGGCGGAACGGCAATGGCTTTGAGTTCGGTGACGGTGGTGAGCAACTCCCTCTTTTTGAAACGCTATGATCCCGATGGAGGCAGATGAGGCTGAGGCGGCAAGCGCTATATTTGAGATAAGCAGCGACGCCCTGCTTTACTGATCAGTTAAGGGCGGCTGCGGAGAATAAGAAATTTCTCCCGGATCAGAGGGGCCGCCCTGACGCTGTCGAAGCCAGGAGCAAAATGAATAACGCCGGCGGGAAGCCATTATTTGTCTGCAGCATGATTTCGGAATGATTGGGGGAAGAAAAGGTAACCAGTAGAAAAAGGAGAGGTGGCGGTGGGAACATTCTCTGACAAATTTTATGACGCACTGGAGCTGGCGGCTGTGGCGCACCGGGGCCAGTTAAGAAAGGGTACGGATATACCCTATATCATTCACCCTGCTGCTGCGGCGATGCTTTTGCTGAAACACGGCTGCGATGAAGAGATGGCTATTGCAGCGCTGTTGCACGATACGGTTGAAGACACCGACATTACCCTGGAAGAAATCCGCAGGCAGTTTGGGGAGCGGGTGGCAGAGCTGGTCAAGGGCGCTTCGGAGGCGGACAGGTCCGCTCCCTGGGAGGAGCGCAAAAATGCTACCTTGCAGCGCCTGAAAACAGCTTCCCCCGATCTGGCCGCCCTCGCCTGCGCCGACAAGCTGCATAATATCATCTCCATTGCCCGTGATTACCGTGGGCATGGCGATGCGGTGTGGGGACGCTTTCACAGGGGGCGGGATCAGATATCCTGGTATTACCGGGGGCTCGTTGATTCCCTGCAGCAGAGCCTGGGGGAGGATTCTGCGCTTTACCGGGAATTTAAAAGCGCGGTGGAGAACCTCTTTGGTTCTGACGGCGAGGTGAGAATGAATTAGGGGAGGAAAAGCAGGCCTGTTGGAATCTGCAGGAGAAAAGTGGTATAAACAAAGGTAGAATGTAGCAACAGCGGCGGGAAATAGCGATTGGCGGCGGGCAGGTTGGCGGAAGGAAAAAAAGGGTAGGGCGGGAATTGCCGTTACTGTAGAAAGGAGTGTGGGAGATGCTGGAGCTGTATATAAAAGACGGCTGTCCCCATTGCCGGAAACAGATGGAGCAGCTGGAGCAGGATGGTCTTTCGTACAGGCTGCATAATGTCAGCCGTGACAGCTCTGCGCTGAAAGAGGCCAGGGAGAAGTACGGTGCAGGTATGGTTCCCGTGCTAGTTGAAGAGGGAAAGGTCAAGTCTATCGGTTACCGGGGGATGGGGTGAGAGATCTAGCGAAACACCGCCGTGAGCGGTGTGGCGGTTTCAGGGGCGGAGTTGTGCGTATGGGCGGGGTCCCTTTTGAAATTAAGGCTCATTGACATAAGATATTCACCTGGATAAAATCAAAGGAAAAATAGATTGCAGGCGAAAGGGGAGGGGACAATGACAAAGAAGAGCGTAATCGTTTT
>CAZQEV010000206.1:0-3079 GCA_964592135.1 uncultured Syntrophomonadaceae bacterium
GAACGATAAAGATATAATCCCTTACTGAATAAGCGTTGCAGGTCATGGCGAATTTTTTTGCATCCCTTAATGCCGGGTTTTCAAATAGTTTTATAATGCGGCGGCAATACTTGGTCCTGGGTTCGCGCGAGCGATGACTATAGAATAACAAGCTGCACCTTGTTAGCTATAAAAATATCACATTTATCTTTACAGGAGAAGGATTCAACATGCATCGAGAACGTAAAGAGCAAGAAGAGCAGGGATGCTAAAAATCTTTATCTGCCACTGTGCAGGCGGCAGAAGGAAGTTATCCATAAGCAGCGGAAAAAGAGGGATCTAAAGTAAAGAAATAAAATATAGTGATTAGATTGTTATTCAGGGGTGAGAGAATGGGCGGGGAATTGGCGACGCTTCTTTTGAAGAGCGCCGGAGAGTCCTTTATTCAGGTGACGGTCTTTGTCGGGGCCGTTCTCCTGTTCTTTGGTTATATCGACTACAGGCAGCAGGGGGCATTTATCGAAGCCATCGCCAGATCAAAAAAATATCAGCCGCTCATCGGTTCGCTCCTGGGCATTATTCCCGGTTGCGGGGGTTCCATTCTGGTAATGCCTCTTTATGTAAAGGGTAATGTTACTTTCGGCACTGTTGTGGCTACTTTGATAGCCACCGCGGGCGACTCAGCTTTTGTGACACTGACACAGGCGCCCCGTGACTTTGCTGTTATTACCGCTGTGTGCCTTGTCGTTGGCGCTGTTACCGGTTATATCGTTGATTATTACAAGATCGGGGAGTGGGTCAGAAAAAGATCAGGGGAAAAAGCTATTATTGATTTAAAAAGGAAACACGATGAAGCGGAAGCAGCGCTGGATGAGATCTATTGCGATCATCCCGGTGACTGCCGCTCCAGCGATTTGAGACATATCGGGCACGAGGAAGGCGATGAGATCGATGTGATCCTTCACCATGCCACCCCTCTTAATCCCGGCACCCTGGGCTACAGGGTGACCCACAACTTTTACATTCTATTCTGGATAGCTATTACGGTGGGTCTCCTACTGGGAATTCTTGAGCTGGCGCAAATAGACATTAACCGCCTCCCGGGATTGCCCAACATGGGTGTTGTTGTCGGAGTGTTGGGCACTGTGGTCATGGTGCTGTACATGTTATTTTCCAGGAAATTTGTTCAGGCCCAGAGCCACGAAGATGCGGAGCATAAGCTGTTTTCTCTTAAGGAGACCTTAATTCACAATGCGCAGGAAACTGCTTTTGTGGGCACCTGGGTTTTTGGAGCCTACCTTGTTTACGAGCTGGCTGTATATTTTGCCGGCGGCGAACAAGTGATGGTAGCAGCTTTAGCCTCGACGGGTTTGACCTCCGTTTTGCTCGGGGTTCTTGTGGGAATTATCCCGGGCTGCGGACCGCAGGTGATCTTTGTATCCCTCTACCTCAAGGGAATGTTTCCTTTTGCAGCGCTGTTGGCCAATGCTGTTTCTCAAGATGGGGATGCTCTTTTCCCTCTTATCGCTATGGATCGGAAAGCTGCATTTTGGGCTACCGTGGTAAACACCATTGTGGCGGCCATAGTGGGAGTGGCTGCATATCTCATAGAGGTAGGACCTGGTTAAAAAAGGTTTATAACCGGTTTTGCTCACGGCGGCTATGGGATTTATTTGTATTTGCTTATGCTGATGCCTCCGCCGGGCAGCATCGCTCCTATTACATTCTACAGCAAAGGTTTGATTAAGTGCGTAACAAGTCAATTATTGGTGCAGTTCTTTTTCTTTTTCTATTCCTAACCATGGTTAGCTGGTGGGATCTTAAAGGCAGGGGAGCTCATGATTATAATTCTGATGAAGATAGTACTGTAAGAGCTCCGGGAGACGTTACAGAGGGCCCCATTTATAAAGAAGAAGGGCCCCTTCTCCCTGACGGTCACCTCAGAGTTCATTTTATAGATGTCGGCCAGGGGGATGCAATTCTTATTCAAACGCCTGAGAAAAATGTATTGATCGACGGCGGGGAACGCGGTCCTACGGCGGTTAATTATCTCCAGTCCTGGGGTATAACCGGTCTTGACCTGGTCATCGGCACCCATCCCCATTCGGACCATATCGGGGGGTTGATCAATGTTTTGCAGATCCTGGCGGTGGAAGAAATCATAGATCCCGGCGTTGTTCATACGACAAAAACCTTTGAAGATTATTTATCCCTTATTGACAAACGAGATATTAAATTTACCGTGGGCCGGGCCGGGTTGAAACGTGACCTGGGTGGTGGGGCTGTTATGCAGATCCTGCATCCTTCATCCCCTTCCTCCGCCCGGCTCAATGATGCCAGCATTGTAGCCAGGGTTACCTTCGGCAGTGTAAGTTTTCTTTTTACCGGTGATGCTGAGGGTGCTGCGGAGACTGAGATTCTTAACAGCGGCGGTGAATTGGCCGGCACCATTCTGAAAGTGGGCCACCACGGCAGCAGAAAGGCTACCACCCGGGCCTTTCTTAATATCGTTAAGCCCGAGACCGCTGTGATTATGTGTGGAAGGGATAATACTTATGGCTACCCGCACAAGGAGACCCTGGCCAGACTTGGCAAAGCCGGTGCGGATGTTTACCGGACCGACAAACACGGCACCATTGTCATCACCACCGATGGGGTCGGATACACTGTGAAGCAAAACCGCAATTCAACAACGGGGGAATAAGGGGGTACAAATGCAATTGAAAGCTGTTCTAGACCGTTTTGAGGGCGACTATGCGGTGTTGCTTTTCGGGGAGGAAGAAATCAGAGTAGCCTTGCCGCGGCTTCTACTGCCCCCGGGTGCCGTAGAAGGGAGCCGGTTTAACGTCACTTTTGAACTTGATCCCGGGGGGGAGCACAGACAGCGGGAAAGGATTGAGGAGCTTCTGAAAAAACTTGAAGGTAAAAAGGAATAATGGCAGGTGCGCCTCTGGGTTTCACGGCCGCCCTGAAGAAGCGGCCGCCTAGTCCAGGCAGCACTTTTTTCTGGTGCAGAGATAATTTCCTCTAAGCCGGGAAAGGTCGTGTCCTTCATGTGCTAAAAGTTTTTCCCTTAAATAACCGGCTCCCGTCCGGCATA
>CAZQEV010000207.1:0-3064 GCA_964592135.1 uncultured Syntrophomonadaceae bacterium
TGGATAGAAGGCTGTAATGCCGGCGAATAAAACGCAGGGATGACTTGTCCCGGAGCAGATCCCCTGCCTCCAGGGCCAAAACCGCCTGCAGAGCAGTGGTCAGCAGCAGCATAATGAACAGGACCAGACTGAAGGCGAAGGGCAGATGGTACCAGATCACTTTGCCACCTCCCGACAGGGAAAAATTAAGCGCACCAGAAGACCGTCTTCCTCCGCCTCTTCATGAATTTCTCCGCCCAATCCAGTCAGGAGCACCTGGAGATCCCCCGGTATCAAATTATCAGCCGGGAAAGGAAGATCCTCCTCCCGGGAAAAGTGAGCAGTTAAAATTAGAGCGGATACTCCCCTTTCCAGGCGGCAGATGACCGAAGAACCGGGCATCCCAAAAGCATAGAGGAATATTCGGTCAATGGACTCCAGGAGGGGCGCCACAATGACGGGGGGGCAGGTACCGTTAAAATCGGCAGTGATCACCGCGTCCAGGCCAAAGCGCCTTCCGGACTCGATCAGCCCGGCGGCATATCTCTCGATCAAAGCAAAGGGGAGCGAAGCATGGTTCTCCAGGCTGCTGATAATAAGACGCAGCCGCTGTTGGCAGATGGAAAGCAGAAAACGGATACGGCGCAGCAGCCCATTATACTCTTCCGGTTCAGCGGTTTTGGAAAGAAGGCCCAAATAGCGACGGGCCTCCTCCAGCTTTTTCTGAAAAAGCCCCTCCATCTGCCGGGCGTGCCGTTCACGTTCCAACCGGCCCGCCAGGCGGCGGGTTTCCCCGGCCCGGCGGATAAGAAGTCCCCGGATCGCCTTCAACCTTTTATGGGTTTCCTGCAGCTCCCCCTCCAGCCGTTTAAGAGGGGTAACATCTTCAAGCACCAGCGCCCTGCCGCTCTCCAATTCATAGACATGGGGCCTGAACACCCGCCCACCCACCGGGACCGATGAAGATCCTTCCGGTTTTCCTTTGTCGAGGGGGAAAGGCGTCTCCCCGCAGGGCAAAGCATCCATGAGCGCATTGCTGTATACCGCCCCTCCCTCCCGGTTGTAGATGGAAATAGCGTAGGGTGAATTTTGAAAAAGCGGCAGCTCCAGAAGCGATGCCCCCATGAAACGCTCCCGCTGGGCAGCTAGAATAAAGGCCAGGAAAAGGAGGGCTACAGTAGTTGGGATATCCAGATCGAGTATCTGCTCCACACCGACGGCATAAAGCGATTGATAGGCGGTCAGGAGGATGAAAAATATGGCGGCATAAAACATACGCCGTTTTTCTTGTCCGGTCCAGTTATTGTGTACAAGGAGCATCAAGCCGGCGACGGACAGGGAAAAAGCCCAGGAGAGGGAGAAATAATAGCCCCATCCGTTGGTGTACTGATCCGTCCAGGTAACGGGCAGCTCGCCGGTGTAAGCGAAAAAAAACCGGTGAAGATCATTGGTAAAAACAAAAGCCGTCAGGAATAGTGCTCCATAAAGAAGCGCCGCCAGGTTCCTTTGGGAAGGAAGACGGCTATAGCGATTCACATGGCACATGCAGAACCAGCAGACGGGCAGAAAATTGCGGGGGATATAGGTGGCAAACCAGAGGTAGCGGGTTAAAGCGGGGGTGGGCACCAGCAGTTTTGCCGTGCCCAAAACCATCCAGAGCAAAACAAAGAGTATGCCGGCCAAACTGGTGGTCCGGTAAAGTCCGGCGGGGATCCGCCGGAGGATCCGCTGGGCGGCGATAGCAAAGAGAAACAAAATAGCAGCTTGCAGCAGGAGGCGCTCCTGCACTGAAGCGGGGCCGTAGCGCTTCACATTCAAAACAGCGCGGCGGAAACCGGGATTGTAGGTCAGCCGGGCCCGGTCCCACACTGATAAATCGACAGGCCCCGTAAAAGGTGAAAAACCGGCTCTTTCAAGGGCTTGCCGCCCCTCATCCGAGAGGAGATACCCTTTCACCGCCCGCAGGTTATCGGTTTCCCTTCCACCCCCACCGTAGGCAAAGCCGCAGTCCACTGAAAAGGGCCCCTCTTCCGGATAGATGATCTCCCAGTCAGCGCAGCTTCTTTTCAGCGCCGCCGCCTGGTAGTCCCAGAGGATCACCGCATCATGTTCGTCCAGCCCTTCGGGGTCAAACATAGCCCAGTAGGCGCGGGAATGATATTGATCCTGGTGATTTAAACGGTTTTGCGCTTGCAGGGAAGCGTAAGCCCTGATCGCCGGGCTGAGATCCCCCTCCGCCGCCCCCAGCCCCCGCGCCAGGGCAATGGCGGCCAGCCGCCCCCCCTCCGTACCATGATGGGGGGGGAGCACCACCGCCTCGCTCTCCAGCAAGGTGCGCCAGCCGCTGATCAAGCCGGTGGAGTTGCCGTTGCGGTTTACGGCGATGACCAAAGTGGCGGTGTAGAGCGGCACATAGCCGGAGCTTTCCCTCTGCCCCTGATAATGGCGGGCCTGGGTGCCGAAAACAAAGGCCATCCCCTTCAAGCCCGGCAGCCGCAGCCCCAGCTGGTAAGGGTTCAGCGGTTCTATGCTCCCGCCGCCGTAAGGCTCGATCAGGCCCGCCAGCGGGTCATAGGCATCCTGCGCCAGCAGAATACGAGCCTTACCCCCGGGGTGGAAATAGAAAAAAAGGGCCAGGCCCGCACATATGGCGGCCAGGGCGACCCCCAGCCAAACCCTTTTCGCCGGGACCGACCCTGCCTCACTGACCGGTTCGCCCCCGCTTCTTCTATCCAACCCCGCCTCTGCCACGGCTTCCCCCCTCTTGTAGCGCCGCTTAAGCTGCACCTTTATTTGTGCCCAGGCATTCTGAATCCGCCGCCGCAGGATTATCAACCGGTTATGAATAGAACACCACAACGAGGAGACCCAGGGCTATGCCGATAATCCATCCCATACCAACCTGCCCCCCTGATATTTCCTTAGTGGATATTCCTTCTGCCTTTAGCCGAAAAACATCAGCCTACCGACAGATGTCCTGTTCTTTTCCGCACAAATTGTTCAACGGAAGCATAATTATCCCCGGTGCAGAAGAGGCCGATATTTTCTGTCAGGCCGGCCCGCAGTAGAATGGTGCGGGTGCGGG
>CAZQEV010000208.1:0-3061 GCA_964592135.1 uncultured Syntrophomonadaceae bacterium
TACCGGACCAGCCGGCAAAGGTGTATCCGGAACGGGAGGGGTTATGCAGGGCGAAACCTGCTGTCTCTACTGTATAGCTATCGGGGTTAGCGGAGTCCACAGCACCACCGTCCAGATCGTAGGTAATACTATAGATCACGGGCTCCCAATGGGCAATGTATGACCGGTCGCCCAGCGAGCCTTGCGGTATGGTCACGCTCGAGGATTTTTCGCCTTCGGGTATTCCCGTACCCGACCAACCGGTAAAGTCGTAATGCTCCCGGGTAGGGTTGTTCAGGGTGATGTTGGCGCTTTCCACCGTGTAGGTGTTCGGGTTGGTGGCGCTGCCGCCGTTCAACTGGTAACTCAGATTGTAGGAAATGGGGACATACCTGGCGTAGACAGTGGTATCGGTCTCCACAATTGTGCCGGCGGTAAATTCAGTCCCTCCCGCAACGGCGGTGTACCAGCCGCTGAAGGTGTAACCAGGTTTGGAGGGTACCGGCCAGGTTGCGCTGCCGACAGCGGTGCCCGCCGGCGCAGTCCGGGTGGCGTAGAAGGCGCCGCCGTCCATAAAGGTGACCGTGTAGCTGTCGGCGGAATAGATGCTGTATGTGAAAGTGGAAACGGGGCTGTCCGACCACCCTTCAGCGGAGACATAAGCCTTGATAGTGAAGGTTCCGCCAAGGGCGCCGGTCACCGTTACCTCGGTGCCGCTGGCGCCCCCCGGGCTGCCGGGACCGGGGTTGCTGCCGTCAGTGGTGTAGCGGATCGTCGCTCCCGGCGTGGCGCTGGCAAGGGTGATCGTCCATCCCCTGGCCACCCGGGTGCCTGACGCCGGCGATGCCGTGGGCGCCGCCGCCGGCGGCTGTGTAATGGTGAACTCTGCACTGTCGCCGCTGACAATGAGGGCGCTTAGATCGAAGTATATCCAGTTGTTAACAATCACGTTAACGGGGTAGTTGGTTATATTGCACTCCGCTTTCAGGGAATAGGTGCCCGGCCGATCGACGCGAAGGTTGGAGAAGGTGGCTACGCCCTTGGTCAGGGTGGCGGTGTCTGAACTTAAAACTGCACCGTTGGATGAGTTCAGGGTGGCCGTCACCGTAATGTTGCTTACATTTGTCATGGTCTGTCCGCCGGCCCCCACCAGGCGCACAACCGGCTGCTGCGCCAGGCTTTGCCCGGGCGTGCCGTTCCCCGGCTGTGTACTCCAGGCCAGGCCCGTCGCCCAGCCCTGATGGGTTGAAATGACGGAGCCGTTGTCGGTCCGGTCGGTCATGTAAATACAGCCCTGGTCATCGGCGGCAATTCCCCGAAGATCCTTGAAGTCGCCGGGCGTCCGGAAAATCCTGGCCCTGTTAGCGACGCCGCCGTTTTCAAACATATAGATGTGTGAATTCACACCTTCTCTAGAACTTGTCACCGCTACGTAGACATTGCCGAAAGGGTCGGCGGCTACACTGTTGAACACGAGTCCGCTTTCGCCGCCTCCGATGCCCTCCCATGAAGAGGTGCCGGGCGTATACTTTAGCAGGCGGCTGTCGCTGCTGTTTGTGTTAGCTGTCACATAGACATTTCCACTGCCGTCCACTGTGATACCGCGTGGCAGTGCGATAAATAATGGGGAATCGTTGGGGTCGCTGATCGCCTCCCAGGAGGTGCTGCCCGGCGCCAGCCTTACCACTTTGCCTATTTCCCAAAATTCGAGCATGGAGGTGTTGGTCACGTAAACATTGCCGCTGTTATCGACAGCAATGCCCTGGGCCATGAGAAAAGGGTAGCCATAGGTCAGATCCGTCCACTGTCCGGTAGATGGCACGTATTTCCAGACCACCCTCTCCTGGCTAGCCCCCCCGGTATTCACTACGTAGACATCGCCATTCTTGTCTACGGCCACATCCCAGGGTTGGTCGTAATATGCAAAGGGCTGGTTTGGCGGAAACGTCCAGTTAGTGGCGCCCCCCGCCCTGGATCGGAGACAGTTGTTACCGGGATCCGCCACATAGATGGTGCCGTGAGTATCCTTATTGCTGTTATCCACGGCGATACCGCTAGCCGAAATAAAAAAACCCTGCTCCAGGCTGCCGATGATCTCCCAGTTGCCGGACCAGGCGCTGTCCTGCCCCACCGCCGCCAATACGCTGTGGTCGGGCAGGGCTGTAGCCAGAGTGACCGACAGCAACAGCAAACATATCGCAACCGCCCAACATCTCTTCTGCCTGCCCCGACTGCGCATATTCATGCCTCTCTCCCCCTTCAGATTTGACGTTCTGCCTTTTTGTAAAATCCTTATACCCGGGGCCTGCCCCCGGCACCGCACAGAGATAGCGAGCCGGGTGCGCCGGTTCGCCCGATAAATACAAAAACCTTGTTTTGCTACTATAATAAGGCAAAATCCGCGGCATGGGGAGTGACTTTTAACCATCAAAAAGTCACTTGATCAGCCGCCTTTTTTAGCTCCGGGGATATTCGCAGGCGGTTCCTGCTCCAAAAAGGCAGCATTTAGGCCCTTCCGGGCATGATTCCTGCCCGGGCAACCCTAAAAACAGGTGTTAGGGCCGCTTTCTTACTGGTCGTTCAAACGACCAGTTATTCTTCCGGGGAAACACATGCCGTGTCATTCCACCCGAGGCAGCATGTGGATAGATATTTTGTTGACAAGATGACAGAAGATTGGCTATGATTGCTCCAGGTAAAAGCAAAGCCCTATCTTTAGGTCAAGGTTGAAGGCATAGGCGATGATGCGTGTTTCGCCCCGCCAGGCCTCATTCTGCAGAGCGGCTATTGCTCATTGCAATCGGCAATCTGAACAACGGGGATAACGGGGAAAAGATTACGAAAGCAGGCAGGCTCGCGGTGGGCATTTGCAAGCGATAACAGGGTAACGAACGGTGGCAATATCGACGTTATCATGAATGAGGGGAGCCATGATCAATGAAACGCGACGGGTATAAGAAGATCAGAGCGGATCAGCTGGCCACCACGGTGCAGCGGGTTGGCGTGGCCGGTGGCCGTATCCGGCTTGTCAGAACTTTTGGTTTGGCCCTGCTTCTGCTCGGGCTGGGTCTATTTCTCCTTT
>CAZQEV010000209.1:0-3055 GCA_964592135.1 uncultured Syntrophomonadaceae bacterium
ACGGTTGCGTAAAACCGCGTCTATTAATAAACGCAGACTCAACTCCAACCCCGGAATTCCATAGGGCGCTTTAGATGCACCCAAATCTTTCAACCTTTTTTCATAAGGGGCATGATCGCTCGCCACAACATCTACACTGCTACTATCGCGGGCAAGTAGTTCCCATATTTGATCAACGCTTTTCTTTGATCGGATAGGCGGTTTGACTTTGGAATATGTTTCAAATCCGACAACATCTTCTGCATTCAGAAAAAGATGGTGGGGGGTGCACTCAATAAAAATGTCCGCTCCCCTTTTTTTAGCCGCTAATGCTATCTCAACAGATTCAAATGTGGACAGGTGACAAAGCACCAGCCTTACGCCCGTTTTCTCAGCTATTGCCGTTGCTCTTCTTACAGCATTGATCTCCGTTTCAGGAGGCCTGCTATGAACACCCCGCAATCCTTCTTTTTCCTTATCCCTGATCATTTCTCCATCTTCAGCGTGAACGGCAATGGGCAGGCCGGTGCTTGCCACGGCACGGAAAACATCTTCCAGATCACTGTCTTTCTCGACCCACAAACCTGCCATTTCTTTCTCTCTATGCGGATCGGGCATACACAGGAAAGTTTTAAACCCGATCACCCTTGCGTCCACAAGCTCCCGAACCCGTTCAATGCTGCCGACCCCTACTCCGCCGTAAAAACCAAAATCAACATATGCCTTTTCCTGTGCCAGAACTTTTCGTTTCATCAGCTGTGCCGCGGATGTTACCGGTAAATCAGAGACAGGCATCTCCAAAACAGTAGTCACGCCTCCTACCGCCGCTGCAGCTGTTCCTGTCTCAAAATTTTCATGCTCCGGACCACCGGGTTCCCGAATATGAACATGTTGATCGATCATCCCCGGAATTAATATCTTGCCTCTCCCATCTATTATTTGCGTGTCATTGTCTTTGCCCGGTGCAGCATTAGTCACGGCAGTAATTGTTCCCTTTTCTACAAATACATTACATATTTTTACACCTGAAGGGGTAACTACCTGACACCCCTTAATGCATGTACTCTTCATTATCAAGCCCACCTGTCCAATGGAATATGTTGAAATTGCTGACCTGTTAATGCCGTAATGAATTGCTGTGCCGGCTTCAGCCTACAGTATCTTGGATTTATTTATATAAACATATCCATCCATGATCCTTCTGGCTGTGCGGTATATGGCTATCTTGGAAATTTCCATTGCCCCATTGCTCACTTTTGTCTCCGTTTCAACAGGGATCACTCCCGCCGGGTGGCCAATTCTTATTGTCTGCTTTTTCCTGGCCTCTTCTGAGATCACATTCCAGACAACGCTGCCCTGAATTTTCGCCGCAGCTCCCGTACACACAGTTCCCGTACCTGGATATGTTTTATGCATCTTGAGCATAAACAGAAGCCTGGACACCAGATCTATATCTGTTTTTTTAACCTGTTTTTTGTTGTATGTTTCGTAGTCTGAAGGTGGACTGACTATGGCAAAAAAGGGTATGTACGGACTTTCAACTGCTGCAAGGTCCCACCTTTTAACGAGGCCTATTTTTTCGGCGGCAGTTCCTCTAATATGTTCAATAGTGTTCATCAGCTTACTGTTATTGTCAATCTCATCAGGCGTTTCCGTCCCCTTCAGACCCAGTTCATCTGCAGCAATAAAAACCAATGGGTTCCCTGCATCAACAATAGAAATATGATACTCTTTGCCATTAATATTGATTGTATCCATTGCCTTTTTTGTGGGTAGGAGACTTCCCGTTACCGCTCCCTGCGTATCTGAAAAGTCCAGCGTGATTTTAGCCCCCGTCCCCGGCGCTCCATCGATCTGCAAATCCCCATTTACAGCAGCCTTGCCTTCTTTTATAGGGACTTCTGCTACTATAATCTTGCCGGTATTAGTTTGATTAATCCTCACCTTTGTAACCGGCGCCGTTATTGAAACCATACCTTCATCAACAGCAAAGGGCCCTACAGCCGAAGAGATATTTCCACAATTGCCCTTATAATCAACTACATCCTGTTCAATACCCACCTGGGCAAATGTATAATTAACGTCTGCATCAGGCCTCGTGGATGGGCCGATAATCGCACATTTACTGGTCAGCGTATCTGCACCCCCCAATCCATCAATCTGTCTGATGTCCGGTGACCCGAATATGGCCTTGATAATCCTGTCTCTTTTTTGAGGTTCTAAGGGCAGTTCATTCAACTTAATAAATATACCCTTACTGGTGCCTCCTCTCATGATCGTGCATTTTATCTGATCCATCTCTGGATGCATCTGGAACACCTCACCTGTTAATTGTTAAAGTAATAGCTATGCGTCGGCGCTGCTGCTCTCGGCAATTATAAACTCGATCAGACCATCATGGAGGTAAATATCCTTTAAAAATTGTGGTAATTCTATGGCCTTATATTGCTTGCCATCATTTAAATTAGTAATTAATGATTTTCCCAAATCAACCTCAACGATATCGCCCTGTTTTACTTGGTCAGCTTCATCAATTTCAAAAATAGGCAAACCGATATTGATGGCATTGCGATAAAATATCCTCGCAAAAGAGCGAGCAATGATACAGGAAATACCTGCAGCCTTGATGGCAATTGGGGCATGTTCCCTGGAGGAACCGCATCCGAAATTTTTCCCGGCTACTATGATATCACCTGGTTGAACCTTGCTGCTGAATTCCGGATCAATGTCTTCCATGCAATGTTTTTTTAACTCTTCGGGGTTGCCTGTATTCAAATATCTTGCCGGCACAATTACATCCGTATCAACATCGTCACCAAATCTCCATGTTTTCCCTTTTAACATCATGATTAATTAACAACCTCTTCCGGATGAGTAATAAAACCCATTACTGCCGAAGCTGCGGCAACAGCCGGTCCGGCAAGAAAAACCTCACTCTTCTTGTGCCCCATTCGCCCGACAAAGTTCCTGTTCGTTGTGGCCAAAGATTTTTCCCCCTCAGCAAGAACCCCCATAAAACCGCCCAGACAAGGCCCGCAAGTCGGTGGGCTTACAACAGCACCCGCCTCTATAAATA
>CAZQEV010000210.1:0-3016 GCA_964592135.1 uncultured Syntrophomonadaceae bacterium
ATCTCCTACCTGGAAAAGAAGCGGTCCATTGCAGCCGGAACTGTCGATCTTATTCCCCTCATTGAAAATGCCCGGGGTATTGAAAACGCGCCGGCCATCGCCGGAGCCGTACCCAGGGTAAAACGCCTCTGCTTTGGCGCCGTGGACTATACCGCCGATCTGGGAGTGAACCTGACCGCTGATGGATCGGAAATCTTTTATGCCAGGGCCCGCCTGGTAAATGCCTCCCGGGCGGCGGGACTGGAGCCGCCCATTGATACGGTTTACACCGAAATCAGGGATGCCGAAGGGTTGGCCCGGGACAGCCATAGGGCCCGCCGGCTAGGTTTCCAGGGAAAGCTGGTCATCCACCCCGGGCAGATCGAAACGGTGAATCGCATCTTCTCTCCCTCGGGGGAAGAAATAGATTTTGCCCGTAAAGTGATCGCTGCCTTCGAGGAAGCAGAGGCAAAGGGGCACGCTGCCATAACTCTGGAGGGCGGTAAATTTATCGATTACCCGGTGGTGCAAAACGCCCGGCGCCTGCTGCAGCTGGCGAAACTGATCAGCGCCCAAGATACAAAAATAGAATAAAAAGGAGATTGAATCTGTTATGGCCCGGATCCTGGAGCATCACAGCAAAGCCCTGCTGAAAAAGCACGGACTGCCCGTTCCGGAGGGATCGGCTGCTTCAACGGTACAGGAGGCTGTGGAAGCTGCTGAAAAGGTCGGATTTCCCGTTGTGCTGAAAGCGCTTGTCCCTGTGGGGAAAAGGGGCAAAGCGGGCGCCATCCGCTTTGCCGGCACTGCTGCAGAGGTATCTCGCGAGGCCTCTGCGCTTTTGGGGATGACGGTGGCACATTATCCCGTGGAGCAGCTGCTTGTTGAACAGAAACTGGGTATCCTGCAGGAGATGTATCTCTCCATCACTATCGACAAGACCAGGCGCCTGCCGGTGATCATCGCCGGGAGTGCGGGAGGCATCGATATCGAAGAACTGGGCAGAGAACACCCCGACAAGATCAGCTACAACCATGTCGATCCCTTCATGGGCCTGCCCGCATTCAGGCCTGTTGAGATCTGGTCAGCCCTGGGCTTAAAGGGGGATCTGCTGCGCCAGGCTGGTACAGTGACGGCGCGCCTCTACAATGCTTTTATCAACTATGATTGCACTATCCTGGAGATCAACCCCCTGGTGGTAACGAAAGATGAAAGAGTGATAGCCGTCGACTCCGTTTTGAGCATCGACGAGGGCGCTCTCTACCGCCGGCCGCAGTTGAGGGGCATGTTCCAGGCCGGCAGCGATCGCGCCTGGCGCCCTCTGACCGACCTGGAGAAACACCTGGTGGCGGTGAACGAAGAGGAAGCCTACCGGGGCACGGCCCGCTACACAGAGCTGGACGGGGGAGATATCGGCTTCATGTGCGGCGGCGGCGGCGCCAGCCTGCTGCTCATGGATGCCCTGATCAGGGCCGGCGGGCGGCCGGCCAATTACAGCGAAGTTGGGGGTAACCCTACAGAGAGCAAGGTCTACGGCTTATGCAGGGGGATCCTTTCCAAAAAAGGGGTGAAGGGTCTTTTCCTCGCCCATAACATCACCAGCAATACCCAGATCAATGTGATGGCCCAGGGTGTGGTGCGCGCTTTAAAAGAGCTGGGGATCGACCCTGCTGCCTTCCCTGTGGTGATCAGAGAAGCGGGCACCTTTGATGCTGAAGGGAAAAAGATCTTTGAAGACTTCGGTATTGAGTATCACGGTGATGATATCACCCTGACCCGGGCCGCCAACAAGATGGTGGAAGAAATGCGCCGGGTATACCCGGACTACGATCAGTGGGGTGAACAGTAATGGCTATTCTGGTGGACCGGCATTCACGGGTGGTGATCCAGGGCATTACGGGGCGTGAAGCAACCATGGTCACCGGGCTGATGCTCAAGTACGGCACGCCTGTCATAGCCGGGGTGACCCCGGGGCGGGGCGGGCAGGATGTTGAAGGTGTCCCGGTGTACGACACCATGAAAGCAGCTGCAAGATCCCATGAACTGAATACAAGCATTGTCTATGTTCCCCCGGCGGCGGTTCTCGATGCCGTGATGGAAGCGGTGGAAAACGAGATCAAGACAATCCTTATTGTCACAGAAAATATCCCCCAGATGGATGTGGTCAAGATCCTGAAATTGACCCGGGATCAGGGGGTCCGGGTCGTGGGGCCCAACTCGGTGGGGATCATCAGTCCAGGCGAGAAATGCAAACTTGGCGCCATCGGGGGTGACAATACAGAGCGCTGTTTTGTCCCCGGCTGCGTGGGAGTCATCTCCCGCAGCGGCGGGATGACTGCTGAGAGCTCCTGGATGGTGAAGCGGGCCGGTTACGGTGTGAGCACCAGCGTGAGCATCGGCGGCGACGCCCTCATCGGATCGCCTCCGAAAGATCTCCTGGCCCTGTTCCAGGATGACGCTGAAACGGAAGCTGTGGTCATGTATGCCGAGCCGGGAACCACCTTTGAAGAAGAGGTGGCCGGCTATATCGCCTCAGGCGGTTTTACCAAGCCTCTTATCGCGTACGTCTCCGGCCGCTTTACGGAAAACCTGCCCGAGGGGACTGTCTTCGGCCATGCCGCGGCGATCATTGAAGGGAGCAGCGGGCGTCCATCAGGGAAAATGGAGAGCCTGGCTAAAGCAGGCGCCCACGTCGCCGGGGAATTCGACGACGTGATCACCCTGCTGCAAAAAGCCCTGGCCTGACCCGCCGCAGGGACAGGCACTTTGGCTGGTCAGAGACACCAGGGGGCCGCCCTCCTGGGACACCGGGGACGTAACTTCTTGTCCCAATTGTAGCAGCTGTTCCGCCGGCGATGTGAGTCATGAGTCAGGGTGACGATGGCTTTGACGCCCTCAGATAGGTCGGGTTCGGTTCTTCCGGTTTGGGGATCTGTGTGCCTGACTTCTTTTTGGCAAAGGATTTTATCCGGCTCTGTTGAATAGTACGGCATGAATAGCCTTAACTCTGACAACAAGCTTTTTGCGCAAATTCCTG
>CAZQEV010000211.1:0-3013 GCA_964592135.1 uncultured Syntrophomonadaceae bacterium
CGGCACCTGGCGGGCGGACCGGGCAAACTATGCCAGGCGTTGAATATCGACGGTTCTTTTAACGACCACGATCTGCGCTGCCCTCCGCTGTGGATCGCTGCAGGTAGAGAGATGGGGGCCGGCGATGTGGCCAGGGGGCCCCGGATCGGGATTGTGCGGGCGGCGGAAAAACCCCTCCGCTTTTATCTAAAAGATAACAGGTATGTCTCGAGGAGATAGCGATAAACATGGCCGATGTGATCACCGCTCGCGAAATCAAATCACTGGAATTCAACGAGATCAGAAAGAAACTGGCCGCCTTAACGGTTACCCCCATGGCGCAGCAGAAGGCGGAGATACTGCTGCCTTCTGCAGACCGCTTTGTGGTGGAGCGACGGCTGCAGGAGACGGGAGAAGGGCGGTTGCTCCGGGCCAGGGGTTTATTTTCCCTTTCTCCTGTTGAAGACATTAGCCCCCTGGTGGTGCGGGCTGAAAAAGGCGGAGCGCTTCTTGGAAAAGAGCTTGCCTCAGTGAGCGATTTTTTGAAGGGAACGCTGCGCTGCAAAAGCTTTTTCCAGGATGGCGAAAAGACTGAACTCTTTCCCCTGCTGGCTGCTCTGTCTGCTGCGATGGACGGGTGCGCCGCTTTGAGCCGTGAGCTGATCCGCTGTATCGATTCCGAAGGGGAGGTGCTTGACGGCGCCTCACCCGAACTGGCCTCCCTGCGCCGCCGCGAGCGCCGGCTTCAGGAAAATATCCGCGAAAAAATGGATTCCTACCTGCGAAATCCGGCACAGCGGCGCCTGCTTCAGGAGGCTCTGATCACCGTCCGCGGCAACCGCTTTGTCCTGCCGGTGAAGCAGGAGCACGGCAGGCAGATCAGCGGAGTGGTACATGACCAGTCAGCCAGTGGAGCCACCCTTTTTATCGAGCCCCTGCCGGTGGTGCAGCTGCAAAACGAACTGGCGGGAGTGCTAAACGAAATTGCCCGGGAGATGGAGCGCATCCTCAGGCTGCTCAGCAGCAGGATTGCTGAATACGGAGTCGCTTTGCACAGCGATTGCGCTCTCTACGGCCGCCTGGACCTGATCTGTGCCCGCGGCCGCCTCAGCCTGGAGCAGAACGCAGCGCCTCCGCAGCTGCTGCTGAACGGCAAGCCGCGGCTTTACCTGGAGCAGGCGAGGCATCCCCTTTTAGGCGCCGCAGCCGTTCCGCTGACAGTATCCATGGATGAAAAATGCCGGGTCCTGGTGGTTACCGGCCCCAATACGGGCGGCAAGACAGTCACCCTGAAGACAACGGGCCTGCTTGTGGTGATGGCGCAGAGCGGGCTCCACATCCCCGCGGGGCGTGAAAGCCTGATCTCTGTTTTTGAAACCATTCGCGCCGATATCGGAGACGAACAGAGCATCGAGCAGTCGCTGAGCACCTTTTCGGGCCATTTCAAAAATATTATCTCCATACTGGATCAGCACGGTCCCGCCTCGCTCTCTCTCTTTGACGAGCTGGGTGCGGGGACTGATCCCTCGGAAGGAGCCGCCCTGGCCATGGCCCTTCTGGCCGCCCTGGCCCGCAGAGGCGGGCTCACCGCGGCGACAACTCATATCAACGAACTGAAGCTCTTTGCCCAGGTGCAAGAGGGGATGCAAAATGCGGCCATGGAATTTGATGAAGAGACGCTGACCCCCACCTACAGGTTGCTTCAGGGGATCCCGGGGAGGAGCAATGCACTGGCTATTGCCGAGAGACTGGGCCTGCCCCAGGGAGTGCTGGTTGAAGCCAGAAGACTGCTTGTTCAGGGGCACGAGGATGTGGAAAGAGTCATCACCAGCCTGGTGGGGCAGCAGCAGCGGTTGGCCCGGGAAGGTGATGAAGCCTCCCTGGAACGGGAGCGGGCGGCGGCGCTGCGGCGCGAACTGGAAGAGGAGCGCGAAAGGTTGCGATCTAAAAGGGGGCAGCTCCTGGGAGAGGCGCGGGACGAAGCCCGCAAAATAGTCCGCCGCGCCAGATCCACGGCAGATCTGGTCATCCGGGAACTGCGCAGCCTGAAAGCGGAGAGAGGCGGCCGGGAGGCCCTGGCCGGGGCTGAAGAGGCACGACGCGAACTGCAGCAGCTGCGCCGTGAACTCAGCGATGAGGCGGATTTTGAAGAGGCTCCCCCTCTACCCCTTTCCGAGATGGCTGTGGGAAAGACCGTCTTTGTGCAGAGCCTGCAACAGAAAGGGGAGATCCTCTCCCTCTCCGGCGAGGAGGCGCTGGTGCAGGTGGGCACGATGAGAGTGCATCTGACGCAGAAGGAACTCCGCCGCTGGCAGGACCGCCCCGCCGTCGCTCCCCCGCCGCCTCTTCGCAGCAGTTACACCGTTCAGAAGGAGAGCGAGATCCGCCCCGAGATCAATCTGCAGGGGAAAACCGTGGAGGAGGCCATCCCGCTCGTGGACAAACTGCTCGATGATGCTCTCTGGGCCGGACTGGGGAGGGTCACGGTAATTCACGGCAAGGGGACAGGCAAGCTGAAGGAGGGGCTGCGCCATTACCTGCAGGAGCATCCGCTGGTTAAATCCCTGCGCAGCGGTGTTGCCGGGGAGGGAGGCAGCGGTGTGACCGTTGTTGTAATTGTCGGCGGTTCAGAGGGGCCCTCCTGATTTTCGATGCCTCTTTGTTGAATATGTTGCTGCCGGAGGGATGGATCTGGAAAACTTGAATCTGGAAGAGCTGCTTATAAGGCTGCTGGAGCCGGAATATTTTAAAACCACCGCACAGCTGGTGCAGGAATTCAGGATGGAGTATCCCCGCGCCTGGCATGAACTGGAGGATGAAGGCAAGCGCCTCTTCGGCGGCAGCTGCGGGGCTTACCAGCAGCCGGCCACCCGCATCGTCCAGGCCCTGTTCAAGATTCCCCCTGAAAGGTGCCTCTGCCGCCGGGATGAAGAGGGATACAGCTGGAGCACTCCGGAAGGAAAACCGCCGGTTGGTTTCCTTGACAGTGAGCGGTAAAAATCTTATAATCGGGTAGGAAAGAAGACCTGTCGGG
>CAZQEV010000212.1:0-3012 GCA_964592135.1 uncultured Syntrophomonadaceae bacterium
ATCTCCGCCGGCGGGTTAAAGGAAACCACCGGGGTCATTACCGCCGGTTTAGGCTCCGGCGCCGGCATGGGAGCCGGGACCGACCCCACTCCGATGTTCAACTCCATGCTCCCGAGACATTCCTTTCGCTTTGTCTCGGTGCACCCGATCTTGATCAGAAAATCTGGATTGACCGGTCGGTTGAAAGCGGCCAGCTCACAATAAGAAACGGCACCTCCTACAGAATCGTATTCCTTCCAGAACTCGCATCTGTTAGCCACTTCACAAACCTCCTTCACTATATTTTTTCTTTTACCCCTCTATATAGCAAAAACCGTGCCAGGTATCCCGAAGCATCTAAAGTTGAAAAACCGCCCAAAGCGGCGCCAAAATGCAACACAATCGCTGATTTATTCAGATCTGGATGCAGGAAGAGAAAGTAAGGAGAGGATTGCCGCATAAAAGGGTCACTAAGGTGACGTGTTTGCGTCACTTTAGTGACCACAGGGGTGGTTGGGCTACCCTTTGCCGCTTAACCTTTGCCCCGGCTGCTGCCGTCAAGGATACTGCCTGAGAATCTTTCAGTTTTCTCCCATCCCTCCCGGGAGGTATAAAAAAAAGCTTCAAGCAAAAGCTATTTCAGACCAAGGAGGTGAACAGCAGATGATCCAGCTAACCCAGAAAGAGCGCCTTCTTTTGGAAGATCAGAAAGCACATGAGGAGCTCTGCATCTTGAAGTACAACTCATACGCACAGCAGGCCAAAGACCCTCAACTGAAACAGCTTTTCACGGGCTATGCCGGCCAGGAGCAGCAGCACCTGGATACAGTCAACAAGATTCTGGCGGGACAGCAGCCGGCAATGGGATCGGGACAACAGCAACAGCAGAGTCAGCCGGCCCAGACGGGCCCGGCGGGGATCGGGCAGCCTCTTGCAGCGGAGGCGCAGAATGACGCCGCAATCTGCCAGGATATGCTTTCTACAGAGAAGTATATCTCGGCAACGTACGACACGGCTATCTTCGAGATGACCAATGCCAATGTGCGGCAGACGCTCAACCATATTCAGAAAGAGGAGCAGCAGCACGGCGAAGGGATCTTCAACTACATGCAGAGCAAAGGCTACTACAAGCCCAAGTAGGAGCGGGGTTCCACCCCCGCCCGGACACCAGACGCAATCAGGGGCCGGGTTCCACCCCGGCCCGCCGGCCTATCCGCCCCAGCCTATTCTTTGGGCATGAGCTGCTCGATAAGATTGAGTACGGAGAAATGTCCTCCTGTGAGCGGCTCCATCTGCGTCTCCCGGCCGAAAATATGATCGCGGATCTCCGGTGCCGTCAGGGAGCCGCCGGCCAGCCCGGCTACTTTCCGGCGCAAATCGCGCAGATATTCCAGGAAAGAGGCCACTGCTCTCTTGCCGTCAGGGACAACCCGCCCCAGGGAGGTATAGAGGGTCAGCTCCTCTGACGGCAGGGCCGGCAGCTTCTCCAGCGAGGCGCTGATTCCGTCGATATCCTCGTCAGCCCGGAGCATCTTCAAGTTTTCCGATACGAAGAGATCGCCGCTAAAACACCAGCCCTGTTCCCGCTCAAAAAGAGCGATATGATCGGGGGAGTGTCCCGGCGTCTCAATTACTTCAAAACTGTAATGTTTCGTCCTGATTGTCCCGGGCAGGGGCCGGACCGCCGTCAGTTCCGGGTAGCCCCAGACCATTTCCTGGTATTTAAGCAGCGGAAAGCCGTTTTTGATCAGCGGAATAGCCCGCGGGTGGGCGTATATTTCCAGCCCCAGCTGCCGCTGAACGAAAGCGTTGGCTCCGATGTGATCTTCGTGATGATGCGTGTTTACAACCTGCTCCACCCTCTGACCCAGAAGAAAGCGGCCCAACTCCTCAGCGGTATAAGCACAGCCCGTATCAATAAGCAGGCCGTCCACCAGATAGGCGGCGGTCCAGTAGAGCACTGTTCCCTCCATCTCCCGCCCCATCATCAGCTGTGTAATCTCACCAAAGCGGTTAACCTTTAACATCAAATTCCTCCCATCATATCTCTAGGCCAGCGCCTTCTGCACCAGGGGCAGATCCCGCATGGTGATAATTCCCAGAAGGGGTTCCTTCGCACTGCCGCCAGGGGTGATCAGGACAGCATCGAGCTTTTTGCCGTACTGGTAAAAGCGGTAGAAGAGATTCTGGATTTCAAACAGTGTTGTCTCTGCGCCAACGAGCCTGAAATTGTCGACATGCTCCGTATATTTCAGGACCTCGGCCACGGTGGTATCTTCCAGGGCGCCCTTGTTTTCCATGGTCTTCCCCAGCCAGCGGCTGATGGTGTTCATCGTCAGGAGCGCCACGATAACACCCTCTTCAGTAACAGGCAACTGGGAGTAAGAATGGTAGTATAACAGTTTTACAGCTTTGCTGAGAAGGTCTTCATCCTTCACCGTGACGACCTTTTTTTTGAAGAGCGGCAGCACCCGGGGCGGTTCCAACAGATGTGCGGCAATTCTCTCGATTGCAGCCACCGCCTCGTCATCGGGCTCGGCAATAATCCGCCCGTCGGTGCGATTGTGAACAATGGCGTTGCGCAGTTCGCCCAGTTCCAGCAGATCAACACGATACTGTTTCACCAGCGGTTCGATCCGGCAGGCGGATTTTACCAGTTCATAAAATTTTAAAAAGCGATCCGGGGCCGCAATTTTGCGCAGAGCCTGCTCTATGCGGCAATAAGCATCTAAGAACCGGTCAGCATTGTTTTTCAAACCGATCATCCCATCGATATGCTATCTTATGCCCTGCTTTATGTGACTGTTTCGACAAAGGCGGCCTCACTCCTGCACGAACAGCAAGCAGCCCGGGATCAAAACGGGGCAACTGCTGGAGTTGCCCCGAAAAGTCCTGTTTATGAGCTAAAGCTCTGCACGGCGAAAAGAGAGCACAGCAGCAAGGAGAAAGGCAGCGCCCACCATAAGAGGCGCCGGCAGCGCCGGCAGGATATCCGCCGGAGCGGCGCTCCCTTTCAGCAGCTCCGGGATGAGT
>CAZQEV010000213.1:0-2985 GCA_964592135.1 uncultured Syntrophomonadaceae bacterium
TTTTGAAAGTCCGTTTCAAAAAGATATCCCGATCCCAGGGCGATCCCGAGGGCAAAAGTTTTTTCTTCCGCCTTCCCAGTAAAATCTTGAAATACAGCAAAGCTGCTGTTGATCCCGCTCCCCTCCAAAAAGTTCCGGCGAACAGAAAGGCCGGAACCTTTGGGGGCTACCAGGATCACGTCAATATCTTCGGGTGGAACGATCCCGGTGAGATGCTTATAAGTGATTGAAAATCCATGGGAAAAGAAAAGGGTTTTTCCCCTGGTCAGATGGGGTTTCAGCACCGGCCAAAATTCCTTCTGGCCTGCATCGGAAAGGAGATACTCGATGATCGTCCCTCTTGAGGCTGCTTCTTCAAGGGGAAAAAGGGTCACCCCGGGGACCCAGCCATCACTGACCGCCTTCTCCCATGTAGGGGAGTTTTTACGCTGGCCGACGATAACGCGAAACCCATTGTCGCGCATATTGAGGCTCTGCCCCGGACCCTGTATACCATAACCCAGAACAGCGATTGTTTCATTTTGAAGAACTTCATGCGCTTTTGCAAGGGGGAATTCTTCTCGCGGAATCACCCTTTCTTCCACTCCGCCAAAATTGATCGTAGCCATAATTGACCTCCTAACCATGAGCAAGATAGGTATCTTCGTATGGAAAAGTATAGCCATACTTCGCCATGGATGTCAAACCTAAGATCGTTCAGCCGGAGCTGACACATGAAATTATTTTTCTATCTCCGTCGTCCGGAATTACCGTTTTCTCGGCGTTAACGTGACGTTCAACGAATTCACTGTCTATTTGCAGTAGTTATTGCCCCCCATTAGATGCCCGATTGCACTTACTTTGTCGAACAGCCATATTATTTTTACCGTTTGTTGTTTTGTTGTTGGGCTGAGATAATGTCACCATTATGACATTCTGTTTAAACCAAATGTTCTGCACGCCCTGTTATTTATGCGCTAAAATAGTTCATATCAAAAGAAGGATTTTTCAAACTGACGTTGAATGTACATTATTTTAATATCATTGTTCTTTGTAGACTGCCTAACCCAAAGGTCTCAAACCCAAAAACGTTTTTCGTTAATTATTCAGGCGGGAGGAGGGGGTGCTCTGCAAGGGGTATTTCTATATAAAAACGGGTTTGATATTTGGTAGGCCAATCAAAAAAGGAACAAACAGAAACAAGGGGGAAACAAGATGATAGGAAGAAAGAAAAAAATGACCTTCATGATCGCTGCAGTACTGGTCAGCATGGCCATGCTGCTGGCCGTTGGCGGCTGTACACCCAAAGAAGCCGGCAATGGCGAGAATGGTAACGTAGAGGTCAAAGTGGGCATGGTAGGACCGCTGTCCGGCAGTGCGGCTAACTACGGGACCAATATCCTTCGTGCTGTGGAAATTGCCGTCGAGGAAGCCAACGAGTCGGGAGAACTGGGAGATATTACTTTGAAGCTGATCTCGGAAGATACGGAAGGGGACTGGGCCAAGGCCGCCAATGCTTTTCAGAAGCTGCTCGACGTTGACAAGGTCGATGTGATCGTGGGGGCGGTTTTAAGTTCCGAAACAGAGGCTGGCGGACCCTACGTCAAGGAAGCAAAGATTCCTGCTATCTCGCCTTCGTCCACAGCGGCAGGACTGACTCTTGACAATGACTACCTTTTCCGGAACTGTCTCTCCGACGAGGTCCAGGCAGTGCAGCTCTGTGAGTTTGCCGTGGATGAACTGGGTTTGGGTAAGTTTGCTATCCTCTATACAAACAATGACTACGGTAATTCATTGAAAGAGGCATTCGAAACCAAAGCTGCCGAGATCGCCGAAGTGGTAGCTGTCAAGAGCTTTATGGATAATGACGAAGATTTCAAAGCCCAGCTAACGGCAATCAAACAGGAAAATCCCGATTGCCTGTACATCGGCGGGTACTACACAGAGGCGGCCAAGATCGCCCAGCAGGCCAAGGATTTGGGGCTGGAAGTGCAGCTCCTCGGCGCCGACGGCCTGTGCAACATGTCATTTGTCGAAATCGGGGAAGAAGCGGTCGAAGGAACGCTGGCCACTTCCGGATTCTACCCCGATGATCCTACAGAAGCGGTGCAGAACTTTGTCAAGGCCTATAAGGACAAATACGGTGAAGAGCCGGATATGTTTGCCGCGCAGGGTTATGATGCCGCCCGCATCGTGATCAACGCCATCAAAACAAAGGGAGCCACCCCGGAGCAGATCCGCGATGGTATTGCAGCCACCAGGGATTTTCCGGGTATCACCGGCAAAACCAGCATTGATGAAGAGGGAGACACGATCAAGGACGTTTTGATTCTTAAGGTGGAAGGCGGGAAGTTCGTCCGCGTAAGGTAAAGTTCGGTGGGGGGGACAGGGCATCCTGCCTCCCCCAAATTGTTTCTGCAGTCAGAGGTGAATCCATGTTAATCCAACAGTTGATGAACGGCCTGATCCTGGGCAGCACTTACGCACTAATCGCCCTGGGCTACACCATGGTTTATGGCATCATTGAACTCATCAATTTCGCCCACGGTGAAATCTACATGTTCGGCGCTTTTGCCGGTTTGATCCTGGTAACGACCCTGAAGGTGCCGTTTTTTTTGGCTTTTTTCCTGGCCATGGCGCTGGCCGCAGTTCTGGGTATAACCATTGAGTATCTTGCTTACCGCCCCCTGCGGCGCTCCAGCAGGCTGGCGGCGCTCATCAGCGCCATCGGCGCCTCCATCTTTTTATCAAACCTGGCCCGATTGATCATGGGAACACAACCCTATAATTTCCCCAGCCCCTTCGAGCCGAAAGTTTACCAGACATCGCTCTTTGTTATTTCACGGGTAGAAATAATTGTTTTACTTTCCTCTTTACTGTTGATGATCGGCCTTACCTTTATTGTGCAAAAAACAAAAATAGGCAAGGCTATGCGGGCAACAGCACAGGACAAAGATACCGCCAGCTTGATGGGCATCAATATCAACAGAATAGTCACCATTACCT
>CAZQEV010000214.1:0-2978 GCA_964592135.1 uncultured Syntrophomonadaceae bacterium
ATCATATATTTAAAATCATGTAAATATTCAATATTGCGGGATGGATGGATGCCAATCAAAGGGGGATATGAGCCGAACCATCATCTGTTAAAGTTCTAATATTTTTCGAGAAGCATAGCTGGACTGATAATCTCCGGCCTTTCCAATGCCAGGCCATCAAAATCCTTGTCGCCCGAGAGGCCTTTAAGCGGTTTTTCCCCGTCGTTCTCACTGGTAACGACACGAATTTTTCTATTTCTCTGGCCCTGGAATTTGCCGAAGATGGCGAGCAGATTACATCTGTTTACTATTGCAACCCTTCTTCACCTTTTCAAAAACCCATGGTAGAAAATAACCACGAATTTATCAGGCGGATTCTACCTAAAGGCAGCAGCTTTGATGATCTGACCCAGGCGGATGTCCATTTGATGATGGAGCATATCAACTCCTACACAAGGGAGAAGCTGAACGACAAGTCTCTCTATGAATCGTTCAGCTTCTTCTATGGCCAGGGCATTTTGGAGGCCCTGGAGGCGGCATTAACAACCTAAAATTATAGAATCACTTCAGGCCTTACTGTAATCATAAAACCCCTTGCCCGTCTTCCTCCCCAACCATCCTGCAGCCACGTACTTTCTTAAAAGGGGGCAAGGACGGTATTTGGAATCCCCGAAACCGCGATATAGCACTTCCATAATTGACAAGCAGGTATCCAGACCGATCAAGTCAGCGAGCTTTAAAGGGCCCATGGGATGATTCATCCCCAATTCAAGAACTTGATCTATTGCTTGGGCGCTCGATACTCCCTCCATTAAACAATAAACCGCCTCATTGATCATGGGTATGAGAACCCGGTTAGAAACAAAACCCGGGTAATCATTAACAGCGACGGGGGTTTTGCCCAGGCTTTTGGAAAGATCCTCAACGATTGTATAGGTGTCATCACTGGTGGCTATCCCGCGAATGATCTCTACAAGCTTCATTGCGGGGACAGGATTCATAAAGTGCATGCCTATAATTTTTTCCGGGCGCCCGGTTACAGCGGCAATATTGGTAATAGGCAGTGACGACGTATTGCTGGCCAGTATGGTGTCGGGCCGGCATATCTGATCAAGGGTTTGGAAAAGCTCTTCCTTTACTTCCATCTTTTCAACAATGGCCTCTATGACAATATCTGAATTAGCGCCGTCATTGAGAGAGGTGGTCCCTTTAATTTTCTCAAGGATGCTCCTTTTTTCTTCTTCTGGAATCCTGCCCTTATCTACACTGCGCTGCAGATTATGATCAATGACCGCAATACCTTTTTCAACAAACTCATCTTTAATATCCCGCAAAACAACAGAATACCCCGCCTGGGCACATACTTGAGCGATGCCCCCACCCATCTGCCCGGCGCCAATAACCATGATCTCTTTAATTTTCATATAATCACCCTTATTTTTGATATTCAGCAAAGGAAATGGAATAATTTTTACCTGCAGTGAGGCCAATACTTAATCATTATCATCCTCCCATGAAGGTAAAGAACAGCGGACTTGACCGTCTTGACGATAACCCAACATGTAATCAGCCTGGATCAACTTCTGAATCTCTCTGGATCCCTCATAGATAACTGCACCCTTACAATTTCTGTAAAAACGCTCTACAGGGTAATCATTTGAAAATCCATTCGCCCCATGTATCTGTATTGCATCGCCGGCAGCTTTTTCAGAGCTATCACATGCAAACCATTTCGCCAATGCAGATTCTCTTGTATTTCTGATACCTTTGTTTTTCATCCATCCGGCCTTGAGGTATAGAAGACGTGAAGCTTCATAGTTTTTCACCATATTCGCAATCATTTCTTTTACAAGCTGGTGTTGTCCTATTACGCTTCCAAAGGTCTCTCTTTCTTTTGCATACTTGATACTGGCATCAAGGCACGCTTTAACTGAACCGGTCGCCCCCGCAGCAACTGTGTAACGCCCATTGTCCAAGGCGCTCATGGCAATTTTAAAACCTTCTCCTTCTCTGCCCAGCATGTTTTTCGCCGGCACCCTGACGTCGCTCATAGATATGGACCCGGTATTCCCGGCCCGTATTCCTAATTTGCCGTATATAGTGCCCGTCACAACACCGTCCATCTCTTTCTCCACAATAAAACAACTCAGGCCGCGGTAATCTCTATTTTTCCTTTTTTCCAAATCAGTCCAGGCAAAAATCAAGAACTGATCGGCCACATCCGCAAGTGAAATCCAGGTTTTCTCTCCGCTAAGAATATAGCTGTTCCCATCCCTTACGGCTGTTGTCTGTATGCCGAGGACATCACTGCCCGCATTTGGCTCTGTCAAACCAAAGGTGGCTAATCTTTCCCCTTTAGCCTGGGGGACCAGGTAATTTTGCTTCTGTTCTTCATCGCCCCATGTCAATAATGTCATACTATTCAGCCCAACATGCACGGACAAAATTACCCTGAGTGAAGCATCTACATATTCCAGCTCCTCACAAACCAACCCTAGGCTGATGTAGTCAAGCCCTGCCCCTCCGTATTTTGCGGGAATGCACAACCCCAATAAATCCATTGCCCCCATCTTCTGTACAATCGTTAAATCAAAAAGTTGTTTCTCATCATTCTGTTGGATAAAGGGTGCTATCTCATTTGCCGCAAAATCTCTTACGCTTTTTGCCGCTATTTCCTGTTCTTTCGTAAACGAAAATCTCACGGGCAACCCCCCTTAAATTCTGTGATTCTTTACACCAATGCGATTTTTTCGTCTGTCCCGGTCATATTTCTTGTTGCTGCGCTCCCCACCCTGAAATTACCCCGCCTGAATAATCCTTAAATATTATTATTAAGCTATTGGCTGCATGCCGATAGCAATATACTTTTTGGCAAGATCAATATATGTCTGCTTGCCGATTTCCCAGTATTCCTCGTCTTCGACAGTAACATCACGGAGCACTTTCTAAATCCCAACCAACATTTTCTTTAACTTTTTCCACGGAAACCCCTGGTAAAA
>CAZQEV010000215.1:0-2948 GCA_964592135.1 uncultured Syntrophomonadaceae bacterium
CATAATGAGCGATCTTGGTTTTTTATTCAACCCCGAGGAAGTGGCGATAATCGGGGCCTCGGCTTCCCCTCAGAAAATCGGTTACGCAATAGTCAGCAATATCATAAACAGCGGTTACCAGGGGAAGATCTATCCCATCAACCCGAAGGAGAAAGAGATCCTGGGGCTGCCCTGCCATCCCGCCATCGGCAAGATCAAGGAAAAAGTGGATCTGGCGGTAATCTCGGTGCCGGCCAGGTTTTGCGTCCAGGTGGTCCGGGAATGCGGTGAAGCGGGAGTTAAGGGAGCGATCATCATCACCGCGGGCTTCAAGGAGGTGGGCGGCGAAGGGCTGAAACTTGAACGGGAGCTCCAGGCGGTGGGGGAAAAATACAATATGCGCCTGGTGGGGCCGAACTGCGTGGGCCTCATGGACACGCACGCCCCTTTAAACGCCTCCTTCGCCCTGGGCTTTCCCGAAAAAGGAAACATCTCTTTTATCTCGCAGAGCGGGGCCATGGTCATCGCCATCCTCGACTGGAGCTTCCAGGCGGGGCTGGGTTTCTCCCGTTTTGTGAGCCTGGGCAACAAGTCAGACTTGAGTGAAATTGATTTCATCGAAAGCTGCACCGCCGATCCCAACACAAAGGTGATCCTCGTTTACGCCGAGGATGTGACGGACGGCGAGAAATTTGTCCGCGTCTGCACCGAGGCGGGCATGGTCAAGCCCATCGTCATCCTGAAGTCCGGGACAAGCACTGCGGGGGCGCAGGCGGCCAGTTCGCACACCGGCGCCCTGGCGGGAAGCAACCGCGCCTATGACACCGCTTTCCAGCAGAGCGGGGTTTTGCGGGCCGACAATATGAGCGAGCTCTTTGACCTGGGGCGGGCTTTTTCCACGCAGCCCCTGCCCAGGGGCAACAGGGTGGCGATCGTCACAAACTCGGGCGGGCCGGCGATCATCGCCACCGACGCCATTGAAAAAATCGGCCTGAGCATGGCCCGCTTCGACAAGGCGACCATCGATCAGCTGCACGACAACCTGCCTGCGGAATCAAATATCTACAACCCCATCGATGTGCTGGGCGACGCCAGGGTGGACCGGTTCCGTTTCGCCCTGCAGATGGCCTATGAAGATGAAAATGTGGACAGCGTCATGGTCATCTTGAGCCCCACCGCCGTTTCGGAGCCCGAGGAGACGGCCAGGGCGATACTGGAATTCAAGGAGAAGTATCCCCAAAAGCCGGTGTTCGCCGTGTATATGGGCGGCAAAACGCTTGTGGAGGGCAAAGGGATCCTGCTCAAAGCGAGCGTGCCCACATTTACTTTCCCCGAGTCGGCGGTGACCGCCCTCAGGGGGATGTCCCGCTACGCCGAATTCAGGCGCACAAACGGCAAGGCGGCGCTGCTGCCGCTGCCCGATGTGGACAGCAATACTGTAAAAGCCACTTTTTATGATGTGCTCAAGGATAAGCGGCTCCTGCTGCTGGCCTACGAGTCTTCACGGGTGCTCGACGCTTACGGGATTCCGGTAAACCGCACCTACCTGGCCTCCTCCGCCGAGGAAGCCTGCCGGATCAGCCAGGAGATCGGTTTTCCGGTGGTGCTGAAGATATCCTCGCCGAGCATCGCCCATAAGACCGATGTGGGCGGCGTGGAGATCGGGCTGCACAACCGGCGCGAGGTGGAGAGGGCATACAAGCGGATCATGGAGCGGGTCACCCGCTACATCCCCGATGCGCCCATCTACGGGATCGAGGTCCAGAAGATGGTCGACGACGGTGTGGAGGTGATTATCGGCATGTCCCGCGATATCCAGTTCGGGCCGATGATCGCTTTCGGCCTGGGCGGGATCTACGTGAACCTGCTCAAGGATGTCTCCTTCCGTCTGGCCCCGGCCCTGAACAACAGGAAAACCATCGAAGAGATGATTGCCGAAACAAAGGCCTACACGCTGCTCAAGGGATACCGGGGGCAGAAGCCGGCGGACATGGAGGCGGTGATCGACGCCATCTACCGCACAGCGCGCCTGGTCCAGGATTTCGAGGAGATCACCGAAATGGATATCAACCCCCTCCGGGTCTACGCCAATGGGGCCACCGGCCTGGATGTGAAGATCACGATCAGCCAGTTGGATTAAGAGAACAATGAGGTGAGAAAATGAAAACGATCTATTTTTCCGGTAAAGCCGGCGATGGGAAAACAGCGGCCGCCCTGGGCGTGGGGCTGAAGCTCCGCGATGAGGGTCTCAAAGTCTCTTATTTCAAGCCGCTGGGGTTTCATAAAGGGTTGGCCAAGAGGGAAGACGACGATGTTGTGCTCATGCGCGAGGTTTTCGAGATGCCTTTCTCCAGCGATGTGATCAGCCCGGTAACGCTCAATCCCCATTACCTGACGGGGCTTCTGCTCAAGGGTAAGGAGAGCGTGCTGCCGCTGCTCGATGAATCCTACCGCCGCCTGGGTGAAGACTGCGATGTGCTGCTCATCGACGGCAGCATGGCCCCCTACATAGGCTACAGCCAGGGTCTTGATGATTTCAGCCTGGCGGAGCGCTGGGGCGCCGGACTGATCTACGTGGTCAAGGCGGACAGCGATTTCGAGATGGATATGGGTCTGCTCTACAGCGAGCTCTGGGGCTGCCGTGATATCGACGTCATCGGCGTTCTCTTCAACAACATCTCCCGGGCCCAGCTGGATAAGACGAGCGGTGTCTACAAGCCTCTTCTGGAGCAGAAGGAGCTTCCCGTTCTGGGCATTGTGCCCCGGCAGGAGGAGATCGCCACCCCCACGGTGGCCGAATTCTACAACGCTTTAAACGGCGAACTCCTCGCCGCCCCCGACAAGTTGAACCGCGTCGTGGAGGATGTGATCGTGGGCACCATGACCACTGAAAGCGCCCTGAGCTACCTGCGGCGGGCGCCGAACAAGGCGCTCATCACCGGCGGGGACCGCAGCGATCTGGCGCTCAC
>CAZQEV010000216.1:0-2946 GCA_964592135.1 uncultured Syntrophomonadaceae bacterium
CCTTATCAGCGGCGCCCTTTTCCAGGGTGTGGGCAAGGGCCTCCCTGCGCTTCTTCTGGCCCTGCTGCGCCAGTTTTTACTCTATATCCCCCTGATTCTACTCCTGTTGCGGCCTTTCGGCCTGACCGGAATCTGGGCTGCCGCTCCTCTGGCTGACTTTTTAACCTTCTTAATCGCCATGATCCTGGTCTCCAGCGAACTGAAACGCCAGGGCATTCCCCTGTACAAACGCGCTGCCGAAGTTTAAGGGAAACCGGCTTTTCAGCCGTCGTATTTCCTTTCCAATGCAGAAACATGGCAGAGAAGATTACGGAATTCAAATATTGCGATGAACAGCGCCGGGATCAAAACCATGGAGACAAGGCCCGTTGTTGTCCGGGCAAAATTGAGGATATAGCCGGCATAGGGAATGTAGAATTCACCTTTTCCCAGGACGTTTTCCCCCGGCACCCGGGCAGGGTCATCCTTGTTGTTGGCGTCACCGCGCGTGGTAAAGGCCGGCTCTGCAGCAGTGTTCACCGCCACAATACGGTGGCTCACTATCCGTGCAGAATCCGCCGGATCAATGAATGTGATGACATCACCCTTCTTAAGATCCTCCGCTTCCACTTTTTGCACTGCCAGCAGGCTGCCGGTGCCGAAAGCGGGCTCCATGCTGCCGCTGAGGACAACATAGAATTGCCGCCCGGCAAGTTCGGGCACCTCTCCTGTTACTTTGCTTCTGATGAGAACATAGACCACCACAGAGACGCACAGAAGCAGGATAATCATTAGTATGTTCCCGGGAATGGTCCACCGGGATGCTTTCCGGCCACCCCTTAACTGCAGCGCCTCGCGTCTTTGCCTCTCTGCGCGGGTCATTGTAATCCGGCCGGAAGAGAATGGATCGCCAGTCATCGCTTTTCCTGCAACCTCCTTTTACGGCATCGTTACAACAGCCTGCAGGCCCATGGCAGGCAAGGTGTTGCCGCCTCACCCTAATATTGCACACTTCCCGGGGTTTGATAACCGGCCGGGGTTCCTTCCACAATCAGGGTCCCTTCGAAAGTGGCATTCTCCCAGCGCACTTCTATGTCCAGGGGCAGCGTTATCTCCAACCTGTAGACAGCCAGGCATTCCGGCCTGAGCGGCCGGGGGGGATCCTCAAAAGCGGCACTTTCATTGTCCAATCCCGGGAAAAAGAGGCTGCTGAGCGCTCCCTCATATACAGGAGTATTGGGAGGACCATAACCGGTGTAGCTGCCGTAAACACCCGAAATATAGCCGTCAGGATTAAGAATCACTCTTAACTGGAGCTGATCGGCAAACCCGTCCGTATTCAGAGCATCCGGCATGATGTAGGCTCTAAAGATCATATCAGAAGGACCGGTATTGGCAATTTCGACATATCCCGCCCTTGTATCACCCGGCTTCATGCCGCTCAGCGCAAGGGGCTCATCCACCAGGACAAACTCAAGGCTTCCGGAGGGAACATCCCCATCTTCTGCAGAGCGGTGAGTGAATATGGCGTAAGCCGCCGCTCCGGCCAGGGCAGAGGCGAGGGCAATGATAATCAGGCTGGTTGCAATTCTTGTTTTTACGCACAAACCTCCTCCGCAAAGAGAGACAGACCACAAGAAACCGGCTGCCTCCCGTTAGGATATTTCACAATACTAGCCGGCCCGGGTCAATTCCTCCGCAATGTCGTGCAGCGCCTTGCTGCACTTTTCTCGAATTACAACACCGGCTGTGCTGTCATATTCCGTTGGCAGCAGGTTGATAATGATCAGTTTATCTGCCAGCGCCGGCAAATAGGCCACAGGGTAAACCACAAGGCTGCTGCCGGCTGCCAGCATCAAATCGCAATCGCGGCGCAGGGTATCTTCAGCTTCATAAAAAAGAGACGGCATGGGGTCGCCAAAAAGAACCACATCAGGACGCAAAACATCAAAACAGTTGCGACAAAGAGGAGGAATCCGCTTCAGCTCAACCTGCTGGACCAACTCCTCGAATGAGTAGCGCTTCTTGCAGCCCAGGCAATAACCCGAACGCAGGTTACCGTGCACCTCCCATATTCTACGCGAACCGGCCTTCACATGCAACCCGTCGATGTTCTGGGTGACCAACCCCTTCAGATAACCCATCTCTTCCATTTTCGCCAGGGCATAATGGCCCCCATGCGGCTCGGCCAGTGTAATATGCGCAAAGCGGTTGAAAGCTGATTCGTAAAATAGGCGAGGATTGTTCTGCAGAACCTCCACCGAGGCGGTCTTGATAGGGTCGATCTTTTCCCACATCCCCGTTCCCGGGGTTCGAAAATCAGGAATACCGCTTTCCGTGGAAAGCCCCGCTCCCGTAAGGCAATAGAATCCGCTGCTCTGCTTGATCAGAGCGGCAGCCTGCTCGATTTGAGTCCGGTAATCCATCTTTTTATCCCTCCATAAGCCGGCATGGAATCTGGATTTTCTACAATATTTAATTATCTATCTATTTATTCTATTCGCAAATCCCCTATTCCTGTTTGTCCGGCTTTTAAAGGGGAAATTATAATGATAAAATATTTAGAGAAGCAATAGTTTTAACATCGTGGGAAGGAGGATGGAACATGAACCGACTGAAAACATTCTTCCTGATGGCCCTTCTTACTGCAATATTTCTGCTGCTGGGCGGCCTTCTTGCCGGCCGGGAAGGGCTGATTATCTCCTTCATCCTGGCTATGGCTATAAATTTCTTCTCCTATTGGTATAGCGACCGCATGGCCATCAGCATGACCCGTTCACAACCGCTCAGTGAAAGCGCTGCCCCCGATGTGTACCGGGCCCTGCGCGAGCTGACTTATAACGCCAACATGCCCATGCCGCGGGTTTATCTGATGCCTACAGATCAGCCGAACGCTTTTGCCACGGGGCGCAATCCCGAGCAAGCTGTGATCGCGGTAACCGCCGGGCTTTTGAGATTGCTGGACTA
>CAZQEV010000217.1:0-2918 GCA_964592135.1 uncultured Syntrophomonadaceae bacterium
GGCCGCAGTAAGAGGCCGGTATACGAATAGAGCCGCCCCCGTCACTGGCGCCGGCGATGGGGACGATGCCGGAAGCAACCGCGGCAGCCGAACCGCCGCTGGAGCCGCCGGGGGTATAATCTCTGTTCCAGGGGTTACGGGTGGGGCCGTGCAGCTGCGGTTCGGTGATAGCCATCAAGGCAAATTCGGGGACGTTGGTCTGCCCCAGGAAAATAACCCCGGTGGTGCGAAGCATCCTGACAAATGTGGCATCCCTCGGCGCCCGGTAGCCTGTAAGAGCCTTTGACCCCTCGGTCATGGGCTCACCTTCAACCTCCTGGCCGATATCTTTTAGCAGGATCGGGACGCCCGCAAAAGGCTTTCCGACGTCAATTTCTTTTGCCGCCAGCCTTGCCTTGTCGTACATCTTGTGGATGACGGCATTTAACTTTGGATTAAGCTGCTCCACCCTGGCGATAGCGGCCTCGACGACTTCAGCTGCCGTTACTTCCTTATTTCGGATCAGTTCGGCCAGGCCGGTGCCATCGTAATCCAGGTAGGGAAAACCAGTCATATTATTCACCTCTTAAATGATTTGTCTGCTGGGGAATTCCAAAACCACTATGCCTGACTGTTGAATACATAGCTACATTAACTCATATACATTAGTTCATCTAAAGACACAGTATTCCTGCCGGACTAACAATTATTGTTATTGTTCCGGGGATAACTTGTGAAAGAGACGGGTATTTTTCATAGCGGGATCCTGGTTATTTTTGTTGACAAATAACTTTAATAAGTTTATTATTGTAATGGTTACATGGTAGTAATCATTGCAATAAACCCGGGATGAACTGATGGTGGAGTAAAAAACCGTAGCATTGACCGGAAAGGATTTTATCAGTTTTTAAGGAGTGATTCACATAAGCAGGAAAAAATGTCCAGTCTGCGGAGCCCTTTATCCGGGTCGTTTGCAAAATTGCCCGCGGTGCGAAACCTATCGCAACCGGGAGCATGCCCGTTTTGAATCCTGTACCGGTGTGCGCTATCCCTGCTCATGCCATTGCCGGACCTGCTTTTTTGAGGAAGCCTATGGGAAAAAAGAGCAGGATGAAACAAAGAAAAAGAAACCTGCTTGATTATCTCGGGGATAGTTTTGCTGCTGATCAAGCATGGTAATACACAAAAGGGAATAGTGCCCGGTCGGGCACTACAGGGGAGGTGAGAACAATACAGAGTGCCCTCGAGCTCCTTCGTTCCAAAGGGATCCATCCTTCCATGGCCCGGATCAAAATACTGAGTTGTTTGATGAACACCTCCTCCCATCCAACGGTGGATATGATCTATACCAGTTTGCTGCCGGAGATGCCGACACTGTCAAAGACAACGGTTTATAAAACGGTGGAACTTCTCGTTGAGGCCGACCTGGCCCGGCTGGTGCATGCGGATGATAAAGAGGCTCATTATGATGCCAACATAAGCGATCATGGGCATTTCAAGTGTACCCGCTGCGGCCGGGTCTACGATTTCACCGTCAATCTCGACCGCCTGGAAACCGGTGGGCTTGAAGGGTTCGCTGTCGAAGAAAAAAATGTGGTATTTAAAGGAGTCTGTCCCCGGTGCCTGACCTGTTGAGTAAGGTCAGGCACCGGAAAATGCGTCAAAAACTGAAACAGGAGGTAACGATCATGAGTTGTGCAGAAGGACAGGTACGAGCAAGGGTGGGCCGGGAGGCCCCGGATTTCGAGGCAAATGCTTTTGTGGACGGCGGCTTTAAAAAGATCAAACTCTCCAGCTACCGGGGGAAATGGGTGGTTCTCTGCTTTTACCCCGGCGACTTCACTTTCGTCTGACCTACGGAATTGGCGTCAGTTGCCGCCAGGTATGACGAACTGAAAGAGCTGGGTGCGGAGGTTCTCTCCTGCAGTGTGGACAGCCAGTACTCACACAAGATCTGGCAGGAGCAGGAGCTTACGAAGATGGTTTCCGGCGGGGTGCCCTATCCCATGCTTTCCGACACGGGGGGTAGGATAGGCCGGCTTTATGATGTCTATAGCGAAAAAGAAGGAGTCAATATTCGCGGCAGGTTTCTCATTGATCCCGACGGGATTGTCCAGGCCATGGAGGTGCTGACCCCTCCCGTAGGCCGCAATTTTGCGGAGCTGGTCCGCCAGCTGCAGGCATTCCAGCATGTCCGGAACACGGGCGAGCCCACACCGGCCGGCTGGCAGCCCGGCAAGAAGACATTGAAGCCAAGCGCCAAACTTGTCGGCAATGTGTGGCAGGTATGGAAAGTCGGCGACGAGTAAAGCGTCGTTTGTTCTGTGGGGCGGGAAGAGGGGGCGTTGCCCTTCCCGCCCCGCTTCAGTACATGGGAGGTTGATCCGCCATGCTCAAAATTTACTGTCTTCCCTCATGAACAACCTGCCGGAAAGCGGAAGCGTGGCTTTCGCAAAAGGGAGTTAACTATTCCTACAGGAACATTTTAAAGGAACCTCCGGACTTTGAAGAGCTGCAGGCGCTGGCTGCGCTGGGAGGTACGGATGTTAAGGCCTTATTAAACCCCAGGAGCAAAGTGCTCAAAGATAGCGGGCTCGACCCGGCAAAAGCCTCCACCAAGGAGGCTGTTGAGCTGATCATGAAAAATCCGCGAGTGCTCTATCGGCCGCTTCTTACAGAGGGGAAAAGGCTGGTTGTAGGTTTTAATCCCGAAGAAATGGAAAAACTGCTTCAGTCATAGTGTCTGGGGACAGCTTCCCGATGTCAAGGTCCGCTTCACTAAACAGCCCTGGCAAACTGGCTCTGATAGAGATCGGCATAGAAACCCTTTTCCGAGAGCAGATCGCTGTGGCTGCCCTGTTCGACAATTTCGCCCTCATTCATAACCAGGATCAGATCGGCGTTGCGAATAGTGGAAAGCCTGTGGGCGATGATGAAAC
>CAZQEV010000218.1:0-2917 GCA_964592135.1 uncultured Syntrophomonadaceae bacterium
TGTCGATCATAAAATGCTCTTTCATGATTCCATCACGGTATTGGGGCAGCCAGCCCGGCGGCTCGTAGGGGAATTCCAGGGGCTTCTTTTTGGGGCATGCTGCCGCAACCTGCAGATTTATGGCAAAGCCGATTCCATTTGACCAGGTGTGCGGGCTAAAATCAAGGCCGCGCCTCATCGCTTCCTGCATCACCTTGACGGCGGTGTCAACGCCTGTAAAGGTGGAGTCAGGCTGGTAGATATCCAGGGATTCTTTTTCAAAAAGGATCTTGTGTTCATGCCAGCCCGGGGTCAGTTCCCCGCCGGCAACAGGAACCTTCGTCCGGCGCCGCAGCTCGGCCATGTCATCAAAGGCGTACATATCCAGCGGCTCTTCAAGCCAGGCAATATTGTATTCTTCGCAGGCTTTGGCGAATTCAACAGCCCGCTCCAGGTCCCAGATGGGAGGCTTCTCGATGATCGTTACGGGCCACCCCTGGTTGGCGTCCACTCCGATTTCCATGCTCTCTCCCACTGCCTTGCGTACAGCCCTGATTTGCTCGATATCTTTTTTGATATCGTGATCATGAACACGCAGCTTGACCACTTTGAAGCCCATCTCCCTAAAGGTCAGCACCTCTTCGGCCCGGCGGGCGGGCTCGTGCACCTCGCCCGTGGAGCAGTAGGTCTGGATGCGCCCCGGCCCTCTTTCTCCGCCGAGAAGTTCGTACACCGGTTTGCCCGCCTTTTTGCCGAGCAGGTCCCAAAAAGCAGCCTCGATCCAGCTGTTCCGCCAGCCCAGATAAGAGGCTTCACGGAGCAACTGTCTCACCTCATCCAGTTTCTCGACATCCTGTCCGATGAGGTACTGTCCCATCAGGGTGCCCAGGCCTTCGCGCTCCTCTTCCATGGACATGCCGGCGCTGTAGCCGACGAGTCCATCATCGGTGGTGATCTTGATGAGGGTGCTGCGATTAAATCTTTGCGGGTAGCCGGGGATCCAGGAGGGGTAAAAATCTACGGGCAGGGGAATGGAAATGTGGTAAAGTTCGATTTTGTCCACTTTCATTTTTTTCTCTCCTCTCCTTTGGAAAAGATGGTTATTTATATTTTTGTGCTCTGACCTGCCCGGATTACCGGGAGGGTGTTACAGTTTCGGTTTTACCGCCTGCTTCAAGGGGAAGTAGATATCTGTACAACCAGATCATGAGAAAACCGGTCAGGTACATGGTGATGCCATAAATGGCTGTTGTTACAAACATGGAACTGAAAAAATCGCCCATCAAATCCTGGATTAAGAGGGCGATGGTCACCGCCAGGGTGGAATTTCGCAATCCCACCTCAATGGAAATGGCCCTGGATTGGACGTTAGCGATCCCCAGAAGCCTGGAAGCCCCCAGAGCGACGAGCATGCCCAGGATGGAGAGAAAGAGCACCATTGCATAGAATAAAAAACTGTAACGCGCGGTGTCGGCAAACTTCTCCGCATTGGTGATGATCCCCACCCCGATAACCGCCAGAAGGGCCAGCACCCCCACCGCCGAGAAGAAGGGCATCGCTTTTTGGGCAAAGGTCTCCCATTTTTTGCGGATAAGCATACCCAGTATGAGCGGCACCAGCACCAGGCCGATAATGGTTTGCATAATCAGCCCTGCCGGCACATTGATATCGGGTATGTTAGCGCAAAAAAGGGTGAGGACAAAAGGAGTCACAAAAAGTGCCAGGACAGTTGAAATTGATGTGAGCGACACCGACAGGGCCAGATCGCCTTTGGCGTAATAGGTCATAAGGTTCGAGGTTACTCCCCCGGGGCAGGCGCAGATAAGGACCATGCCGGCATAGATAAAGGGAAAGCTGTGATAAAAACCGAGGGCATAGGCCATCCCCAGCGCAAGAAGGGGCATGAGGATCCACTGCATGAATATCCCCGCAACTATGCCCTTGGGCTTTTTAAAGACAAGGATGAAATCCTTCAGGGTGAGGCTCAGGCCCATCCCGATCATGACAAAGAAGAACATGAACATGATTGAGGTTTTAAATACACGATCAAGGAGCAACTGTTGCGGTATTTCTACGAAACGGATAAAGGTGTAATTTTCACCATTGACAACGCTTTCAGCGATAAGTGCTTTGAACACAAGCTTGTCGCCCAGCATACTTTCCAGTCTCGAATAAGTAGCTTCAGTCTCCATCTGCCCATTCCCAACTGCAGCGGGGATGGATACCAGGTAGAGATCACCCTCCAGGCGGCGCACCATAAAGAGCCCTGTCTCCCGCCCTTCCACCTCCAGAAATCGCAGATTCCCTTCGAATTCAACAGGCGAGGCCTTTCCCCAGTCAACACTTTCCCCCTGTTCTGACAGGAGTTTGAAAAATCCGGTTTCCCCTTCCCTGGCAGCTCTGGAAAGGTCATAGTAGAGCTCCTCGCCGGCATCGGCAGCTCTGATCCCGGTGAAAAACAGCAAAAGCGAAATGAGAACAACAAAAACATGCTTCCAGGAGATCCGGAACAGGGCCCAGGGGTTTTTCTCCACCTTCACACCACCCGCCTTTATAAGTTTTTAAAATTTTAAAGAAAGTGAATTGGTTATACCAAAACTATAATATTGGTATAACCAATTGTCAAGTTTATCTTGCTGCCTGCTGTATGTTGAGCTATGATCTAAGAACAGGTTAGAAAAGAGAAAGAGGGTACAAATATGAGCTGCGGGCTTTCAGAGAAAATTTTCGAGGAAATAAGGACCGCCATAATTAACGAAGTTTACCCCATCGGCACCAAACTGCCCACAGAGCGGGAACTGGCTGAGCTCTACGGCGCCGGCCGCTTTGCCGTGCGAGAGGCTATCGCCATGCTCTCTCAGAACGGCTTTGTGGAGACCCTGCCTCAGAGCGGCACCTATGTGAAAGACTTCTACGGCGACGGTTCTCTTGATACCCT
>CAZQEV010000219.1:0-2892 GCA_964592135.1 uncultured Syntrophomonadaceae bacterium
AAAATTAAGTCGCTCGTTGCAAAATAATAGTGACGCTGCCGCCGCTGTTTGTAAGTGGCGGCAGCTATTAACTCCGAATAGCTTTCCGCTGCCATACCACAATTTATCAATTTATTTGACAATCTTCATTTCATTTTTATAGAATCAATTTGAGGGCATTTGCATCGTTGAGGAATTGCTATCAAAAGAAAGGACCTGTCCTCTATTCTATATGGGGGAGGCAGTTTTATGCATTGCGAGAAGTGTGGGGTAAAAATTTCCGAGGCGGCGCAATTTAACCATGGCGGTAAAAAATATTGCGAGGACTGCTATATAGAGATTGTGAGCGTACCCAAAACCTGCGATCCCATGGCTGTACGCTCGGCCAGGCTGACCAGGGAAAAGTTCGGCCAGAAGGGAACAGAGGGGCTTTTGCCGATCCAGAATAAAATTTATAGTTATTTAAAGGAGCGCGGCAAGGCAACGAGGGAGCAGGTAGGCCAAGAGTTTGGGCTTGATGAAAAAGAATTGGAAAAACATTTTGCTGTTCTCCGCCATTGTGAGCTGGTAAAAGGGTATAAAGAGGGAAATGTAATCTACATGACTTTGATGAACGTGTAACGTGAAATAGAAACCGACAAGACTGGAGCGGACCGGCTATGCCTGAAGGATGGTGATCAGGGGACCTTCCCCCGGAGGGTCTATACCCAGGTGCACCTGGATATAACGGCTGAGTCTCTCATCAAAATAAATGAGAAGGCTTCTGAGCTCAAGCACGGCTATCGCATTACCTGGGAACCAACAATCCTGCGCCATTTTCAGGCAACCCTGGAGCCAATCACAGGGGATTCTTTATCTTAACAAAGGTGCCTCTTTCTCTTCGCTCCATCTCGATAAGCCCCGCCGCTAAAAGGCGGCGCAGGTATTTCTGCACCTCCGCCGGGCGGACACCGGTGATCTGCGCAAGATCCTGCGCGGTAGAGGGTCTTCGCCTGAGTATCTGCAGGATTGCCTCCTGGAAGTCCTCGCTCAGGGGGGCTGCTTTGGAGTGGGCCTGCGGCTCTTCAATGAGCTCTGCATTTCCACCCAGGTAGAGCGCAATTTCCCGCATCTTATCCGGAGCCGCCTCCACGACCCATGCTTCTGCTCCCGGCCGGTCCAGCGTGCCTACCTGGATCCGGTCCGGGTTGATCCTTTCAATAGCTGCTTTCATGGCCGTCAGTTCTTCCGCGGTGTCATTCAGGCCGGGGACGATAAATATCTCCAGGCATATTTCACCATGGTATTCGCGGCGCAGATCCACCAGTCCGGAGATGATCTCATCGCAGCTGAGGGCGGGATGGGGTCGGTTCACCTTTTGAAAAACTTCCTCCGTGGCTGCGTCGAGGGAGGGGATGAGCAAATCAACTCCTCTGACCTGCTCGCGGAGCTGTGCTGAGGTGAAAAGGGTCCCGTTGGTGAGCAGGCAGAGGGGATACTGCGGGAACCGCGCCTTGACATGACCGATCACCCGGCCGATATGCAGGTGCAGGGTGGGCTCCCCAGAGCCGGCAAAGGTGACAAAATCGATCCCGGGCTCTTTTTGTAAAAAGCGGTCCAGCTCTTCCAAAACCTCTTCAACAGGCACATATTTCTTCCTGGTTATGGTGAGCTCTGTGGTGCGGCCGCATTCGCAGTAGACACAGTTGAGCGAACAGGTTTTCAGGGGTACAAGGTCAATGCCCAGCGACAGACCCAGGCGCCGCGAGGGCACAGGACCGAAAAGGTAGCGCTGTTTCATAGAATCCACAACCCCCTGGTGTGAACAAGATTGGCAAGTACTGCTGTTTTTACTATATCAGAACCTGTTACCTCTGTATATCTGAAGTCAGCGGGCGGCACAGGCTTCGAGATGGCAAGGGCAAACACGGTGTAAAAAGGAGGCGCGCGGGGTTATTTACATTAGAAAAAAGATATGGTAAGCTTCAATAGTAGTGTGAAAGGGTACAAGCAACTCCGAATCTGCAACTCCTAAAGCGACCGGCCAGGGATTGCAGACGGCAGGGTTTTGCTGGAAACGGCAAGATCTCCCAATGTGGAAAGGAGTATATGTATGGACATATAATCTGCCGAATTCCATATTGCGGAGTTCGGTATTTTATTGTCCTGGAAGATGCAGCATTGCCTGATACAGAAGAGAATAGAGGGGCAGGGGGGGCATGCAATGTTTATAAAATATGTTCTGAAAAACGCCCATCCTTACTTGCGCGGCCGCAAGGTTCAGGATGCGGTGGTGGGCATTTCTCTCATTGCAGTGGAACTGGACAATGGCTTCATCGGAGTCTCTTATGTTCTTCGTGAGGGATTAAAAGCCGGCTGTTCAATCTTTCCCTATGTGAAAGATATCGCCGGGCAGGATTGCTCCATTATTGCAGAATGGGCTCTCACAGGTGGCGATGTTTTACAAAAGGCCGTTGGAACGGCAGTGTTGGCGGCGGCGTCACGGGGGCAGAAGCTGGAGGACAGCGCAACACCGGGTCGGCCTTTTGGCATTGAGCTACGAGAGAGGGATACCGTGGGCATGATCGGTCTGATCTCCCCCGTTGCTGATATGATCAGGCCCCAGGTCAAGGAGATCTATGTTTTTGACGAAGGGATCTCCAGGTGCGGTGGAACAAAGGAAAAAGTGCTCCCGCAGGGAGAGCAGGGTCGTCTACTACCCTCCTGTGATATTGTCATTCTCAGCGGAACCGTTATGATCAACGACTCCATTGGCGAACTCTTAAAGATCTGCCATCAGGCGCGCGAAGTGGTCATGATCGGCGCATCAACACCCATGTATCCCGAAGCTTTTTTGGGGTCGAAGATCACTGTACTGGCAGGTTCATGGTGGAAAAGCGAACATAAAGAAAGTATCTTTAAAAAAATATCGCT
>CAZQEV010000220.1:0-2880 GCA_964592135.1 uncultured Syntrophomonadaceae bacterium
CGTGCCAGCCCATCACCCCCAGGCCGATCTTCCGGTTGCCCTTGTGCATCCTGTCGATCTCCTCGACAATATAATTGCTGCTGTCAATGGTGTTGTCCAGAAAGCGGACGGCGGTCCGGATCACCCGGCGCAGCTGCTCCCAATCCACCTCCTCATCATCCGTCGCAAATTTACCCAGGTTGAGTGAGGCCAGGCAGCAGGCTTCGTAGGGAAGCAGGGGTTGCTCTCCGCAGTTATGGACCACAAATCCGTTTGCATCGAAGGCGTTGACCCCGGGGACCTGGACGTCGTAGACCGGTTCCGCATCGCAGGGGGTGATCGCCTCAACCGTGGCCGTGAATCGTTCGCCATTGAGCTTGCGGCGGTATGAAGCCAGGGCCGAATTCAGGCGGCCTTTCTTGGCGCTGTTGCAAAACCCGATCCTACGGTCAAAAAGGGCCATGTTCTCGCCGGAGATGATCAGCTCATGCTGGGGCCTGGTTTCATAAAGAGCCTTCGTCCCGGGGCCCTTCGGCAGCAGCGCAGTCCTTCGCCCGCGTCTGTTCTCATAAATGGTGCATCTGATACCGCAGCGGCCCAGCATCCGCTGGACAGCCCGGAGTCTCTCCAGGTCGCTCTGGGCCAGCCTGATGGAGACGCCTTTCTCCCGGCTGCCCTGCACCGATCCAGCGGCATCGAAGAAGCCCCTGAGGAAACCCCTGGCAAAGTCCGAGGAGGTCCTGGTCTCGAGACGGGGAGTGATCGCCTTTTCCGGTCCCAGGCCCAGGGAAAGAGCCAGCTTCTTGATGCCGGCGGTGCTCATTCTGTATTCGTTCCTCCCACGCACGCTGGACCATCCTTTAAAGTCGCTTCTATGGGGCAGGGAGAAGGCGGCGGCGCCGGCCGCCTCCATCATGGCGCCGATTCCCGGCGCCTGCCACGCGGAGAGCACCGCCTTGTCGGACTTCAAGGTACCGTCGCCTGTGAGCAGACCCATGAGGTAGCCCTCTTTTTCGCCGTAAAGTCCTTTCCATCCAGGAAAACCCCGGTGGTCGTGAAGCATGATCTCATCTCCCGGCCCGAGGTCGGCGGCGCGGACCCATTCTTTCTCCAGGCTATACCTTGTCTTCTTCTTCATCTTCAGTACGGGGTGGTCGCCGGTGAGGCGCAAGGAATAACCTTCCCTTGTTCTGATGGAGAAAAGAGGCTTGACCCCTGTGGGGAAAAAGCCTGCCCCCGAGGTCTGGTAAGGCTTGCCGTTGATGATCAGGGTGGCGCCCTTGCCCACCAGATCCGCGACCAGCCGCGGACCCTCCGCGGTGAGGACAAAGGTGTCGCCCGGCACACAGGGGTTGGTCGTCTCGTAGTTCCCGATGTGGGGGGTGGGGTTGAAACGGTTCATCTGCTCGACAAAGATAATGCCGGGATCGCCCTTGGACCAGGCTTTTTCCACGATGAGGTCAAAGACCTCTCCCGCGTGCAGCTGCACAATCTCTCCCGTCTCCGGATCAGGGTAGGGCTCACCGGTGCGTGGATTGATCAGGGGATAGTAGGGGTCCGGATCTTCCCCCGTCGCCTTGCTCATGAAGGCGTCCGAGACAGTCACGGAGAGGTTGAAATTGCTGATCTCACCCTCTTTTTCCTTGCAGCAGATAAATTCCAGGATGTCGGGATGGTCAAAGCGCAGCGAACCCATGTTGGCCCCGCGACGGACGCCACCCTGCCGTACAGCCTCGGTGGCTGCATCAAAGATCTTCAAAAAGGAGATGGGGCCGCTGGCTACCCCACTGGTAGTCTGGACCCGATCGCCTGCGGGACGCAGCCGGTCAAAGGCAAAACCGGTGCCGCCGCCTGTCTTCTGCACCAGGGCCATGTGCTTGAGCGAGGTGAAGATCCCCTCCATGCTGTCCTCCACGGGTAAAACGAAACAGGCGCTGAGCTGCTGCAGATCGCGGCCCGCATTCATCAAGGTGGGCGAATTGGGCAGGAAATAGGCGCCGGCCATGGCTTCAAAAAAATCTTCCTCGATCTTTTTGATTTCAGCCTCGTCCTTGCCGTACTCCCGCTCTATCGCAGCCATGTTTTTGGCTACCCTTCTGAGCAGATCTTCAGGTGTCTCCAGAAGATTACCCTCGGGATCCTTTTTTAAGTATCTCTTTTCGTAAGTAATTCTGGCATTTTCACTGAGATCCATCGGTGATCCACTCCTTGCAGGCATGGTGGCAAAAACAGTAATCAGAACACAGCAGAATTGCTGTTTTCTCACTTTTCATGATTGTAACATTACAACACTCTTGCTCATAGATACTTCTTCCTTGGTAGACAAAATAATCCCTTCCGAAGCGCAGCCTGCGGGGAGCAGCTTTCATCTCCTGCCGCCCCCCGTTAGCGTCAGGCGGCAATGCACCCTGATAACCATGCGGCGCCTTACCTGTTTTTGAGCAAGTCCCGGATTTCAGCAAGCAGCAACTCCTCTTTGCCCGGTCCCTCGGGAGCAGGAGGTTCTTCTTCCTCGGCGGGTTTCTTTTTATTGAACGATGTGAGCAACTTGATAAAGAGAAAAATGGAGAAACTGATGATAAGAAAATCGATGACCGACTGAATAAAGGCGCCATACCTGAAGGCTGCTTCAGCCGCATCGGTGCCGGCCGGGGTGATCACATATTTCAGATCGGCAAAATTGATCCTGCCCAGAAGGATCCCCAGCACCGGCATGAGGATATCTTCGACCAGAGAGGTTACGATTTTGCCGAAAGCCCCGCCAATGATCACGGCAATGGCCAGATCCATGACATTGCCTTTCATGGCAAATTCCTTGAATTCCTTGAGCATGGGTTCACCTCACTTTTGTATTACATCCCCTCTTTCAACAGGGGGCACCGCTTTCCTTGTTGAAAACAA
>CAZQEV010000221.1:0-2827 GCA_964592135.1 uncultured Syntrophomonadaceae bacterium
TCAATTTTCTTTTCATCCCTTTGGAATACGCCTTGAAGGGCTTGTTTGCTGCATCCTCCAGGCCGAACTGCTGCAACAGAAGGGAAGCCCTCTCTTCACGAATCTTTTTCTCCATACCGTACAGAGCCCCGCAAAAAGTTAAATTATCCCGTCCAGTCAACTCTTCATAAAGATTGCTCTCATCGGGGACTACACCCATCATGGCCTGGGCCTTTTTGGGATTGCGGGTGTAGTCTTCCCCCAACAGCTTGACTCTGCCCGAAGTGATTTTGGCCATCCCTGTAAGCATGTTGATGGTTGTGGTTTTACCGGCCCCGTTTGGACCGAGGAATCCGAAGATTTCTCCCCTGTTTATATGAAAGCTCACCCTGTTTACAGCAGTAAAACCATTGTAGCTTTTCTTCAAGTTTTCCACTTCAATAATTTTCAATTATGCAGTCCGCCCCCATTTCAATTTCGTTTCACCAACCAGTTTTCATTCAAGACTTTCAACCACTTCCCCATTTTATAGGACCTGGAACGAATGTTTCTATTGCAGCCATGAACAGACCTGTAATGGAGATCCAGATCCAGAGGGGATCACAACCGTCAGGACATGCGTAAAGTCATGGATGCGCCATCTTCAAACCGGCAACAACCTGCTCAGGTTCTTCGCTATTCTTGATCCCATACCTTTTCCGACTTCTGCTCCCAATAAACACGGATACATCTCTTTACCTTTATTTTACCCGCTTCACAGGTTATCTTTAGCCTGGGAAACAAATTTACCGCAATGGAGCAGGAGGCAAAAACGCAGACCAGCAATCCTCCAAAGAATAAGGCAACCAGGCAGCCGGGAACCGGCCGGTTCAAAAAAACAAGCAAAATGATCAATATGGACATGAGCAGCTCTAACGAAAGACCGGCCCACTTCACCAGATGCATTTTTTTCATGGAGGCGCTCTCCTTCTCATTTCCCGATGCCGCCGCCTTACCTTCAAATCTCCTTCATAATATCTAATTATGCAATGTGGGATTAGATGATTAAACAGCGGTTATTCCATCTGTGCAGCAGCCGTTATTGATCATTACTTTCCACATGATGCAGCATTTCCCTGCCCGCGCCCTGGGAGGAGCACGATGGGTTAACCGGGTTGCCCGGCATCATATCAACCAAACGGGCAAATTTAAAGACCCAGGAAAATATCATACCAATATATTCCCAGATAAAAACCATTCGAGGTAGCCTTTGCTCCAGATGATGTAGTAGAATAGGAATCGATGGGAGGGAAATGGAGTTTACATAAATGTTTAAGGCGATGGTAAAATTCTTTTCTTTTGTAGTTATTGCGGGACTGGCCATGTTCTTTTTTCTGACTGCCCGCAGCAATATCATCAAGGTCTCCCGGTTTCACATCGGGATGGACGGGCTGCCCGAAGGTCATGAAGGTCTGAGGATTGTCCATATCAGCGATCTGCATGGTAAGGAGTTCGGACCGCACAACGAGGATCTGGCCAGAGACATTGAAAGACTGGAACCTGACCTCATTCTTGCCTCCGGTGATATGATTAACTCGCAGGATGACGACGGCAGCGCTTTTATCAACCTTCTTTACGAATTGAAGGGGCTCTATCCCATCTACTGCTCGCTGGGAAACCACGAGCAGATTGTAAAAGAGCTGGGCGGAGCAGAAAGATACCACGATTTCACCAAACGGCTGCGCGAAGCCGGCGCAAACATGCTTGACAATGAGCGGATGGAGATCAAAAAAGGAGGCGTCACCTTCGGTATTTACGGCTTCACCTCCGCGCTCCATCACTACAGCAGTCGCGACATGTTGGGCTCCTGGGAGGGAGCAGAGCTCAAGGCGCAGTTTATTGTTGAATCTATCGGACGGCCCAGAGACGATGAAATAGCGATCCTGCTGGCCCACGACCCCAAATATTTCCAAGAATATGTTTCCTGGGGCGCTGACCTGGTCTGCGCCGGCCATATTCACGGCGGCGTGGTCCGGCTGCCCCTGCTGGGCGGGATTCTGTCACCTGATCTTACTTTTTTTCCCAGGTATTCTGCGGGCCTCTATCGCTCGGGGAAAACGACCATGCATGTCAGCCGCGGCCTGGGTAACTCGGTGATCCCTTTCCGCATCCTCAACCCTCCTGACCTCTCTTTGCTGCTGCTGCAGCCCTAGCGCAATTGGCGCAGCCTTTATCACCGGCGCCAGGTGCAGGAAATTTTCAGGCGGCGAATGCCCTCGCCGTTCCTCAGTCGGGGATAACAGGCAGCGCAACACCCCCACCGACTTGTCCTTCGATGATCAGGCGATCATGCTGTTGGCGGCTGATCATAATGTACATACAGTAATGACCGGTACGGGCAGCCTGCTTCACAATCGCAAAACTGCGCTGCCATAAGCCGCTAAACAGTACCGAAAAGATCAAAAAGCCGCTTATGTAAGATTGCCGGGGAGGAGCCCAACAAACGCGGCATTTTATGATACAATTATAGTGGCAATATTTTAAATACTTTGGGCAAAGGAGTTGAATGCAGGTATGCCGGGGGAGGAGACACAGATCGGGTTTAAAGTTATCGGGACGATCAAGGAAATAAAGGGTTTCTGCAGCGCCGGGCATAAAGTCGGGGACAGCATGGAGTTGAGCATGCATAAAACAGGCGGGCTGTGCGGCGCTTTGTATCACGACATCTATCCCTACATCCTTATGCTGCAGATGGGAGGCAGTTTCCCCGCCCAGTGGGGGGATGCCGATGTCCTGGAATTTGAGTGCATGGACAGGTATAACGCGGCAAAGATCGAGCTGAGAAGAGTGCGGGATTCAGACTAGGGAG
>CAZQEV010000222.1:0-2824 GCA_964592135.1 uncultured Syntrophomonadaceae bacterium
GCACCCTGGTCAGCGACTCGATCCCTGCCTTGGCCACACTATATATGCCCATTCCCGGAGCGGCGCGGCGCGCGGCGATGGAGGAGATGTTCACAATTTTGCCCCGCCCTTGCCTTTTCATGATCTGCGCCGCAGCCCGGGAGCAGAGATAGGTCCCGTTCAGGTTGGAATCGATGATTTTTTGCCAGGTAGCCGGGTCGGCGTCAGCAACAGAGGCGGTCAGCAGGTTCATTCCCACATTGTTGATCAGGCAATCAATACGGCCGAAAGCCTCCAGGGTCCGCTTAAAAAAGTCGCCCACATCTTCTTCACGGGCAATATGGGCAGGCAGAGCCAGCAGGTTATCACCGGCATCAAGAGCTGCCGCGGCGGCGTCAAGCCCCTCCTGTTTTCGGGCGCAGAGCGCCACCTTTGCCTGCTCATCTTCAACGAGGCGGCGCACAATTTCCAGTCCAATCCCCCGGCTACCACCTGTGACGACAAAAACGCGGCCGCTCAAGCCGTAAGAAAGTCGGCTCATACATTCTCCCTCCTTGTTTTTCAAACTTTCCTGCTCTCCAGAATTTCTCTCCGGGCCCGCTTCAGCCGGGTGCCCCTGCGGATCAGCAAAACGATCAGAACAATGAGCGCCAGCAGGATCAGTATGGGCCAGAGCAAAAATGGTATGGAGCGGACCTGGTTGATCCGGCCGGCAGTTTCTGCGTAGTAAGAATCAATCTGGGGAATACCCCGGTCATTTTGAGGCTGAGCGGCAGCATATTCCACTACCGTCTGCCAGACTTTCAGCTCCTCACCATCAAATCTGACAATGAGCTGATCCAGCTCCTCAAGAGGAACAGGATTGCCGGCGCTGTCTTTCGGTTCAAGTTTTAGCATGGGCAGCATATCCCCAACCATGGGCAGGAAAGAGAGGATGTAGGAGTCGGTGATGAGATTATAAAGTTCTTCGTCACCACGTTTCAGCGGAACATAGCTGCTTTCATCTGTACCCTGGCGCCCCTCGCCGGTGTAGCGCTCCGCCCGCACCACGGCACGGGTTGAAGGAACGGGCAGATCCAGTCCCGGCACGGTAAAGAGAACCCCATTTCGCGGGTTGTAATCGTAGCGTAGGCCGGAGAACTGCAGGTAATAAGTATTGCCGAGCATCTGTTCCAGCAGCACCGCCACTTCAAGGACACGGCGCATCTCCTCGCCTGTCAGGTAGAGCGAAACGATGGGGTAACCTGCCTTGCCGTCCGGCCCGATCCCCAATCCAATGAGATCGGCCAGATCGTAAAAAGAGACCTTCCCCCTGGAATGCTCCAGGCTGCCGGGGATGAGGCTGCCCCGGATGGAGCCGTTGGCCTGAACGGCAAAATCGGCGTGCTGCCCAGTCTTCTGCGAAGTGACGAGGCGCATGGCATCGGTAATAAAATTGCCGAAGGAGGTCTCCTGAAGCCCGGGCCTGTCCGGCAGTGCAAAGTCGCTCAGGGCTACTGTATCCAGAATGTTAAGGAATTGCCCCCCTGTTTGACGCTCAACAAGCGCATTGAGCGCCGCCGTATAGTCCGCCATGGCTTCATCAACCTGCGGATGTAACCCGATATGATCATCCAGCGGCAACAAATAGGGCTGCTCTGCACCGTTGCAGATGCGAACTTTCTCAGTCCCCCTATCAAAGGCAAGTTCGAGAACACCGAGATACTCCAACATGGAACCGGCCTGAACAATAATCGTTTCTCCTTCGATCACCGGTTCAAAAAGCGCGGTATGGCAGTGTCCCCCAACGATGACATGTATTCCGGGTACTTCCCGGGCCAGTTCGCGATCTTCTTCGACACCGGCGTGGGTAATGGCGATGATCAGATCGGCTCCCTCTCGCTGCAGTTGATCCACCATCTTCACAGCGGTTTCATGCTGATCGGCAAATTCAACAGGCTCAGGGCTGTTGGCCACAGAGATGGCATCTTTACCGATCAATCCGAAGAACCCCACAGTGAGGCCGTTTTCCAGCTCGATAAGATGCTCTTTCAGGAAAATCTCCGCCAGGGGATGCCCCTTCGGCGGAGCGGTGTTGGAAGCAAGAAGAGCTGTCCTGTCATTGGCCCCGGGGTAGCCTGCCGCCTGCAAGTAAGCAGCCAGCAGATCGGTGCCGTAGTCGTACTCGTGATTGCCTATAGTCGCAACATCATATCCCACAAGATGCATGATCTCCAGCTGGGCGGGAACCCCTTCGGTTACCAGCCAGCCAAAAGGGGTCCCACCGGTGTAATCACCGGCTGACAGAAGCAGGACAGGCTCACCTGTTTCTGCTTTTTGCTCCCGGATCTGCTGTACCGCCCCGGCCAGGCGGGCGTAACCCCCAATAGTCGGGTCAGCCAGTTCCGGATGAAAGTCTACAGCCGGAGAATGAGGAATCATGGCCGAATGTTCATCATTGGTATGCAGGATCGTCAGATAAAGTTCTTCAGAAGCGGCACTGGCCGCTGAAAAAGCAAGCCCCCCTTCGCCGGGCGGCAAACCGCCTTGCCGGAATAACGCGAGCAAAATAAGGATTGCAGCCAGCCCAACTCGCAGCAGCCGCGCCGGAGATCCCCTCAGTTTGATCATATGATCTCCTCCTTGCAATATATTTTATGCTAATTCTATCATAAGGGGTTGATTTTTAAAAATAGTTCCACTTATTGCCCCAGGCATATCTGTGAGAGAATCAATATATAATAGGTTGATAAGGTATGCTTTAATAAGCAACATGACGAAGGATGCTGAAACTATGCGCAGTCTTTTTTCCTATCCGCACAGACTGGTAAGCGGTTTTCTGGACCGCGCTTTTGCCCTGGCGGGA
>CAZQEV010000223.1:0-2823 GCA_964592135.1 uncultured Syntrophomonadaceae bacterium
TGGGACAGCAGGGTTTGCCCCTGTTGTCCCACACATTGTTTCTCTCTACTTTTTAGGCGAATGCTTCGGGAACATTTTTCAGGACGGCGTAGCTGAAGACAGGACCGTCCTTGCAGACGTAAAGATTCCCCGCATTGCAGCGGCCGCATTTGCCGATGCCGCACTTCATCCTGTTTTCCAGGGTGGTGTAGATCTGCTCGTCTGCAAAGTTGAGCTTCTTCAAATTTTCCAGGACAAAGCGGATCATGATAGGCGGACCGCAGGTAATGGCGATGGTGTTCTCGGGCGAAGGGTTGACCTCCATGAGTAGCGAAGGCACAAAGCCGACATAATGCGGCCATCCTTCTTCTTCGATATCAACGGAAAGATGGCAGCAGACCCCGTCAACTTTCGCTGTTTTAGCAAATTCATCCTTGAAGCAGAGATCTCCCGAGGTGCGGGCGCCGTAGATCGTGGTCAGGCCGGCATAGTCGCCCAGGTTGGCCTTGACATACTCCACGATAGGGCGCAGAGGAGCCTGGCCGATCCCGCCGCCGACGGTAAGGATTTTCTTCCCCTTCCAATCATCTACGGGAAAGCTGTTTCCGTAAGGGCCGCGCACCGTCATCTTATCTCCCGTCTCAAGCTGGTGCAGCGCCGAGGTAACTTTGCCCGCTCGCATCACGGAAAAACGTAAGAAACCTTTTTCCGTAGGCGAGGAGGAAATGGAGATCATGCTTTCGCCCACGCCGAGCACTCCGATCATGGCGCACTGGCCCGGGCGGTGGCTCCAGCCGTCCCGGACAGCGGGATCATCGAGGACTACCTTAAAGGTTTTAATGCAGCGATCGCCCAGTGTTTCGTTCCAGGCATCCTCTATTGTAGCAGTATAGGGAATGTAGGGGTTTTCATAACTATTCATCGCGCCGCGTTCACCTGCCTTAAAATGTCGATAATATCAATATTGACGGGGCAGAGGGTGGAACAGCGCCCGCAGCCGACGCAGGCGATCACCCCAAATTTATCGACAAAATATGAGTATTTATGGTTGATCCGGTTCCGCGTCCGCTCACGGCGTGTGGGCCGGGGGTTGTGCCCCGAAGTGTGCACCGTATATTCGGCAAACATGCAGGAGTCCCACATTCGGCAGCGCCTTCCGGCGGCGCCTTCCACCTCATCCTGGACGTCAAAGCAGTAACAGGTGGGGCAGAGATAGGTACAGATTCCGCAGCCCAGACAGGCTGAAGAAACCTTCGCCCAAAGGGGATCATCCCACAGCCGGGGCAGCGCTTCCGGAATCCCCTGGGGATCCACGCTGCGCCCGATTTTCGCCGCCGCTTCCGTAACCACCTGATCCTTTTGCTGAATGGTATCGGCGCCGGCATCTTCGAGAAGATCTTTCATCTCTTCAAGAAGCGCCTTTCCTTTTTCCGTTTCCGCTTCCAGCAGGTAACTCTCTCCCAGATCGACCATCAGGATATCCAGCCCCTCGGAAGAAGCCGGTCCACCGCCCACTGAAGTGCAGAAGCAGTTCAATGCCGGTTCATTGCAGGCCAGGCCAATCAGGGTAGTCAGCTCCCGACGTTTCAGATAATAGGGATCTTCGAAATCCCATCGGAAAAGTTTCTCTACAACCGCCATGGCGCGGGCATCACAGGGGCGGACCCCCAGTAAGACCATCTCTTCATCAAGGCCGGGAAGCTCCAGCTCCGCCTGACCCTGTGAAAACCGGTACAGCGTCTCTGTCTGGGGGAAAAGCAGCGCCTTGGGGGGCACTGTGGTATTATCCTCACCAAGGTGTACTGTATCACCCTCTGCTACGGGGAGAAACTTCTTCATCCCCTCCTGCTCCGCCGGCGCCCAGAGGTTTTTCCCGGAAAGCTTTCCGATAAATTCAGACCATTTTTCCTTATGCAACAGCATCGCTGACATTTCGCTTTCACCCACCTCTACAAAATAAATTCCTCTGGGTCTTCGGGCTTGTAACTGGCCTGGAAAGGCTCAGCCTCCGGATCAAGCCCCGGTTCAAACCCGTATTCATCACGCACCGTCCGGGCAAGTTTTCGGTTCAGTTTGCCCAGGGGAATACCGGCCGGGCAAACCCGCTCGCATTCGCCGCATTCAATGCAGCGTCCTGCAAGGTGAAAAGCCCGGTAAAGGTGAAATGCGGTATTCTCCGAAAAGTTTACGGCGCGGTTGACCCAGGCAGGGTCAAGGCGGTCAAGAATGCAGTCCTCACAGTAGCACAGAGGACAGGCATTCCGGCAGGAATAGCAGCGGATGCATTTTGAGAATTGCTCCTCCCAGTAGTCCCACCGTTCCGCTGCGTCTTTCTGATCAATCTCAGCCACGCCGTTGTCCGTCTCCGGCGCCCAGGGTTGCACCGGTTCTCCCACGGTGACATCGCTGATCACCGGGTTGGGATGGCGGCAGAGCCGGCATTTTTCCGCAAGCACCTCCGCGCGGGGCACAGCAATCTCCTGCCCATCTTTGATCAGCAGAAAATTATCCCCATCCCAGTTCACCCCGGCGGGCGCCTCTGTTTCAGGATATTTCTCCGCCAGCAGCTTGCAGTCAACCATCCCCGGGCAGGGCAGGCCGACCACCACCACCTCGTCGCGCCCGATCCCCTTTTCCACCAGAAGCTGATTAACAGCCCGGCTGTCACAACCTTTGACCAGCAGGGCAACTTTGCGTTTGTCGGGCTCCTGCCCCCGGGGAACAGGCAGCTTTTCAACCAGGGTCAGATATGTGGCCAGGTTGGAGATGCAGAGGGGTGAGAAGATCAGCTCTTCGACTCCGGCGGCATCTTCGATAAAGCAGGGGGCCACGCGGTAGCCAAAT
>CAZQEV010000224.1:0-2821 GCA_964592135.1 uncultured Syntrophomonadaceae bacterium
CCCATATCGAGATGCTGCAGCCTGATTCTCCCCAGGGCGCGATTGTAAAGCCGCTCCTCCTTCAGGTAAAGGCGGTAGCGGCCCTCCCGGTCCCTGACGATCCGCCAGGGTTGGCGGTTCAATGCCGAGGGGCCCAGGCGCACCGCTTCCAGGGCGTTGCGGTAGTTCCCGGCCTCATCCTCTGTCAGCGCCCTCTGACCGCCGCCGGCAAAGAACAGTTCATGCCAGGGCTTTCGCCTGCGGGAGTGGGAACCGGTATGAACAAGTCTGTCCTGTACAGTTTTGTTCTCAGCAGGATAGCCTAAAGGGGTAATCGCCGGCAAGAGTTCGTCATCGGCCAGCCGCATCCAGCGGGCAAAACTGCCCCGCCTGAAGGTGCCGCCCATCCAGCAGCTTCCCAACCCCATAGCGGTGGCTTCTAGAATAACCTTCTCCAGGCAGTAACCCAGGTCCACCTGGGCGCCGGGAATATCTCTCACTGCTCCCAGGATAAAAAGAGAGGCGCCCCGGATCATGCCATAGGTACCCAGGCTTCTTAATTCCCGAGGGCTTACAGAGCAGAGATCGAGCAGTTCAAAGCGCACCGCGGTTCCGAAAGGGCCGGCGCCATACTCCGTAAAGAAATACCGCAGCCTTTCTGTTACCTCTTCGCCGACCTCTCTCCCATCATAGCTCCGCACGGAGCGCCTTTGCCGAACTTTTTCCATTATATCCATTCAGTTAATCACCCTTCTATTCATCCGCTTCAGGTTATTATTTGCCGGTCGCCGGACCGTGCCGTCTTGTCCCGCTGCCGCGCCGTTAACTATACAGTTTTTCGATCTGACCAAGATATCTGTCCAGGACTTCCCGCCGCTTCACCTTCATCGTCTGGGTAAGCATACGGTTTTCGATGGAAAAATCCTCTTCAAGGAAGATGAATTTTTGGGGGATTTCATAGCTGCCAAAAGTACCTTCCAGAAAACCGGCGATTTCCTGCTCCATCATCATGGTAAAATCTCTGTTCGCCAGGAGATCCCTGGGAAGGCCGGATACACTATTTTCCGCAGCCCAGCGGGCGCTCATTTCGAAATCGGGAATCACCAGGCAGATGTTGAAGGGTTTGCCATCGCCGTAAATCATGGCGTTGGCCACATAGGGTAAAAGCTTGATCTCCTCTTCAATGGCTGCAGGGAACACATATTTCCCGTTCAGCAGCTTGTACTGTTCCTTAATCCGGCCGGTGATCCAGAGATAACCATCCTCATCCAGGTAACCGCGGTCTCCCGTACGGAGACCACCGTCAGGCGTGATCACCTCGGCTGTCTGTTCCGGCTTGTTATGATAGCCCTCCATGATATTGGGGCCGTACACAATTATTTCGCCGTCAGCGGCGCCCTCTTCAACTGCAAAGCTGTCGATAACCACCTTTTGCCCCTCCAACACCTTGCCCACGCTGCCGAGACGCCAGTTTTCCCGGCTGTTCATGGTTACGGCAGGAGCAGTCTCGGTAAGGCCGTAACAGTCGTAAATGGGCACCCCCACATCACTGAAGAATTCAGCAATTTCCTTGTTCATCACCGCGCTGGCGGTAAGGGAACCGACTACCCTGCCGCCCAGAGCAGCCCTGATCTTTGAAAAAACCAGGCGGTCCAGAAGGGAAAATTGCAAATTGATCAGGAGCCTTGATTTCCCCCGCCCGGCCAATGCTCTTTTCTTTTTGGCAACTGCACAGGCTGCGTCGAAGAGTTTCTTCTTGATACCTCCCGCTTCCCTCATCTGCATCTGGATGCCGTCATATATCTTGTTGAAGAGACGGGGCACACAGATCAGGTAATGCGGCCGGACTCTTTTGATATCCTCAGTCAAGGTGGTCACATCTCTCATGAAGCCGATGGCCCCGCCAAACTGGATCCAGTTGTTGATCTCGGCGCTGAGGGCGTAGGAGTGCGCCCAGGGCAGCATGGAGATGGCCACGCACTCTTCATTGAGTTCGGGATAGATCTTGTAGCCCGCTTTGGAGCAGTAGGTCAGATTCCCATGGGTCAGGAGCACCCCTTTAGGTTCGGCAATTGTCCCGGAAGTGTATATAAGCACCGCAATATCATCATGATGGGGTATATCCGGCGCAGCGGGGTTCTCCCGACCGGACTTTTCAAGGGCGGCCAGGCTGTTCTCCCCTTCCCATTCCATGATATAGATATGCTCGAGGGTCTTGATCTCCCCGGGAAAATCCTTCACCTTTTCATAGATTTCCGGTGTTGAAACCAGAAGGATTTTTACAGCGCTGTCCCTGATAATATATTTCCATGTTTGCGCCAGCTCCTGCTCATACATGGGCACATAGCGGGCCTTGCGTCCGTACGCAGCAAAGGCGAGCACTACCCATTCGGGCCGGTTCGACGAAATAATCCCCACGGCATCCCCTTCGCCGATGCCCAACCCGGCCAGACCGCCACGGGCATCATTGATGCGCCTGCCGATTTCCCCGTAAGTGATAGGATCAAGGGAACCCCTCTCGTTGTGCATCCAGAACAGCACATTTCCCCCGAACTTCTTTTCGCTTTCCATCCACCATTCCACAAGGTTGTCCGGTTTTTCATAGGTCCACATCTCTTGCTCCCTCCAGCAAAACTTTATTATTCACCTCTTTCAGATGCACTCCGCAGCTCACAAAACATACAACCCATTACCAACATTCACCCGGTTGCCGCTATTAAACATTCTACGAATAATTCTTGTTCCCTGCATATTTTCTATATTCACCCGCAGTGTTGTTTACTTCATTGAGTCAGGGGGACGGTGACTTTGACTCATTTTGAGGGCCGGGATGGAACCCATA
>CAZQEV010000225.1:0-2810 GCA_964592135.1 uncultured Syntrophomonadaceae bacterium
TCCCCAGGGTGATCTGGCCCCGGTGGACAAAGTAGCCGCCGCAAAAAAGAACGACGAGACTGATCAGGTTGGCGAAGAGGTTCACCCCGGAGAAAAATACGGCCATGATCCGGTATGAGCGCTGCTTGGCCAGGCGGAAATTCCAGTTATCTTTCTCGAATTTTTCCTTCTCGTAGCGCTCGTTGGTAAAGGATTTGACCACCCGGACCCCGGAGATGCTGTCTTCCACCCGGGCATTGATATCGGCAACCTTGAGGCGCACATCGCGGAATACATCCTGCATCTGCTTGTTCTTGGTCACAGCAAACCAGATCATGACGGGGACCAGCAGAAATGTGAGGAGCGTCAGCTGCCAGTTGATCGTCATCATGATGATAAAGGCGCCCATGAGCGTCACCGTGGCGATGAAAAGATCCTCGGGCCCGTGATGGGCCAGCTCCGAGATCTCGTTCAGGTCGTTCACGAGGCGCGACATGATATGGCCGGTTTTGGTCTGATCAAAATAGCGGAAAGAGAGCTTCTGGATATGATCGAAGAGATCCTGGCGCATATCGTACTCCATGCGCACTCCCAGGACATGGCCCCAGTAATCAACAATATATTCCAGCACCGCCCGCAGCAGGTAGAGCCCCAGCAAACCGGCGCAGATCCAGATGAGCAGGGTAAAATCATGCTGCGGCAGGACCCGGTCGATACTCCACTGCACGGCTACGGGAAAGACCAGGTCCAGGCCGGCCATGGCGAAGGCGCAGCTGAAATCTAGCAAAAAAAGCGGCAGATGCGGCCGGTAGTATTTGATGAAACGTGCCAACAAAATTTCACGACTCCTTTAAGATGTTTTTACCGGGAGCCCTTAGTCGGGGCTCCTCCTTATATAGATCACATTTCCACAGCGTATGTCGGTTTGTGAGCCAGATTCTGCCATTTCGTCCGGCGGTAGCGATGCAGCATGATCAACGTGGTGACCAGGTATTGCAGCGCCGTGATCCACCAGATATAGGTTATGCCGAGTTCTAAAACATAGATTGCCACATAAACCAGAGGTACCCGCACCAGGTAGCTGGCGATGAACCCGGCCATGAGCGGCCCCCTGGTATCACCGGCCCCTTTCAGTGCACCGGCCAGGGTGTAAGCAATGGCAATGAAGGGCTGCTCCACCGCGGCAATGCGCAAACAGGCTATCCCCAGGCTCATGACCTCCGCCTCAGGCGGGTTAAATACCCACATTATATACTGCGGAAAAAAGAAAAAACCAAGAGCCATGCCGCCCATGAGCACCGTGGCCATGATCGTGGCCAGGGTCCCCGTCTTCACCGCTTCATCGGGCTTGCCTGCGCCCAGACGCTGCCCCACCAGGGTGGTGGCGGCTATGGCAAAGGCATACCCAGGCATAAAGGAGAAAGATTCAGCGGCTGTGGTTGCAGCGTTGGCTGCAAAACTGATGGGGCCAAGGGCGGCAATCCAGGTCATCGAAAGAAGCCGGCTGCTGTTGTAAACAACTTCCTCCAGCCCCACAGGTATACCGATGGATAATATACTTTTTACCACCGGCTTTCTGATGGGGAAAAAACTTTTCCGTGTGAGCACCAGGTCGCGCCGCCGTTGCCAGAGATAGATCAGCCCAACCACCAGGCCCAGAGCCTGAGCCGACCCTGTAGCCAGCGCCGCCCCCTTAACCCCAAGCTGCGGAAAACCCAGCTTGCCAAATATAAGCACATAATCAAAAAATATGTTAAATACGTTCGCCACCAGGGCAATATACATGGGCACGCGTGTATTACCCAAACCGCGGATAACCCCGTTGATCACCAGTATGAGCAACCAGAGTATTCCGCCGCTGAAAAGGGTGACATAAAAATACTCTACCGTAAATGCGGCGGTGGGCCCATCCTTGATGGCCCACAAACAGAAGGGTTTACCAAATAGGCCCAGCACCAGGGCCAGAACAAGAGTGATCATCAGGCCCAGGGATATAGCCTGCCCTGCAGTCAGCCCGGCGCTCTCGTTGTCCTCAGCTCCGACAAAACGGGCAACCAGCGAATTGACTCCGATGCCGAGGGCTCCGCAGGCGCCGATGACGCCAAAGAGGACCGAGGCGGCATATTCCACGGCCGAGGCCTCCCGGGCTCCCAGGCGCATAACCATGGCGACATCGCAAATCCAGTAAAGAGTGTGCAAGCACATCTCTAGAACAGCAGGCCAGGCCAGGATCAGAATGCTCTGAACCGGATGATAGCCTTTTCGTTTGATCATGAGTATACCTTCTTTATAGCATAAATCTTTCGTTTTACATTGCTGTGATCAGGCGTGATCGTGCTTATGCTGAGGTTTCTATATGGATGGCATACTCCCGTTAATGATGCCAGGCCGGGATCCCGGCCGGTTTTAATGCAAGCATGGTGCCTCCATTCTCTCTTCACAGGATAGCGAGAGTCATATACTGGACACAGTAAAGACGAGGAGGCCAAAACCCTTCTCGTCTTTACCCTCAAAATGGCGGGAGTAGATGGGAATCGAACCCACCGTGGACTTTTCAGGCCCACCACTGGATTTGAAGTCCAGGAGCGCCACCAGGCCGCCAGCTACCCCCATGCCTCAAAACTCCTGGTACACAAGGTTTTCCGGCTTATTTTATCATGGACTCGCACTAAAAACAAGCCGGAAAAAGACTGCAACTGTCCAAAAAACTGCCCAAATGCATAGTAAAAACATGGCATTCGCTATCTATATCCCAACAACCTCATCAAAAATGAATGTTCGGGGTAAAGCCAGCATCAATATTACCAGAAACATTATGTGCCATAAGCTCG
>CAZQEV010000226.1:0-2796 GCA_964592135.1 uncultured Syntrophomonadaceae bacterium
TCGATAAAGATCTCGTGCAGCGGCGGCTTCTTCACGGTGAGGGCTTTCACTGTAAGCCTGGAGCCAAACTCCTGCAGCAGGGCGTTGATCCCGGCGCTGCCGCTGTAGCGCATCACTGATAAACCAGGCTGCTCCCGGATCATACGCAGGCCGGGGATCATTTTCAAGAAGTTGTTCTCTTCAGCAGGATCGTAGCGCAGCTCTACGATATCTTCCTTGTAGCTCTCTTTGATCTCCTGCAGATTACCTGAAAGGACTTTGCGGCCGTTGTTGATGAGAAAGATGGAATCGCAGAGCTCTTCGACCATGTTCATCTGGTGGGCCGAGAGCAGCACGGTGGTCCCGCCGGCCTGCAGTTCGCGGATGATCTCCTTGAATAAATCCTGGTTCACCGGGTCCAGGCCCGAGAAGGGCTCGTCAAAAAGGACCAGCGGCGGCCGGTGCAGGATCGAGGCTACAAACTGCACCTTCTGCTGCATCCCCTTGGAAAGTTTCTCCAGTTTCTGATCGGCGTAAGCACCCAGATCAAGACGCTCCAGCCACTGCTGCGCCTCCTGCCGCGCTTCCGCCGCGGGTTTTCCTTTTAACCCGGCCAGGTAGACCAGGCTGTCGGTAACTTTGGCATCCTCATAGAGGCCGCGCTCCTCGGGCAGATAGCCGATCTTGTGCTTATCGAGCGGCTGAAAGCTGCCTTTGAAATTGAAAGCGGTTTCGCCCGCATCAGGGGCGAGGATGCCCATGATCATGCGGATGGCGGTGGTTTTGCCCGCTCCGTTGGGGCCGAGCAGCCCCATGATCTCTCCCCGGGGCACGCCAAAGCTGATTCCATCAACGGCTTTTTTAGTCCCAAAATGTTTGCTCAAATTATTGACATCGAGTATGAGGTCCATGTCCATACTGTACTTACCTCCTTCATACAAGTATTCTTTTAAGCCTGCTGTCTGTCCTGCCGCGAAAGGGGCTGTTAAAGGATTTTGCCCGGCGCCGGGGAATATTATATCTTGCATCGCCATTGCCATGTGACGGGGGATGTTTCTCCTGTTGTCATGAGGGAGCTGAAATGTCCGAACTGATTGCGAAAAAACGTGTTACTGTGATCCGGGAGGGAAGGAAGGGCGCCGCCGGAGACGATGTGGTCGTGGAGGCGCCGCTGACGATCCGCTTGAACGGTGAGGAGCTGGTCACACTGCGCTGCACGCCTGAAAAGAGGGAAAGCCTGGCTCTCGGTTTTTTACACTCTGCGGGCGTGCTGGCTTCGTACAGTGATGTGGCTGGAATGTTTCTGTGCGAGGATGGGAAAACGGTGGAAGTGGAGCTTAAAAACAAGGATATGCCGGCCGGGAAGGTTTACGGCGGGGCGGCCGGCGTTCCCGGATGCGCCAATGGAAGTTCTATTTCCGACAGTTTAGGTACTTTGAGCGGTTGCCCGCGCGAAGGGGATGCGGTTTCACTGTCCGCGGAGATGATCTATTCCCTCATGGGCGAACTGCAGAAGCGAGCTGTCCTATTCCGTGCTACCGGGGGGGCCCACAGCGCCGCACTGGCCGGCAGCGGTAAGATCCTGCTTTTTTGCGAGGATATCAGCCGCCATAATGCTGTTGACAAGATCATTGGAGAATGCCTGCGGCAGGGAATCTGCATGGACGATAAAGCTCTTCTCTGCAGCTGCCGGCCCAGTTATGGGATATTGTTCAAGGCAGCGGGGCTGCGGCTGCCGCTGCTGATCTCGCGGTCGGCGCCGAGCACACTGAGTATCGAGCTGGCGGAGCGGCTGAACATCACGCTGGTGGGCTTTGTCCGCGGCCGGCGGATGAATATCTATACCCACCCCCGCCGGGTTACAGAGTGATGGGGAAGCCTTCCCTGTTGTCCCGTTCGGGGCCGAAATGTAGTTTTTTGGCGGTGATGTTCACCCTGTCCAGGTAGAAACCGGTCATATGTTCAAGCTGCATCTTCAGCTGATATTGTACTTCTGCAGAGATCTGGTAGAGGTTTTTTGGGGGCATTTGCTCCATGGAGAAGACCAGATCCACATCCAGGATCATCTTGCCGGCCTCTGTCTTGCTCTCGATGCGCCCGGCTTTGTGAATTCCGGCTATTCCACTGACTATATAGCTGACCATGTCGTTGACGACATGCTCGGCTATATAGAAGTTTCCCAGGTTGCTGTAAACGGGGCGGACAATGGAGCGCTCCACCGCAACTCCCCCGGAATCTGCGGAGGGCAGGCTGAAAAAGGAGCGCAGCGGATCGATAAGGTAACCGGGGAACTCTTTTTTGATGGCAAATGTGGGCAGCGGGATGACGTGACGGTTCTCTTCCTGCCTCAGCCGGCGCGCCTTGTTGATTGTTTCCGGGCTGGCGATATCCTCGATATGGATATAGTGCTGTGGAGGGCGCAGCCCAAGCCGCTCTGCGATGACCTGTGCCATCCGTTCGGAGGTGGCCAGGATGAGCAGGCTCTCCGGCCCGAGCTCCGCCAGCTTCTCTTTTAGCTGCAGGACGTGCTCATCGTCGTGCAAGAGGGCGCGTTTGATGGCGCCGTAGCGGGTGTTCTCACGCTTGGCTGAGCGTCCGGCCAGAATTTGATTTCCCCTGATCAAAAGGCCGTCGTCGAGGAGATAGTCGATCTGGTGCTGATGAGCCAGCAGCTGAGCGTGATGGCTTTTCCCTGTTCCCCTGCGGCCGACGAGGGCGTAAACTTTCATAGTTCCAATCCTGCCTTTCCTCTTTCAGGCCGGCAAACTTGGCCTTGCGGCTCTCCGCGAATTTCAGATACGGTGGCCGGCTGCAGAT
>CAZQEV010000227.1:0-2791 GCA_964592135.1 uncultured Syntrophomonadaceae bacterium
AGCCTAAACCGGCGGTAATGACCCCGGTGGTTTCCTTTAACCCGCCGGCGGAGATCTGTAAATCCTTTGTTGGTGTGGCTCAGGCAAAGGCGACAACCAGGATGAGTTCGCTGATTCCCCTGGCTATCCTGGCCGGCGCCTACATCGCCCTGGGTGCGATCATGTTTACCATTATCACCAACGACCTGGCGGCAATTGTCGGGGACGGCCTGACCCGCCTCGTAGGAGGCATTTCCTTCTCCCTGGGTCTGATTCTGGTCGTTCTCGGCGGCGCAGAGCTCTTTACGGGAAACAACATGATCATGACCGGTTTCCTGGAGAAGAAGGTCACCGGCAAGCAGCTTTTGAACAACTGGTTTTGGGTTTACCTGTTTAACTTTGTAGGATCATTAGTGGTGGTTTTCCTCTTCTACTATTCCGGGATCTGGAAGGCCAACGGCGGCGCCATCGGCGTGCGGGCGGTCAATGTTGCTGCAGCCAAGGCTTCGCTGCCCTGGGTAGAGGCTCTCTTCAGAGGGATCTTCTGTAACTGGCTGGTTTGCCTGGCTGTCTGGCTGGCCAGCGCCGGAAGAGATGTTATCGGCAAGATCCTGGCGATCATGATTCCTATCGCCGCTTTTGTTGCCGCCGGGTTTGAGCATAGTGTTGCGAACATGTACTTCGTCCCCATGGGGCTGGCGCTGGTCAATAATCCGGCTCTGGCAGGGCTGCTCAAGCCTGAAGTGATCCAGGGGTTGACCTGGCAGGGCTTTTTTCTGAACAATCTCATCCCCGTGACCATCGGCAATATCATCGGCGGGGCCGGTTTTGTGGCCGCCATCTACTGGGGAGCCTACCTGCGTCCCCTGCTGCCGAAAAAGAAGGACCTTGCCGCCAACGGCAAGATGTAGAGCAAAGGCCAGGTTCGGTTCCTGAGAAGGATGGGGCAAGAAAGGAGTGACGACATAATGGAAAAACTGGTTCAATGCCTGCACTGGAAAGAGTATCAGGGTTTAAACGGCTGGGTCATGTTTTGCAGCGCCGGAGCTTTTGCAAAACAGTTGACCCCAAAAGAGGCAGAGCAGTGCGGTTGCACCATTGAACAACGAGCCGCCTGCAAAAAAATAATGGAGAGCAATCTCGGTTACGGACTCGTACCCGAAATTGCCGATGTTGAAGAAAAAACTGTCCCACAGAAGGAGAGAGCTGCCACCAAACTTTAAGCTTCTCTGTGGCGCCAGGTATGGCAACAGCCCCGGTAAATGGTTCCGGGGCTCTTTTTTATCTTCTACCCGGAAAGGCTTTCGGAAATATTGAGCTGCCGCGGAGCGGAAGCGTATCTTCTTTTACAGAGAGAGTGTGTACGATAAAAAAGGATTTTAGACAAATTCATAGAAACATTAAAATATTGAACGGCAGGGTACAGATCTAGATCTGCCAGGGACCTCCTTGGATAATCACAGCGAAGGAATGAAAGAGCAGTGTATATCAGTAAATTTATGGCCCCTGAAATAATCTTTGGCAAGGGCTCTCTGAACCAGGTCGGCGAATGCTGCAGCCGCCTGGGCTCCTCGCGGGTTTTCCTCGTTGCCGACAGGGGAATTATCCATCACGGGTGGGTTGATCAGGCGCTGCCTTTTCTGGAGGAGGCGGATCTGGACTACCAGATCTGGTCAAAATTTTCAGCCAACCCGCGCGATTACGAAGTGGAAGAGGGGGCGCAGCTTTATGCCGAGAACGGCTGCGACGCCGTGCTGGCCATAGGCGGCGGCAGCACCATCGATGCCGCCAAGGCGGTGGCCACACTTTCCACGAACAAGGGCAGGATCCAGGATTACGAAGGGATTGATCTGCTTCAAAACCCGCTGCCGCCGCTGATTGTGATCCCCTCCACTTCAGGCTCGGGATCGGAGGTTTCCCAGTTTTCCATAATCGCTGACAGCGAGCGAAAGATCAAGATGACCATCATTTCCAAATCGCTGATGCCCGATATCTCCATCACCGACCCGCTCATACTCTCCACCATCGACAGCCGCGTTACCGCTCAGACGGGGATGGAGGCGCTGAGCCATGCCATCGAGGCCTATCTTTCCCTGGCGGCGACGGACATGACCGATATACATGCTCTGCATGCCATTGATCTCATTTCCAATAATCTGCGCGCCTCCGTGGCCAGCCAGGTCAACGAGAAGGCCAAGGTGGCCATGGGGAAGGCGAGCCTTCATGCAGGAATTGCTTTCTCCAATGCCGTTCTGGGGCTGGCCCACGCCATGACCCACCAGGTAGGGGGGCGGCTCGATCTGCCCATCGGCGAGATCAGCGCCATTATCCTGCCCCATGTGATGCGTTTCAATCTGCTCTCATCTATTGATAAGTATGTGCGCATCGCCGCCACCATGGGGGCGCGGGTGGAGCAGATGACCCCGCGCGAGGCTGCAGAGAAGGCCATCGCCATGGTCTGGGAGCTGGCTCAGGATGTGGGCATCCCCTCCGGCCTTGCCGAACTGGGTTTGCCTGAAGATGTGCTTCAGGAGTTGAGCGAGAATGCGATCAAAGATGCCTGTTTCATTACAAACCCGCGCGATGCCGATGTCTCCGACATCGTTGAGATATTCAAGTCCGCACTTTGATTTTTGAACAAGGGTGAATGGAATGGTAATCAAAAATAAGAAAGAGCTTATTGAAAAACTCACAGGGATCCACAGCTCGAAGAAATCCTATTATGTGGAATTGAAAAAGAAGATCTACGAAACCACGCGGCGCAATATCCAGCTGGAGATTATCAACCAGCTGGCCAAGGGGATCGGCATTG
>CAZQEV010000228.1:0-2760 GCA_964592135.1 uncultured Syntrophomonadaceae bacterium
CGCTGATCAGCTCCACCAGAAGACGGTCATACTCGGCGCCTCGCGGATTATAACCGGCCGGCGCCCCGGGTGTAAGGCGGTGCGAAAGGTCTCCGCTGGCAATAATTGCCGCCGGGATACCGCGGGCATCAACAGCACGCCGCAAAGCCTGACCAAAACGGTAAAGATCGCCATTGGATGCAAAAGTATAAGTCAGATGAAGTCCGGGCACAGAGAGGCCCGCCTGCTGCAGGTAGTAAAGCGGCACTCCGGCGCCATGGTCGATTGAGAAGCTGCGGCGAAAGCGTCGATCGCCGGCAGCTACGATTAGCGGTCGAAGAGGCTCACCTTCGGTTTCGCGCTGGAGAAGCTCAAGCAGCTCGGCATCTGTTTCCAGTGTGACTTTCGCCCCGGGAGCCCCGAAGTCGCTGAAATCACCCTCGAGCCGGGTCTCTGCAGGCACCGCGATCCCCTCGCGGAGCATGGGGCCGTGCGGTGTAATCACCACGAGGCACCCGGGTGCAGCATCGCGAATCCGCATGCTTAACCGCTCCATTCCCGCAATGGTCCGGCGCACCCTGGAAAGTTCGCTCCCTCCCACCCCGGGAATGATCAGGGGCGGATGAGGCGTGAACCCGATAATTTTCAACACGGCTGTCTACCCCCGTTACTTGTTGTCTTCGGTTCAGCTACTTAGCCCGGTATGTAGAAAATGGTACAAATAGTATACCAAATTCAGGCAGGAGAGACAAGGCCCATGAACAGCGCTTTTGCTGAGATTGCCCGCCGACCCGCCAGTCTGCCCGCCAGATCTATGCCATTTTCGCCAGACTATCACCAGGCCATGGTTGGCCTTGATCGTTCATGCAGTCTGGGATTATAATTTTTTTAGGATGCAAATATTTTCTGCAGGGATCAGCCGATCGGGGACGTCTTATATCACGAGAGCTTCAAGGAGGAGAGTTAGTGGACCCTGAATGGATCGAAAGAGCCGCCGGCGGCGATGAGGATGCTTTTGGAAAACTCGTAGATCATTACAAAGGCTACCTTATGGCCGTGATCCTGCCTGTGGTCCGGGATCCTGCGGAGGCCCAGGATGTGCTGCAGGAAACATTCTGGCAGCTCTACCGCTCCCTTTCGGGTTACCGCGGCGGTAATTTCAAATTCTGGCTGGCCCGCATCGCCACCCGCAAAGCCATCGACTGGTGCCGCAAGCGGGAGCGGCACGACAAAGAATTTCTGCATAGTTCTCCCGGTGATCTACAGAACCGTTCCGCCGTCTCGGCAGAGGAAGAATTCTTTAGCTACAGGGCGAAAAACCGCCTGGCCACACTTCTGCAGGATTTGCCCCCACCCTACCGCGCAACCATGGCCGGCTACCTCCTGGAAGGGAAGAACTACCGTCAGCTTGCCGACGAGGCGGGGGTCAGCATAAAAACAGTGGAATCCCGTCTCTACCGTGCCAGGCGAATTTTGAGAAATGAGTACGAGGAGGGGCTGTGATTGAATCATTATGATACCGGGGCATGGATTTTATACCGGGATGATCGTATCGATGAGAATCAGCGCCGCCTGATGGAAGATCACCTTGCGGTATGCGACAGCTGCCTGCAAAACTACCTCGCCGCTGCGGGGGAAGAGGAAGCCCGCCTGGCAGAACTAATGCTGCCGCCTGATTTCAGCACTGCAATTAAAGAAAGTGTTCGGACAAAGATACAGCTGGCAGAAAAAAAGCGGCGTTCCCGTTCACTGGTTAATTATACGGTTGCTGCAGTGATCACCCTGGTTTTGATGAGCGGCGGCATCTTCGATCTCTGCGTCAGGGAGCTGCCGGTCATTCTTGCCGAGACAGGGCAGGTTACCCGGATCCTCGAAAAGACAACCCGCTGGGACAGCGGACATTTTTTTGATACTGCCCGCATAAGGCTTGGAAAATTAATTGAAACAAAGGAGAAATAAACATGCCTAAGAAAAGCAAATTTGCCACGGTCATACTCTCAGCCCTCCCCGGGTTGGGACATATGTACCTGGGTTGGCGGCAGAGAGGCCTTCTGTTCATGCTGGCTTTCTTCGTGGCAATCTTTTTAACTGATTGGACCGGCCTCTTGTTGTTTGGGCTACTCATACCGGTTATCTGGTTCTACAGCCTCTTTGATGCCCTGCAATGTTTTGATCAGAGCCCGCCTTTTCCCGAGCACCACACTTCTGATCTGGACTGGTTTTTTGAGAAACAGAGATGGATCGGAATCAGCCTCGTTGTGATCGGCTGCCTGATTCTTATAAACAAGCTGGCCTATCCCATACTTCTACACTATTTCACTTACGAAGTGATACGCGCAGCCGGCGTCTCTCTGGTAGCCCTGCTGCTGATTGCCGGAGGTATCCGCCTGGCCTGGGGCAAACCGCTGTCAGCAACACAGTCTGCGGGGAATGCGGCGCCTCCGCAAAAGGAGCAAAAGGTGCCGGTGCAGGCTGAACCGTCGCAGCCCCAAGAAAGGGGCATTTTACCCGGCGAACTGCCCCAAGAGGAGGAATAAGTCATGAGACAATGGAGAGTTGGTTCGTTTTCCATGGGTTTGATCATGGTCCTGCTGGGTGTGGGGCTGATCATCGATCGTTTCAGCGCAGCCCCCAGGGCCCTGGACCTGGTGATCACCTGGTGGCCGCTGGCGCTAATCCTGCTTGGCGCCGAGATCCTGGCTGTTGGATTTTTATCCCGCAATGAGCAGTTTAAGATCAAATATGATGGCTGGTCCATACTCCTGATGATTGTTCTCTTTT
>CAZQEV010000229.1:0-2749 GCA_964592135.1 uncultured Syntrophomonadaceae bacterium
CCGCCCCTTTGCTCACAACCGGTCATGCACCAAAAACAGATTTATGCTCTTCGCTAATTTATTCCACCCTGACGGTGAATTCGAGAAAGTCCAGGCCGAGGCGGCTGCGGAGAGTCTCCGATATTTTCACATTGATAGTTGAACCGGCGGCAGCGTTTTCAAAGAAAAACCCGTAGCCCGAGCCGATCCCACCGGAGGCAGGGCTGTCGAAGAATTCCGCAGCCGCCTCCACTATTTCTATGTGATGAGAAAGATCATCGAGCATTACCGGCAAAAGGACATTATCCGGCAGCAATGTGTGAACACCATCTCTTTGCATGACCAGCAATTCAGAGACTGTGATCTGCAGCAGATCATCGGCTTTGACGAGAACATCCCGGCTGGTTACAGGAATATCGTTGACCTTCAGGGAGTAAGCGAGCCCCTTATCCAGCGCCAGCTGCTCCAGCTCCTCTCCGGTGAAGAGTTCCCGCAGCAGAGTTTCATAGTATGCTTCGAAATCATCTACAAAAAAAGGTTCATTATCTTCCCCCCCGGCAAGCTCCGCCTCAAGTTCCAGCATCTGGCGCTGCAGGCGTGCAATTTCCGCCTCCAGTTCACCGCTGTCGCCCCCTCTTTCTTTGGAACACCCGCCGGCCAGCAAAATTACAATAAAACACAGGGTAAAAATAGAAGCCCTGTTACCAATATTCACTGTTCTCCTCTCCTTATACATAATTGTTCCATTATTAACTACTCTTTTCTTTTGTCGGAGGCAAATTCCTTCAGTGAATATGTCCATTTTCAAATTGCATGTGAACGCTCAATAAAGGGTAAATCGAGTCATCAGCAAGTGGGGGAGCTTTCCAGATCCCCTCTCTCCCATTTGCCGCAACGGCTGCCCCAGCGGCCGGCAAGCTCGCCGCTGATGTAGAGCTCGCTGATCTCACAGCTGTTGGCGCAGCCGTCACAGATGAAACCATGGGGGCGGTATTCGCTTTCAGCCACGGTGGAGGCGCCGCGGAAGGCGCTTTTCTCTATCACGCCCTCCAGGAAACGCTGCCTTGCCAGCAGGGCGGCGCCGTAGGCGCCCATCACCTTGAAATGTTCGGGAATGACGAGATCTACTCCGAGCAGCTGCTCCAGGGCCCAACGGATGCCGATGTTGGCCGCCACGCCGCCCTGAAAGAGAACAACAGGCTCTGCTTTGCGGTTGCGGGCCACGTTTGTCAGGTAGTTTTTGGCCAGGGCCAGGCAGAGCCCGGCGATGAGATCTTCGCGGCGGTAGCCCAGCTGCTGCTTGTGGATGAGATCGGATTCGGCAAAAACACCGCAGCGGCCGGCAATGGCCACGGGACTCGTGGCACGGAGGGCGTAATCGCCGAGCTCTTCGATGGGGATATTCAACCGTGCCGCCTGATGGTCCAGGAAAGAGCCTGTGCCGGCGGCACAGACGGTGTTCATGTTGAATCCCACGGAGACACCGTTTTTCAAGTAGATGATCTTTGAATCCTGCCCGCCGATATCGATTACCGTCCGCACTTCCGGTTCAGCGGTCCGTGCCGCCAGGGCATGGGCTGTAATCTCGTTGACCACCGTGTCGGCACCCACGATCACCGCGGCCAGTTGTCTCCCTGAACCCGTTGTGCCGGCGGCCATGAGAGGTGTGGGGAAGTTCTGTGCTCCCGCGAAAGCCTGTCGAATTGCTTCGATGGGCCCCTCTTCGTTGCGACGGTACGAGGAGAAAAGAAGCCTGCCCTCCCTGTCAATAAGGGCAACTTTTGTGGTCAGGCTGCCTACATCTGCTCCTACAAAATAGATTGCAGTTCCCCTCCTTTTTCCGCTCTTCTCTCTTCAAGGACATGGGCAAAAGATTCAAGCCGCGTTTTCAGGCCAGCCTGCCCTGTTTGCTCATTGACAATCACCGTCAGCAAGGGGAGTTCTATATCGCGAGAAACCCGGGTCAGGATGCTCTGAGCGACAATTTCGGGCATGCAGGTAAACGGCCAGAGGTGAATAATGCCCTCAACACCCTCGCGCGGCGCCAGGGCGGCCAGGCCGACGCTGTCGCGGCCGTGCCCGCCGACCTCCTCTTCCAGGTAGGGTTTTGCGGCGGCAGAGATGCGGCTATGGCGCAGGAGCAGGGCCGGGCTTTTTAGAACATTATGCCTCAGCCAGTTCATCACTGTGATCTCGCGCTCCACTTCAATACGGATATCGGGCATTGAGCCCAGGGTCCGGGCCAATTCGTGGTTGACATATTCTTCAAAGACGGCGTAGATCTCACCGATCAGTCTCACCTTTAACGGGTTGATGTTTTCACCGCATGGCAAAGCGGCGCAGCCTCCCCGGTAATCCCGGTAAGCAGCTCTCAGCGAGGAGAGGGAGGCCGCTTTGTTGATCCGCCCCATAAAGCTCCGGAAAAGAGCATGGGCGCCGCCCCGCCTGCTTTCCCGGGCCTGCAACCGGTAGAACTGCGCCTCGGCCTTTTCGGCCAGGAGGGCCTTGTAGAAGGCCAGCAGGGCGCAGGCGATGATTTTCTTTCCCAAATTCGGGCTATATAGAGCGCTCAGCGCCTCCATGAAAGGGCGGCAATTTTCCCGGAGCGGGAAGGGCGAATCCAGGGTTAGCATTTCAAAGTTATAGCCGGCCCTCTTGAGCAGGATCTCCTGCAGCTCGGCATACCAGCCCAGACGGCAGCGCCCTTTACCGCCCACCATGATGATGGTATTTGCCCCGGCTTCAAGGCACTGGCGCATCTGTCCCATGG
>CAZQEV010000230.1:0-2742 GCA_964592135.1 uncultured Syntrophomonadaceae bacterium
GATCCGCTGGAGCTGGAGCGGGCCCGCGATGAGCTGCCCCAGGGAAGCGCCGGCAAAACGATCATGACCACAGAGCCGAAATTCGTGCCCGATGAAGCTGTGGAAATCACGGTGAACGACACCATCAACCTGCGCGTCCGTCTTGTCGACTGTGTCGGATATACCGTGGAAGGGGCTTCCGGCTACGAGGATGAAGAGGGGCCGCGCATGGTTTCGACCCCCTGGTTTGACTACGATATTCCCTTTGAAGAGGCTGCCGAGCTGGGCACACGCAAAGTGATCGCCGATCACTCCACCATCGGCATTGTTGTTACCACCGACGGTTCTATCGCCGAAATTCCGCGTGAAAACTACGTGGAGGCCGAGGAAAGGGTCATCGAAGAGCTCAAAGCCCTGGGGAAGCCTTTCGTCATTTTGCTCAACGCCGTGGAGCCGTACAGCGCCGAAGTGGCCGGCCTTCAGGAAGAGCTGTCCTTGAAATACGACGTGCCCGTGGTTGCGCTGAACTGTTTCGAGCTTGGCCAGTCCGATCTGGACCTGGTGTTGGAAGAGGCCCTCTACGAGTTTCCCGTTCACGACGTGGTGGTCAACGTGCCTCCCTGGGTGGATGTGCTGGAGCAGACTCACTGGCTGAAAGACAGCTTTGACCGCTGCATCAGCGAAAACCTGGCTGCAGTGAACAGGGTGCGCGATGTCCACGGGATGCTGGAAAAATTCCAGGAATACGACTTTGTGGACAGCGCCGTCATGCGCCATGTTGACCTGGGGACGGGAGAGGCCGAGATCCAGCTTGACACGCCCGCCGGTATGTTTGAGCAGGTCCTGGCGGAGTACTGCGGCGAAGAGATTGCCGGCGATGCCGACATCATGCGCATCGTCAAGGATTACTCCCTGGCCAAGCGGGAATACGACAAGCTGGCCGAGGCGCTTTACCAGGTTTCAGAGACGGGTTACGGCATTGTCCCGCCGGCTTTGGAGGAGATGACCCTGGAAGAGCCGGAAATTATCCGTCAGGGTGGTCGCTTCGGGGTCAGGCTGCGGGCCAGCGCCCCTTCTCTGCATATTGTCAGGGTGGATGTCAACTCAGAGATCGCACCGGTGGTGGGATCGGAGAGGCAGAGTGAGGAGCTGGTTAATTATCTTCTCGATGAATTTGAAGAAAGCCCTGAAAAACTCTGGGAATCGCAGATCTTCGGCAAATCCCTCCATGAACTGGTTCAGGATGGCATTACCGGCAAGCTGGGGAACATGCCGCCAAATGCACAGGAAAAACTTCAGGAAACCCTGGAAAAGATCATCAACGAGGGCAGCGGCGGACTGATTGCCATCATTTTATAGCAGATAACAGCTCCCGGGTGCACAGAGATAGACTTTTTAATCCATACCCCTTTTTAAAGGGGTATTTTATTGGCCGGGCAGGAAAAAAGAAGGACTTCAGCGAAAGCTAGGGCAGTGGAAAAATGGGGGAAAGCAGGGGAAGGAGAAGTATATGATCACCAAAGAATTTCTTAAGCTTCTTTTTGAAGCGGCCAGCATCCAACGGTGGAATGACCATAACCGTCCGGAAAATTTTACCGAAATGGATAAGCAGGCCCATAAGATGATCTACGCCTATGTGCTCGGCCGCTTTGAAGAGACCGATAGAGGCGCCGCAGTGGACTGGTGTGCCCTTATCGAGGGCTTTCTCTTTGAGTATCTGCACCGCATCGTTCTCACCGATATAAAGCCCCCCGTGTTTCACCGGCTTATGGCCGAGAAGGGGGCGCAGCTGAATGAATGGGTTCTTGAAAAGCTGCGCCGCCATCTGGACCCGCTGGAAGGCTCCTTTTTTAAAAGGATGGAAGGCCATCTGCTTGGCCCTGGAGACAGTTCGCTGGAGACGAGGATTCTCCGTGCGGCGCATTACCTTGCTACGAACTGGGAATTCAAGCTTATCTACCACCTTAACGCGGGGATTTACGGCCTCGAAGATACGAGGCGGGATATAGAGAACCAGCTTGAAGAGCACTACGATCTTGCCGGGGTCCAGAAGCTGAACCTGAACCGGAAAACAGGCCATTTCCTCGACATGGTCGGCCAGCTCCGTTTCCAGCAGAGATGGGCCCAGACGCCCCGCCTGCCGAAAACTTCAGTGCTGGGGCATATGCTCATCGTGGCGGCCTTCGCCTATTTCTGCTCGTTGGAGATAGGGGCGTCGGAGCAGCGTAAAAAGCAGAACTTCCTGGGCGGCCTTTTCCACGATCTGCCCGAGGTGCTCACCCGCGACATCATCTCGCCTGTAAAGCGATCCGTTGAAGGTCTCGAGGAGCTGGTAAAAGAGATTGAGCAGCGCCAGATGGAAGAGCGGATCTACCCCTTGTTGCCGCCCTCCTGGCACCGCGAGATCAAATACTTTACTGAAGATGAATTTACCGGCAAGATTGTTGAAAACGGCAGTGTTCGCTTTGTTTCATCAGAGGAGATCAATGAGCGCTACAATGAAGATGATTACATCCCGCTGGACGGCGAGATTATCCGGGCCTGCGACCAGCTGGCAGCATGCATGGAGACCTATCTTTCCATCTCTTACGGCATCAGATCGCCCCACCTGGTGGAGGCCAACGGCGATCTCCAGCAGATCTACCGGGACCGCATCATAGCCGGGATTGACTTCAGCCGCCTCTTCGCCTTTTTCCGCATCGATACCTGATGTTTGATGGGGGTCAGGTCTTGAAATATCACTTTTTCTAATTGATGGGGTCA
>CAZQEV010000231.1:0-2706 GCA_964592135.1 uncultured Syntrophomonadaceae bacterium
TTGAATCAGGCAACTCTCTCCAGCTCTATGTAGGATCGCGGCCTGGAATCGCCACGATAGACAAAAGGCCCGTTAGAATTGACCGGGAGGCCTTCCTGCAGGGGAAGAACCTCCCGGTTTTAATTTTCCCGCTTTCTCCACGCAATTCATTTGCCGGCCAGAGCCCTCTCCGGCGGAGAAAGATTTACCGGTTTAGAGAAGAACTAATCACTCTTTCTCTTCAGTGTTGTTTTTAAATTCGGGCAAGAGATGCCGCAGCTCTACCGGGAGGGGAAAAGCAACAATGGAGCCCGGTTGACTGACCACTTCAGGAATGGCCCGCAAAAGCCTGACAAAGAAACCGCCATCCTGGCTGCTCAAGATCTGAGCCGCCTCGGAGAGCTTCATGGCAGCCTCTTTTTCCCCTTCGGCCTGGACGATAATGGCGCGGCGCTCTCTTTCTGCCGTGGCCTGACGGGAGATGGCTTTTTGCAGCAGCTCGGGTATCCCCACATCTTTGATCTCAACAGCGGTCACCTTGATCCCCCAGGGATCTGTAGCCTCGTCGAGGATCTTCTGGATCAACTGGTTCAGCTTCTCCCTTTCCGATAGCAGTTCATCCAGCTCCGCCTGTCCGGTAACGCTGCGCAGTGTGGTCTGGGCCAGCTGGGCAGTGGCAAAGCGGTAATCCTCCACATTCACGATGGCTTTGTTCGAATCAACAACGCGGTAATAGACCACCGCATTTACGTTCGTGGTGACGTTGTCACGGGTGATCACCTCCTGAGAAGGCACATCCATGGTCACCACTCGCAGGGAGATCTTAATGGTCCGGTCAATGATCGGGATCACCACGATGAGACCGGGGCCTTTCTCTCCAATAAGCCGGCCCAGCCGGAATACGACAACCCGCTCATATTCGCGCACCACCTTTATTGCAGACATAAAAAACAAGATGACCACAACAATAACTGGAATAGCAAAATGTTCCATTTCTACACCCCCTTCATGATTTATTCTGGACGTCTGAATCCTTCAGTGAACGGACCCAGAGAAAAAGTGTTTCCGAGCGGACAATCTCGACCTCAGTTCCCGTCTCAATTTTTGAGCCGTCTTCACTGCGCGCCAGCCAGAGCTCCCCTCTGGCTTTAATCTGCCCTTCAGGGTCCAGATCTGATACAGTAATCCCCCGCTCCGGGGGTTTAAAATAGCTCCCGCCCTCCCGCCAGCGGCGGCGGCTGTAAACAACGGCGGCTGTTACTGCTGCAGCCAGGATCACTATCGCAAGAGTGATCCCAATAGCGGTGAGGCGAAAGGATCCGTACCAATCTGCGGACATCAAGGGCTCGAAGGGCAGCATCACTGCTCCCGCCATCAGTGAAAGAGCGCCGCCGATACCGAGTACTCCAAAGCCGGGTGTAAAGATCTCGGCGATGATCAGGCCGGCACCCAGTAGAAGCAGGATGATTCCCGTGGTGTTTATATCGAATAGACCGATACCGTATATCCCCATGATCAGCAAAATACCGCCCAAAACCTCGGGAACAAATGTCCCCGGATTGGAAAAACCAAAGTAAAGCCCCAGCATCCCCACCGCCAGTAATAGAAAGGCCACCTGGGGATCGCTCAGCAAATTCTGCATCTTTTCACTGAGGGTCATTCCCGGATAGTGCAGCGGTGCGGCGGATGTATGGAGATGATACTCCAGCCCCTCTTTCTCCACCACAGTTCCATCGAGCTGTTGCAAAAGATCGACCAGATTGGAAGCCAGCAGATCGACCACACCCGCCTCTTCAGCATCCCAGGCGCTGAGGCTCAGGTTCTCGGTGACGAATTTCTCGGCAATGTCCTCCGGACGCCCCTTTGCTTTGGCCAGACTGCGCAGATGCTCCGCCAGAAAGTTTGTCGTCTTTTCGTCGGCGGGAGCGGAGCCCTCCGGGGTCATCTCTACCGGGTGGGCCGCGCCGATGGTGGTTCCCGGAGCCATCGCAGCGATATCGGCTGATAGAACGATAAAAGAGCCCGCCGAGGCGGCAATGGCGCCCGAGGGGGCCACAAGAACAGCCACCGGCAGGGAAGCGCCCATAAGCGCCTGGTTGATCTTGATGGTGGCATCAACGAGTCCCCCCGGCGTATCCATAATAATGACGAAGAGCTGGGCACCCCTTGCCTCCGCATCTGCCACCTGCCGGATAATGAAATTTTGCTGTCCCGCCGTGATCATGCCCTCCACCTCGATAACCACAACCTCATCGGCGAAAGCGGCGCAGGCGGTACCAGGCAGAACTGCAGGCAGTAATACAACAGATAGGAGCAAGATAATTATTGATGTAAACAGGAAAACAGGAGAAAAGCTTTTCTTCGCCTGCTTATACAATGCAGCGTCACCTCCGTCAGAGAGAATTTTTTCCTGTACTCATTATAATCGCTATGCCTGAAAATGAAAAGTAAAAGGGCATTACTACGCCATGCCCTTCATAAACAAGCCAATCAAAAGCAGTTTCCCGTATTTTAAACGCCGTCACTCATTATTGCCATAGACCCAGCGATCCGAAGCCGACTGGTAAGTGCAGATCTCTTCCTCCTGGAAGAAAAGACCGATCTCGCGGCGGGCGCTCTCCAGTGAGTCGGAACCGTGAATCAGGTTGTTCCCGGTGAATAGAGCCAGGTCACCCCTGATCGTGCCGGGAGCAGCCTCCTGGGGGTTTGTGGCGCCGATCAATGTCC
>CAZQEV010000232.1:0-2700 GCA_964592135.1 uncultured Syntrophomonadaceae bacterium
AGTTGGCGCTCCCTGCATAAGCCTCGTCTCCGACCATCAACCCGGCCCATTGGTTATCGCTCATCGCATTGGTTCCGCTGTCAGTGAGCAGATCGATATATACATCCTGCGATTTCAACAAAAAGGTGTTAAATCCTGCTTCCTCAATCCGCCGCGCCCGCTTCGCAGGCGGCAGCAGGTTGATCGGCTCAACCACTTTGATTTTGTACGGTTCCGGTAAAATATGATTCAAATTAATAGAGCCTCCTTATAAAGGTAGTTTTGTGCAAACCGCTATACCCGCAGCGTCTGTCAACACAGGTGACTGGAATAAAAAAGAGGCAGACCGGACTTTGCATGAATCTACCACCATTATGCGCTAACAAAGAAAATGGGCGGTTGACCTTGGCTGCTCACAGGGTCATGCCCTTATTATGCCATAGAAGATCTCCCTACCCAAGACTAATTCATACCATCTGTTTAACCTGTTATACCTAACCTGCCCCCAAAAAAAGCGAAGCCCTTAGCGCGGTTTCAATGTGGGGAAAAGAAGGACATCGCGGATGGAGGGGCTGTCAGTTAAAATCATCACTATCCGGTCAATCCCGATACCTAAACCGCCTGCCGGAGGCATCCCATACTCGAGCGCAGTTACGAAATCATCATCCATCATATGAGCCTCTTCATCGCCCGCTTCGCGCCGGGCCAGCTGCCGCTCAAACCTTTCCCGCTGGTCAATAGGATCGTTTAACTCGGTAAAAGCGTTGGCCACCTCTTTGCCGGCAATGAAGCTCTCAAAGCGCTCAGTCAGCCGTGGATCGGATGCCATTTTTTTCGACAGCGGTGAAACATCAATAGGGTACTCCAGTATAAATATAGGCTGGCGCAGCTGCTCTTCGCAGTAGGTATCAAAGAACAGGTTGAGGATCTCTCCCCAGCTACTTTCACCTTCCAGGTCCAATCCGGCCTCCCGGGCAGCCTCTCGGGCGCCGGCATCGTCACTGATCTTCTCAAAGTCTACGCCCGCATATTTGCGAACAATATTGACCATTGTCTTCCGGGGCCAGGGGGGCGTCAGGTCAAAAGTTTCACCCTGGTAGACGACCTCACTTTTTCCGAATACACGTACGGCACACTGGTAGATCAAATTCTCTGTGATATACATCATATCCTCGTAGTTCGCATAGCTCTGGTAAATCTCAACGGTAGTAAATTCAGGATTATGGAAAGGGGAGATCCCTTCATTGCGAAAGATCCGCCCGATCTCGTAGACCTTGTCCAATCCCCCGACAAGAAGACGTTTCAAGTGAAGCTCTGTGGCAATGCGTAGATAGAGCTTCATATCAAGAGCATTATGGTATGTAATAAAGGGGCGGGCCAGGGCTCCGCCGGCAATTGTCTGCATAATCGGCGTCTCCATTTCCAGGAAGCCCCATTCGTGCAGCACATCCCGCATCGTCTGGATGATTTTGCTGCGGTTGATGAAGGTCTGCCTGACTTTTTCATTGACGATGAGGTCAACGTAGCGCTGGCGGTAACGCAGCTCTACATCCTTCAATCCATGCCATTTTTCAGGAAGCGGCCTTAGCGCTTTCGTCAAAAAACGGTAATCATGCACCGCCACCGTAACTTCGCCCTTTTTGGTCTTGAATACCGTCCCCTGGACAGCAACAAAGTCGCCGATGTCAAAAAGATCGATAATATTATATTTTTCTTCGCCTAACTGGTCGAGACGAAAATAAACCTGAATCTTTCCTTTGTAGTCCTGCAGATCGGCAAATGCAGCCTTCCCATGCATGCGGATAGCGGTTAACCTGCCGCTAAGAGAAACCTCTTTGTTTTCAAGTGAGTCGAATTGTTCGGTAACATCTGCCGAGTAATGGTCGGCAACGAATTTACTGCCAAAGGGCTCAATGCCCTTCTCACTCAGCTGAACCATCTTCTGGCGCCGGGCCTTCATTAGTTCGTTAAGCTGATCCTGCTCCATTTAAATACCTCCAATTATTTCAACTGATTTCCAAAATCATGTATTTAAGCGATCCCGCCGGTACTTTTACCTCAACTTCCTCCCCAATCGATAAACCCAATATGGCTTTGCCTACCGGAGACTCGTTGGATATTTTATTATCACCGGGATCTGCCTCGGCGGTACCAACAATTGTATAGGTGCATTCACGATCCATCTCAATATCTTTGAGCCTGACCGTTGAGCCAACGCTCACATAACTGTTGTTAGCTTCGTCTTTTTCAAGAATCCGGGCCCGGCGCAGTATTTTTTCAAGGGTAATAATCCTGCCTTCAACAAAAGCTTGTTCATTTTTGGCATCTTCGTACTCCGCGTTGTCGGTGATATCACCATAGGTAATCGCTTCTTTAATCCGAACGGCAATTTCTTTGCGTTTAACCGACTTAAGAAAAAACAGCTCTTTTTCCAACTTTTCCAGGCCGCTCCTGGTTAAAAGGACCTCTTCATTGGTCATGTAATGATTCTCCCCTTCAAAGATCATTTATCCTGAAAGAACATTACAGTACTATGAGTTTTTATCGGAGCATATGCGTTTGGACGGTAAATAAAAAACGGAACCGCCTGAGAACTTACAAATGAGTGCCAGATCCCCCTGAGCACTCCGCGCATAGCCCTATATTGTTCCGTAATAGCCATAATTTTATGGGTATTATAAATGGACTCACTGTAATTGTCAAGAACTAACCCCGCAATCT
>CAZQEV010000233.1:0-2669 GCA_964592135.1 uncultured Syntrophomonadaceae bacterium
ATGCGCCCGGCATAGAGAGCCTGCCCGATAATCACGCCGCTCACCCGGGGAGCGTATGATTTCAGCTCCAGCAGATCCTGCAGCGAAGCGATCCCCCCGGCAACGATCACTTTAAGTGCGCCTGCCTCCAGGATCTCCTCCAGCCCCTGCAAGTTCGGCCCGCCAAGGGTGCCGTCCTTCTGCGTATCGGTGTAGACAATCTCGCCAATCCCCCACTGCTCCACCCGGCGCGCCAGCTCCACCGCCTTTATCTCTGTCTCCTCGGTCCAGCCCTGCACCGCCACCATCCCGTTGCGGGCATCGATCCCGGCGAGAATCCTGCCGCTGAATTCCGCCGCCAGCCCCGCGGCAATCTGCGGCTGTTCCACGATGAGGGTCCCGAGAATCACCCGCGCGGCGCCCGCCTCCAGCGCCCGGCGCACCGCCTCTCGTGAGCGGATCCCGCCGCCGACCTGCAGGGGGATCTGCACCGCTTTCCCCACCTCTTCAACCACGCTGCCGTGGGCGGAGCTGCCGGTAAAGGCGCCCTCCAGGTCCACCAGGTGGAGCAGCCGCGCCCCCTGCCGCTCCCACTGCCGGGCTACCGCCACAGGATCGTCGCCGTACACGGTCTCGCGACCGGGATCGCCCTGCACCAGGCGAACGCAGCGCCCCCCTCTCAAATCGATAGCCGGGATCACCGCAATTGTTGTCATCGCCGCCCCCTCACTCCAGCCGCCCCTTTGTGGAAAGAACACCTGTAAGGCCCGCGATTTTCGCCCGGGCTTCGCCCAGGGCGCGCCCCGCCGCCTTGTACGAGGCCTCAATGATATGGTGCTTGTTGCGCCCGTGGCTCATCTTCAGGTGCAGATTCAGACGGCCCTCATTGACAAAAGCCCGCCAGAACTCTTCAAAGAGCTCCGGATCCATAGTGCCCACCGGGCCGGGAGGCAGCTTCATCTCGTAATGCAGATAGGGCCGGCCGGAAAGATCGACTGCGGCGAAAACAAGGGCGTCATCCATGGGCACCACACTGAAGCCGTAACGTCCGATTCCCGATTTATCGCCCAGGGCTTTGTAAAAGGCCTTTCCCAGACAGAGGCCGATATCCTCAACAAGGTGATGGGGCTCCACCTCGATGTCACCTGCGGCCCGGATCTGCAGGTCGAAAAAACCGTGCCTGCACCAGAGCGCCAGCATATGCTCAAGAAAGGGCAGACCTGTTTTCAAATCGGCCTCGCCGCTCCCGTCAAGCTGCAGCCGGAGCTCCACTGTCGTCTCCCCGGTGGATCGTTCCACACTTGCTTCACGCTTCATGATCATCCCTCCTCAAGACAGCAGCCCGGGCGTGGCCTTCCAGCCCCTCCGCCCGCGCCAGCCTCTCGATCTGCGGCGCCGCCCCGGCGAGCGCCGCCGCACTGTAGTAGATATAGTGAGTGCTTTTTACAAAATCCCCCACACCAAGGGGAGAGGCGTAACGCGCCGTCCCTCCCGTGGGGAGCACATGGTTTGAACCTGCCCAGTAATCGCCCAGGGCCTCGGGGGTGCAGGGGCCGATGAAGACAGCGCCGGCGTTCTCGATGGCATCGAGGTGGGACCAGGGATGGTCAATCTGCAGCTCAAGGTGCTCGGGCGCCAGATCGTTTACCGCCTGCCAGGCCTCTTCCAGGGTGCCGACAATCAGCGCCGCCCCCTGTTCCTTCAGGGAACGCCCGGCAATGTCGCGCCGCGGCAGCTCCCGGAGCTGTGCCTCCAGCTCCCGCCTCACCTGCCGGGCCAGTTCCGCCGAGGTGGTGATCAAAACAGGGCGGGCCAGGATGTCATGTTCCGCCTGGGAGATCAGATCCGCGGCGATATAGAGCGCATTGGCCTGCGCATCGGCCACAACCACGATCTCGCTGGGGCCGGCAAGCAGGTCGATCCCCACACGCCCGTAAAGCTCGCGCTTCGCCAGGGTGACGTAGATATTTCCCGGCCCTACAATTTTAGAAACCGCGGGAATGGTTTCGGTGCCGCAGGCCAGGGCGGCAACAGCCTGGGCCCCGCCGGCTTTGAAGACAGCGGCAGCGCCGGCTTCGCGGGCGGCAAGCAGCGTCAAAGGAGGCACCTCTCCCCCCGCCCCCGGCGGAGTGCAGATATAAATCTCTTCAACACCGGCCACTTGCGCCGGCAGCACTGTCATCAGAACGGATGAGGGATAAGCCGCCGTACCCCCGGGAACATAGGCGCCCACCGAGCGCAGCGGCCGGATGCGCTGCCCGGTGAGACGGCCGGGGCCGCTTTCCCACCAGGAGGATTGCAGCTGGCGGCGGTGAAAAGCCTCAATATTCTTTTTTGCCGCCCGCAGCGCATCTAACACGGAGGGATCCACAGCCTTTTCAGCTCTTTCAAATTCAGCCTCGCCGGCCCGCAGATCACTTATGGCAGCGCCGTCATAACGCAAGGTGTATTCTTTGACGGCTTCGTCGCCCCGCTGCCGTACTGCGGCGATGATCCGGCGAACACTCTCCCTTTCGGCGGTATAATCATCGAGATTGAAACTGCGCACTTTTTCACGGTACGCTGCCAGGGAATCATAAAGAGGCAATAGCATCTGAGGTGCTCCCATCATTATATTTGTGGCAACCAGTTCAGGCGTATTTTAACATGTCCCCCCGCAGGAGGCAAGAAATGAGAAGCATACCCCAGGA
>CAZQEV010000234.1:0-2618 GCA_964592135.1 uncultured Syntrophomonadaceae bacterium
TAGAACAATCGATGATCCAGCCGCTGTAACTGGCGCCGCATACTCCGCCGACATATTCAAGCCCGCGAATATAAGATTCGGCTACACCAACATTTTCTATCCTACCGCCGGAGCCGAGAGCGCCGAATAAACCCCGGTATGAGACCGGGCTGTCGATGTAAATGCCGCTGACAGTGTGGTTATTCCCCTTAAAAGTGCCCATAAAAGTGCTCGTAGGGCCGCTTCCTATGGGCGTCCATTTGTTTTCCGGAGGCTGATTCGCCCAGTCTTGCCAGTCGCCGGTATCGTTCAACGTGATATCTGCAATGAGGATAGCATGAATCTTCCTGGAGCCGCTGTTGACCCGGTTCGCAAACCAGGCCAGCTCCTCGGCCGCGGCGATCTCGTAAGGATTGGACTCCGTGCCGTTACCGCTCGCCGGTTGCTTCATCGTGCCGTCCCAGACAGCTGTTTTGATGATAAGATCCAGGGTCACCTCAGCCCGGGGAGGGATATTGTTATCCGCTGTAACTGTAACCTGGTAGACTCCTGTTTCTTCCGGAACACCGGAGATCAAGCCGCCGGCCGAGATCGCCAACCCCGGGGGCAGTCCCGTGGCCTCAAAGGTGATCGGCGTCGTGCCGGTAGCGGTGATCCGGCAGCTGTAGGGTTCGCCCGGCCGGCCGAAAGGCAGGGCGGAGGTAGTGATAATCGGCGCCGCCGTAACTGTAATGCTGAGCTCCCGCTCATCGTGGCTGCCATCCGGACCTGCCGCCCGGATGGTAAAAGTGAATACTCCATAGGCAGTGGGCGTGCCGGTGATTGCACCGGAGCCCTCTCCCAGGCTTAACCCGGGAGGCAGGCTGCCGGCAGCTACCGAAAAAGTGATGGGTTCAGTGCCCTCCGCTTCTATCCGGGTGCTGTAAGCCTCGCCCACTTTGACCCCCGGCAGGGATTCAGTGGTAATCAGGGGCGGCTCGGCCGGGCCGAAGTGCGCCGTTATTACCAGATCTTTCGCGGGCATGATTCCCGGGAGGTCAACCCAGCCCAGGAAAAACAGGCCTTCCGGGGCGGTGGGATCCGTTACAACGGAGATGACGTTGTCTCTGTTGTAATATTGTGCCGCATGGACTGTCTCACCGCTCATGTAGGTGAGCTTGTATACCACATTGGATCCGTCCGCCGCGCGGTGCACGGGATAGTCCCCGCTGCCGATGGTCTGGCCGAAGGGCTCGCCCATAAGGTGGGCCAGCTCCCCGGAAGCGAACTGGGCTGATGTCTTCTCCGTTACGGCGCCGGAACCGTAGCCGATGCCTTTGGCGTTTGAACCCGCGCGGTAATAACAGTCCATGATCTCGCCGCTGTTCCAGCCGCAGACGCTGCCGGTGCGGTCCGCGGGGCCGCTGACCATGCCCCAATTGTGGCAATGCTCTATCCTGTTGCCTCCTGAATCAATGCTTCCGGTCACGCCGCCGGTCTTGGCGGAGCCCCGCACCGTCCCGGCGTTGTAGCTGTCCCTGATTATAGAGGGCTGCTCAGAGACAGCCGAGCTGGTGATAGCGCCGCACACACCGCCCGCCGCTGCGGTTCCTATACTTCCATTAGTAATGATCTCTCCTTCGTTGCCGCAGCCGATGACGGCGCCGCTGTTTGTCAGGCCGCACACTCCCCCGGCTGAGTTAACGCCCGATACTGTCCCGCTGTTATAGCTGTTGCTGACTGTTGCCCTGACATTATGGCCGCAGATACCGCCGGCGCCGGTACTGGCGCCGGCAACAGTCCCTGCATAACAGGCGCCGGTAATCGTGCCGTCTTCGTTTGCACCGCAGATGCCGCCCAAGAACGAAGATCCGCTGATGTAAGAGGCAGTCGCCCTGACATTTTCAATCGTACCGCCGCCATTTGCACCGCAGATGCCGCCCAAGTACGACGTTCCGTTGATATAAAGGGCGGTCACGTTGACATTTTTGATCGTGCCACCGCCTGTATACCCGAACAGGCCTTTCGTCCCGCCCCCGCCGATATAGATGCCGCTGATTGTAAAGCCTTTGCCGTTAAAAACACCGGCGAAACGGCAAGTGGAATTGCCGATGGGGATCCATTCGTTATCCGGCGGATTCACCGCCCAGCTCTGCCAGTTGCCGGTATTGTTCAACACTATATTTCCGGTCAGCTCAGCGCAAATATCTGCTTCACCGCTGTTGACCGCCCCGGCGAACCAGGCCAGTTCCTCCGCCGTGCCAATCTGGTAAGGGGACTGGGATGTGCCTGCCCCCGGAGGCTGATCTGCGCCGCCCCTCCAGATACTACCGGCCGTTTGGGCGGGTGTGGCCAGCAATAAACACAATAACGCCAGCGCAAGCAGGATGCTTAAAAACCAGCACTTTTTCACCTTTTTTTCTCCCTTTCATTTTTTCACTGCAATGTTTTGAGGAAAATAAAAACCCCATGTTCATTACCTTGATCATAGGGTTAAATCTCTGTCCGCGAAAGTGACTTTCCTACCCTAAAAAGTCACGTTTTTCTACCTTATTTAAACAGATTTTCTCTTTAAAACAGGACATGTTGAACCGGTTCATTCCGCCCTGGGATAAACAATTTGCTGTAAATATCCAGCATAATGTTTTTGAGCCGTCCGC
>CAZQEV010000235.1:0-2587 GCA_964592135.1 uncultured Syntrophomonadaceae bacterium
TTAAACGGAGGCACCAGGGGCGGGCTTCTAGCCGGGTACCCCGTCCCCCTGTCTAGGTTTATTCTTTTTTGGAGCGGGCCAGTGAGCGGGCCATCCGCTCCAGCTTGAATATGGTGGTGAACTCGTCGTTTTTGCTGATCCAGAGATCGCGTTTCATGATCGCCTGAGTCAGGGAACCGCGGTAGCCCAGCCCGTCGAGCAGCACCTCCAGATCGGGACAGACGATGGTGAAGTCCGGCTGGGCAGCAGCCTCATCCAGGATGCTCAATTGCCCGTCGTCAATTTTTAGGGTAAATACACCGCCCGTGGATTTGGCCAGGATGACCCGGAACCATTCGGCAATATCCTGGCGGGCCCTGGCGCAGTCATTGAGCTCCCCAACAAGAGATCTCAACTTGAGCATGGCGGCCTCAAAAAGAGCTCTGTTTTCATCCGTCTTCTCCGGCAGCTGCGGTTCGACCGCCCTTTCCCAGTCCAGCTCTGAGGAGAGCAGCCCTTTTTTGGCCAGCTGCTCTGAAGTGAGCTCCGCTGCCGGGACACAGAAGATATCGGTAATATCTCCAATCCGTTCATCCTGGAAGACCACTTTCATCTCTGTACCCTTGTTGATCAGCCCCGGCACCAGGATCCCCCTGGTGGTATAACAGTTGATGCTCAGAGCGGTGTCGGCGCCCTTGAGCAGGATGCGGCCCCTGCCGAAGGGGACCTGCTTCTGGAAGAGGGAGTTGGCGAAATAGGTGATGGGGGGAGTGGCGATCATCTCGCCCCGATCCTCCATCTCAATCGGCTCTGTGGGGGCAAAGTTGCATTCAGGGCAGCGCAGGACAAAAGGAGGCACCCGGACAATACCGCAGCGGGTGCAGCGGCAGCCCAGAAGTTTCTTCTCATCCCGCAGCGCCAGGAAGAATTCGCTGAATTCCCCCATGGAGCGCTGGTAAAATGTAAACATGGCGTCATTCATGACCAGGTAATCTTTCCCCTCGATGGAAACCGTGAATCCGCCCTCATCGGGAATCGCTTCCGGCGGAATTACCTTGTTGCTCATCTAATATCACCTCCGGTTATTTGGAACCATGGCTTTACTCGCACTCGAGAATGAGAACCGCACCGTACTGGGCTACCGTGCTGCCGGTGCCGTGGACCAGTCCCGCCTTGAGCTTGCGCTTGATCAGCTCGTTGCGGGCCGACCAGGCCGACATGATATTGCTGGCGCCCACGGCGTGCCCCGAATAGATCAGCCCGCCGCAGGGGTTTAAGAGAAACTCCCCCCCCGGCAGGATCAGCCCATCCTCGATGAGACTGTCGGCATTGCCGCGGGGGACAAAGCCCATCTCAGCCATGGTGATCTCCAGCTGGTGCACAAAGGCGTCGTGCACCTCCACCACGTCGATCGCTTTCGCCGGATCGGTGATGCCGGCCATCTCGTAAGCGCGGTGTGCGGCCAGATGGTGTGAAATGATCCGGCTCATGATCTTGTGGTTCTTGCCGGCAAAGGAGTGTTCGTTGGCCTCGCCGACGCCGGTGATCCAGACCACCGGCTGCCCTGTGCGGCGCGAGATCTCTTTTGCCGTCTCCTCCTCGGCCAGGACCAGCGCCGCCGCCCCCTCGGTGTAGACGCAGATCTCCAGCTCTTTAAAGGGATAGACCACGGTGCGGGAGTTGAGCACCTCCTCGGGGGTGACCTGGTCGAACTGGCGCTGCGCAAAATTGTTCGTGCGGGCCTGCTCGCTTAAAAGTGATGAGATCTTTGCCGTGACCTCGGGTTTGAGATCATTGGGATGCTCATCCATGTAGGCCAATACCACTTCGGCATAGCTGTCCGAAGCGGTCCAGCCCAGCTTCTGCTCGTAGAAGCTGTCCCCCGACCAGCCGATGGTCTTGATCACCTCGGGTGTGGCCGACATGCTCATGAAGTCGAAGCAATCCGTCGCCTTCTCCACGCCCAGGACCAGGGCGGTCTTGAAGCGGCCGGCGGCAAGATAGGCATGCGCCGCCGACATGGTGTAGCAGCCCGTGGCCCCGCCGTTGCTCACGCGCATGCCGAACTTGTTCTGCAGCCCGATGATCCCCTGCAGGGGGTGTTCGGGGATGCAGGTGCGCTGGAAAATATCGTTGTAGATCCCATAAAAAGCGGCATCGACTTCAGCGGGCTCCATCTCCGCATCGGCCAGCGCTTCGGCGGTAGCCATCTGCGAGAGCTCGTAGTAAGTCTTCTCATGCCATTTTGCTTTGAATGGTGTCACCGCCGCTCCGACAATACCTACTCTTTTACTCAATCCCATCATCCTCCTTTACATTTTCCTCCTGCGCCACCCAAACGTTATCCTACATTTCTTCTCCCCTTGGGTGTTGCGCCCCCTCTCCCCTGGGGGGAGAGGGCCAGAGTGAGGGGGAACGTCCGGTCCATCACCCACATCCGCAAATGCTCTTTAGTCAGCGTACCCATCGCCTCCATATCTCCTCCGACCTACGAATTCCAACATACGATCTCCGCTGTCACCCCCACCCCAACCCTCCCCCTTCAAGGGGGAGGGGGATCCTGGGTCCTTCAACTCCTGATCAACTCCCGGGCGATGACCAGGCGCTG
>CAZQEV010000236.1:0-2542 GCA_964592135.1 uncultured Syntrophomonadaceae bacterium
CCTTCCATCTCCCGCCCCATCATCAACTGAACAACCTCTCCCAAGCGATTAACCTTTAACATGCAATCCCTCCATTTTTAATTATAGGCCAACTCTTTCTGCACCAGAGGCAGATCCCGCATGGTGACAATTCCCAGAAGGGGCTCTTCTGCACTGCCGCCATGGGTAATCAGGACAGCATCGAGCTTTTTGCCGCGCTGATAAAAGCGGTAGAAAAGATCCTGGATTTCAAACAGTGTTGTCTTTGCGCCAACGAGCCTGAAATTGTCGCCATGCTCTGTATATTTCAGAACCTCGGCCACGGTGGTATCTTCCAGAGGGTCCTTGTTTTCCATGGTCTTTCCCAGCCAGCGGCTGATGGTGTTCATCGTCAGGAGAGCCACAATAACCCCCTCGTCAGTAACAGGCAGCTGAGAGTAAGAATGGTGGTACAACAGTTTCACCGCTTTGCTGAGGGGGTCTTCATCTTTCACTGTGACGACTTTTTTTTTGAAGAGCGGCAGCACCCGGGGCGGTTCCAACAGATGTGCGGCAATTCTCTCGATTGCAGCCACCGCCTCGTCATCGGGCTCGGCAATAATCCGCCCGTCGGTGCGATTGTGAACAATGGCGTTGCGCAGTTCGCCCAGTTCCAGCAGATCAACACGATACTGTTTCACCAGCGGTTCGATCCGGCAGGCGGATTTTACCAGTTCATAAAATTTCAAGAAGCGATCCGGAGCCACAATTCTGCGCAGAGCCTGCTCTATTCGACAATAAGCATCTAAAAACCGGTCAGCATTGTTTCTCAAATCAATCATCCCATCAAAAAGCTATCTTTTAATCTTCTTTATGTGACTATTTCGGCAAAGGTGTCCTCACTCCTGCATGAACAGCTAACAGCCCGGTTATTTGCTCCCGGGCTGTTAGCTGGATGCAGTAGTTTCATTTCGGGTAATGTCCTGGCCACTGCACCGTCAATGCTTGCAGATCCGGCAGACCAATGTGACCCATAAGATGCAATACATTGTGCCGCCCCTCTGCTTCCCCTCCTGCGGCTTTGCGCCTGCCCGGAATCAAAACAGGGCAGCTGCTGGAGTTGCCCCGGAAAGTCCTGTTTATGGGCTAAAGCTCTGCACGGCGAAAAGAGAGCACAGCTGCAAGCAGGAAGGCGGCGGCCACCATAAGAGGCGCCGGCAGCGCCGGCAGGATATCCGCCGGAGCAGCGATCCCTTTCAGCAGCTCCGGGATGAGTGAATTTAGCCGGTAGGGCATATATTTCCCCGCAGCTGTCTGATCGAGAAAAAGTTGCGGCAGCCAGAGCAGCATCATGGCGGCAAAGGCAACCCCGCCGGCGGCGATCTGCCCCCGTAAAAGCGCCGAGGCGCTGAGAGTGATCGCCAGTATGAGCTCCAGGTAGAGCACCATCAAGGCTGCGCTCCAGATCACCGGCCCCACCGGCGGCGCGCCCATGAGCGAGGCGGTGTAAAGAGATGCCAGAAGCGTGCCCGAGCCCACTGTGAGCACAATGCCCGCGGAGTAAGCGGCAAACTTGGACCAGAAGTAGGGCAACCGGCCCACCGGCCGGGTGAGCACCCAGGCGCTCACGCCCCGCTCCCTCTCACCGGCCACCGCCCCCATCGCCGTGAAAATGACAATAATCGCTCCCACCTGGGAGAGGTTTTTGCCGAAATAGCTGACCAGCGCATCTTCAGGGCCCAGCTCCGGCATGATGAAGGTGATCCCCTCCGCTCCGCGCATCAGCTGCTCCATGATCTGCGGCATATACTTTGCCCCGATAGGGTCCAGAATGGCAAAGAAGAGCCCTGTCAGCAGCAGCGCCGGCAGCCTGAAGGTCCGCCAGAGCTGCCGCATATCCTTAATAAAGAGCGTTTTCACCGGTAAGTCCCCCTTCATTCTCACGGTAGCCCGCCTGGCGGAGCAGTTTCAGGAAGATCACCTCAAGGTCCTCATGCTGCCGCTCGTAGCCGGTCACCACCGCACCGCAGCGGGCCAGCAGGGGGAGCAGCTGCTCCTCCATCTGCGGCAGCTCCTCCGGCGTCGACTCAACAGCGATTCCACCGGGAAAGAGCTCAACGTTTTGGACCCAGGGATGAGCGCGCAACTCGCTGGGCAGCCCGGCCGGCGCCGCCTCGCGAAAGCTGATCCGGTAACGGGGCAGCCGGTAGCGCTCCAGCAGGCTCTCCAGCGATGACTGCAGCAGGAGCCTCCCCCGGTAGAGCACCGCCAGGCGGTCGCAAACCCGCTCCACATCGGCCAGCACATGGCTGGAAAAAAAGACGGTGGCTTTGCCGCGCAGCGAAGCGAGCAGCTCCAGAATCTCCAGCCTTCCCACAGGATCAAGGGCGGAGACAGGCTCATCAAGGATGTAGAGCTCAGGACGGGGCAGCAGCACACAGGCCAGCCCCAGGCGCTGCTTCATCCCCCGGGAATAACCGGCCACGCGGCGCTTCGCCGCTGCAGTCAGGTCGAAGCGGGCCAGGATCTCACTGGTGCGGACCCGCCTCTCCTGAGCCGGGATATCGTTTACCGCCCCCACAAA
>CAZQEV010000237.1:0-2522 GCA_964592135.1 uncultured Syntrophomonadaceae bacterium
TTTATCCCGCTTCCTCGCCCCGGTTGATATTCAGTTTTTAAAGTTCCTCCAATTCACCCCCCCCATGTATTGGAAAGATTTGGTCATCCCTTAAAGCAGGGTTCTATATCCTCATTCCTCCGCCGCTTCTGAATCGCGGCGGCGCAGGGCCAGCACGGCGATGACCGCCGCAATACCTAAAGCCACCAGGAGCCAGGGCCACCAGAGAGCCGCTTTATCCCCGGCAATGAGATCCACCGGCGAGGCGCCCTTGTAGCCCAGCACCCCCACGGCGGAGAAGGAGCGCAGGACGAAGGTCATGGTTCCGCCGCTGTTTATGACCGGCCGAATATATTCGATGGAGTCGGCGTTCTTGCGGTGCAGGATGACCATGCCGTCGCAGCCTTCGTAATCGGGCACCGGCATGGTCACGATCACTTTGTCCTGCGCCTCGTAAAGGGCTCCGGTGGCGCAGTCCACGAGCGAGAGATCGAATAGCGCCAGCAGCGTCCCTTCCTCCCCAGCCAGGCCCTTCAGATCGGCCCAGAGCTCGCCGTTCTTATCCACCGGATCAACCTTAAGTCCCACATACCAGGGCAGCCCCGAGATGTTTACCCCGGTAGCCCTGTCTTCCTGAATGGTACCACGGATGCTCTCCATAGCCGCCTCCAGATCGCCGTAGTTGGCCACAAAAATGCACTGTTCTTCGCTCAGTTCCAGGTAAGCCTGCTCCAAATCAAAGAGGGCAGCGATCGCTTCAGTAGCGGCCCCCTCTTCGGGAAGTGCCCCCACCAGGTCATCTATACCCTTCATCACCGCGACAATCTCTTCGTCCACCGTGTACTCCACGCCGGCTATGGGTGCAGCGACATCTTGACTCAGCGTGCCGGGAGAGGCCCCGTAGATACACAGGGCCTGGGAGCCCTCTACGGCAAAGATGCCCGTGAACGCCCCGGCGCTTATTCCGGTCAGGATGGGTTCACCCTTCTCCTGATAGCAGTTCAAACAGGCTCCCTGGACCTCTCCCACCGGCATCAAGACGCCACAGAGAGCTGCCAGGATGGCCAGTCCCATGGTGCTGTTGAAAATCAAGGCCTTTCTTCTTTTTACCACTTTGTCCCCATCCTCCCCCCAACCCCGGCTCGTGCAATATCTTAAATTTGGCGCCATCGCAACTTTACTCCATCCAGTCGCAGCCCACATCCTTACCCAGCCCCTGGCAGGTGTAGCACCAGACGACCACGTCACCGGCTTTTAAATAATATTTGCTCGCCCCGTAGTTCGGAAACCAGCCGTTGACCTTGTACATCCAGCCGGACTGCGCGCCGCAGTCGAACTCGTACAGATGGTTGATCCCCTCTATGTAGACGCTCTCGTAAATGGGATAATAACTGTACTCCAACTGGATCTCTGCAGCTGCGCAGACCCTCTTCAGCACGTCGAAGACGCTCTCATCCTCGTAGAACTGCACCGTGGAGCTACCGAGGATCACCCCATTGGCCGGTACATACTTATCCTTGCCCGGGGTCAGATCGCCCATGTTGTTCAAAATCGTATCGCAGCGGATCTCGAAGGTACAGTTAAAAACAGGTTTGCCGCCGCCAGAAGGTTGGTCGGCTGACGGTTGTGTCCCCGGGGTCTGTTCCCCCGGATCTTGCGTGCCGGAGGGTTGACTCCCTGGGTTCCCGGATCCGCCGGGCTGTGCCGCATCCCCGGCGCTGCCGGTATCCACAGCCACGTTGCCGCCCTGCGCCAGGAGCGCCGCCAGATTTGCTTCGGCTTCCTTCCGCGCCCTGGCTGCTTCCAGTTCCCGCTCCTCCAGCACATTTTGCAGCGCCGCCGCGGTAAGGCAAAGGGGGCGGCTCCCGGCAGAGGCTATAGCCTTGTTGATGGTAAATTCATTCAGCGATTCAGCCGTCAGAGCGCTCATGACGATTTCATCCTTGCCGCTGCTGTCGGCAAGGATAACGCCCCGCCGCCCTGCCTCAACGATCTGCTGCTGCTCCCCGGCCGAGATCTCCACCGACCCGGCAAAGACGCTCACGGTGATCACATCGGAAGCGTCGGCCACGCTAAACACCGCCCCGGAGGCGCTCACTGCGCCGTTGCCGCTGCTTACCAGCAAGGGGAAACCGCTGCGCCCTTCCTCGCTCATTTCACAGAACAACTCACCGCTGTGCAGATCGATTTTCGCCTCGCCCCCGCTTTCACCGGTTTGCAGCGTTATGGCGGTATTCTCGTTAATAGCGATACCTTTATCATCGTCAATGACGATTTTAGCTGTATCACCGCCGCCTGTTTCAATCTCATCCCCTTCTCTCAGCGGTGTGCCGCTTTGCAGAGAGTAGGCGATGGCATTGCGGGTGATGGTCACGTTGCCCCGCACCTCTGCTGCAGCCATGCGGTTCCCCCGGTCAAACCAGCCCCGGGTATCGCCCACAAGCAGCACCGCGCCGCCGATAATAGCCAGGATAGCCAGGGCCATGATACTGTTGAAGATAAAGGCCTTCTTTTTCTTTGACATCTTTCTCCTCCCCCTAACC
>CAZQEV010000238.1:0-2518 GCA_964592135.1 uncultured Syntrophomonadaceae bacterium
TGCAGGGAGGGCTGACCCTGCCGCACGCTCTTTATGCCACCTGCTCCGCCGCCAAGGCCGTCTCTTAGAGACGGTATCTCATCAAAAAGGATCCATCAAACCCGCCGGATCAATATTTAGAGTACAGTTCACTCTGACCCCAATTGAATTTGTTGATAAAACCGCTGCTATCTGATAGGTTTATACGTTGATGGAACAAACATGATAAGTCTAAAGCTGTGCCAGAGGATAATAAATGGATAAATCGAAACAAATGTCGATGGAAGGTATTCCCAGTCTTTTACTCAAGTTTTCGCTGCCGGCCATAGTCGGACTGCTGGTAAATGCGCTCTATAATGTAGTAGATAGTATATTTGTCGGGCGAGGGGTAGGGGATTTAGGGCTGGCCGGGGTTACGATATGTTTCCCTTTTGTGACCACCTTTCTCGCCTGTATTATGTTAATCGGCATGGGAGCCACCGTTCTTATCTCTATCCGCCTGGGTGAAAATAAGAAAAGTGAAGCGGAAGTGATCGTGGGCAATGCTTTAGCGCTCTTTGTAATTCTCTGGATTGTATTGGCTGGATGCGGATTGATCTTTCTTGAGAAAATTCTGATTCTCTTCGGTGCCACCTCAAATGTATTGCCCTATTCAATGGATTACATGAGGATTATTTTGCCGGGCAGCCTCTTCCTGGTAATCGGAACAGGCATGAACAACTTTATTCGCGCCGAGGGTAATCCCAAAGTGGCAATGTACACAATGCTCATCGGAACAATAACAAATATAATACTCGATTATATATTTATTTTTATCTTTAGATGGGGGATCGCGGGAGCAGCCGCGGCAACTGTTATCTCCTATGCTGTAACAAGCACCTGGGTGCTCTACTACTTTCTTGCTGGAAACAGTACACTTAGAATTAAAATTAAAAACCTCAAACTTAAGATAGATGTTACTTCACAGATTTTAAAGTGTGGTATCCCCACATTTGTGATACAGATAACCAGTAGCATTCAACAGTTAATTCTCAATCGAAGCCTGGCGCATTATGGAGGCGATCTGGCCCTGGCGGTTATCGGTGTGATTATGAGCATTACTACCTTGCTGGTAATGCCGGCCATGGGTATTGCTCAGGGTGCGCAACCAATTTTGGGCTTTAATAAAGGCGCCGGGCAGTACGGGCGGGTTAAGGAAACCCTGAAGCTGGCGGTCATCTCAGCCATGCTTGTTATCACTGTGGGTTTCATTATCTCCAAAATATGGCCTGCCCAGCTCATCGGCATGTTTAACAAAAAACCTGAACTCATTGCCCTGGGCGTGCACAGCATGGACATATTTTTCAAATTCATCCCTTTGGTGGGAGTGCAGATGCTTGGCTCCAGCTATTTTCAGGCTGTAGGCAAACCGAATCAAGCTACTATATTAGCCCTGTCAAGACAAATATTAATATTCATACCACTGCTGATCATACTTCCTTTTTACTGGGGTCTAGAAGGGGTCTGGTGGTCTGCTCCCTTATCTGATTTAGGCGCATTTGTCCTGACAGGCGCATGGTTATTAATGGAAATCAAGAAGTTATAATGGGGTCAGATCTTGAATTATCACTTTTCAGCACTGCTTCAATTGCATTATTCATCAAAGCGGAGCAAAATCTACAGCTCTGTTGACTCTAAATCTCCTTAGAAGCGGCGGAATAGTCCGGTGATCTTGCCCAGCACTTCAACCTCGCGTGCCACAATAGGCTCGAATTGCTCATTTTCCGGCTGCAGCCGGAAATGGTTTTTCTCCCTGTAGAGCCGCTTTACGGTAGCCTCTTCGCCGAGCAGGAGCGCGGCGATCTCGCCGTTTTCTACGGTTTTTTGCCGCCTGACGATGACAAAGTCTCCATCACGGATGCCCGCGCCGGACATGCTTTCACCCTCCACGCGCAGAATAAAGTATTCCCCCCCCGCTGCAAATTCGGCGGGGAGGGGGAGATAGCCTTCCAGGTTTTCGCCGGCCAGAAGAGGCTTGCCTGCCCTGATCCTGCCGATTAAAGGCACGTAGCGGCACTGCAGGCGTCCGGCGGCAGGATCGAGGATGCGTATCGCCCGCGGCCTCTCCGCTGTGCGCTCCAGGTAGCCCATCTCTTCGAGCAGGGCCAGATAGCGGTGTGCTGTGGAGCTGGAGCGGAATCCCAAGGCGGCGCAGATCTCGCGGACCGAAGGCGGGTAACCTCTCTCCGCCACTTCCCGCGAGATATAATCCAGCACCCTCTGCTGTTGAGACGTCAAGGGCTTCACCGCGATACCTCCATAAACTCTTGGATTGATTATACCATAATCTGCTTTCGCATCCTTTTGTTAACCGGATGATCTTTTTTGCAAGGTGTACACTCTAGGATGGGGTCAGGTCTTGAATTATCACTTTTTCAGGTATGCTCAAGTTATCTTCTTTCAAAGTGGGACAGGAAGGAACGTCCCCGTTGTCCCGGGCAAGGCGAGGTGAAAAAGATGAAGCAAACAAAATCTCAAGTGGAAAACCCCTTACAGCCGC
>CAZQEV010000239.1:0-2508 GCA_964592135.1 uncultured Syntrophomonadaceae bacterium
AGAGTCCATTACCGGGAAAGCATCTTTGTGGGATACAGGTATTATGACAGCGCCCAAAAAGAGGTGCTCTTTCCTTTCGGCTACGGACTCTCCTACACCAGCTTTGCCTACTCCAACCTTAAACTGAGCTCCACTGCCATAAGCGAAAGCGACACTGTCACTGTCAGTTTCGAAATCGAAAATACCGGGGATCGGGATGGCGCAGAGGTGGCCCAGCTCTATGTCCGGGATCCGGAGTCCACCCACTTTGTTCCTGAAAAGGAGCTCAGGTACTTCAAAAAAGTTTTCTTGAAAAAGGGCGAAAAGAAAACTCTTTCTCTTGATCTTTCCAGGAATGCTTTTGCCTTTTACAACACCCTGATGGAAGACTGGTGCGTGGAAGGGGGCACATTTGAAATCCTCATCGGTTCATCTTCCCGCGATATATTGCTCCGGGCCCGGGTGGAGGTGAAGGCGCCGCCTGTCGAAACGCCCGACCACAGGGAGAAAGCACCGGTCTACTATTCTCTCGCCGGAGCAAAGAAGATACCGCTGGAGCAGTTTGAAGTGATCATGGGCAGAAATATAGCCGCTGATATTCCCCCCAGAAAAGGCGAACTCGACCTTAACAGCACCATTGGCGACCTGGGGGTAAGCACTGTCGGTAAAATCTTCAGATGGGCTGTGACCAGGTTTGCTCCTGTAGTTTTGCCGAAGGAAGCTCCTGAATTCGAGAAAGAGATGGTCCGCAAGACTGTTGTCTCCCTGCCTCTGCGGAATATATTCTCCATGACGGGCGGCGCGGTGAGCTACGAAGCAACGCTGGGCCTGCTTGACGCCTTTAACGGAAAAACATGCAGGGGGCTTGGCCGCTTTATCAGGGCCATGCTTTTCAAAAAAAGGCCCGGAAAAGCGGACATTTACAGCTAACAGGCAGGGAATTTTCGCTGTCCGGCAGGGCGCCTCCCTAAGTGAGTCACGGGGACGGTGACTTTGACTCAACCCCCAGCGCAAATCGGACATTGGGGGCTGTCCCATTTGTCCCGCTTTGAGCCATGGCGACCTTACTTGACCCATCTCTGCGCAAGGACTTTGCGTGGACTTTGAATGATTTTAAAATGATCCTGCGCCGGGCGGCGGATTTTCGGCCGGTCTTGGACCTTTTCCTCAAAGAAGCTCTGGAGGATATCTAGATATGGTCAACAAAAAGATGATCAAAGAGCGGCTCATTTTAATCAAAGAATATCTTCACCGGCTTGAACAGTTGGCGCAAATGCCGGCCCAGGAGTTTATCGGCAGCAACAGCAGCGCTGCTGCTGAAAGCTATCTTCGCCGTTCACTCGAAGCCGTATTTGATATCGGGCGGCATATCCTGGCCAAAGGCGACTATGCCGAATTAACCCAGGAGTACCAGTCTATCGCTAAAGGACTGCAGAAACTCCAGGTGGTTGACCCTACCCTGGGTCTTAAGCTGCATAAAATAGTAGCGAACTCGGGGACATTCGCTCCTTCGTTCTGCAAGTAAAGAACTATCTGGATAAACATCCGGAATAGACGTTCATCAGGGCTGTTTCCGCCGGGAACGTGTCCGTAGGGATGGAAAGCCTGCACCCCTTAAATGTGGTAATATAGCTATGTAGGCTGGCAAAAAGGGGCGAATAGTATGGTTTTGACTGGTGTGCTTTTCTTTGTCTTCCTGGTTATCCCCGGCGCTGTCGTGAAGTACGGCAAGCAGTACTGGCTTATCGCCGGATACAACACCATGCCCAAAGAGAAGAAAGATAACGTAGATGTAGTCGGGCTGGCCAACTTCATGGCAAAGAGCTTTTTTGGAATCGGCGTCTTTGCCCTCGCCGGTTCGCTCATCGCCTCACGCTGGTGTCCTGATCTGTTTCCCGCCGTGATCATGATCTGCACTGGCGGCATATTTTTAATGGTCTTCGGGGCGCAAAAGTTCGACAAAAACAAAAGAAGCAAGAAAGATAAGTTGATTTTAATCGCCCTGCTGGCATTAGCTGTGCTTGTTCTGGGCAGTGTGGGCGCCATGCTCATATACGGCAGCCACAGCCCCGGGGTGGAGGCCACTCCGGAGGGCATTGTCATTAGCGGGATCTACGGCGCCGCCATCCCCGTAGAAGAGATCACCGGGATTGATCTAAAGAATGAGATACCAAAAATCCGCTCGAAAAATAACGGCTTTGACAGCGGAGAGGTTCGCAAGGGGCATTTTACCCTGGATGAAATGGGCCGGGGCCGCCTTTACCTCGAATCGAACCGGGCCCCTTTTGTCTGCATTTTTACAAAGGACAGCTACGTCATCATCAACTACAAAGATCCCATCCGCACCGAAGTGCTTTACCGGAACCTGATAGATGCCTGGTCGGATTTACCATGACCAAACAAGGCAGCTAAGCCCCGTTGGCATCAGAGACCCCATAAACATCATAAACATCACTCGGGGAAGTGCAGCCGACCACTAATAGACATATCTTGTTACATAAGGTATAATTTGCTTGAGGTGAACATGAT
>CAZQEV010000240.1:0-2488 GCA_964592135.1 uncultured Syntrophomonadaceae bacterium
CTCTTCGGCGCCTACTCCGGTTTCGACGACATCGAAGAGTGCTTCGAAGATCTCACGGAACATATCCATGCCCTGGAAACGGGCCTCTCCTCCGATCCGCCCATGAACTGGCGCCTCTCCGCCCTGGACCGCTTCACCCTGGTCTCCAACTCCGACGCCCATTCCCCGGCCAAGCTGGGCCGGGAGGCGAACATCTTCAATACGGAGCTCTCCTACGGTCATATCCGGCGCGCCCTGGAGAACAGAGAAAGCGGGGCCTTCCACGGCACCATCGAGTTCTTCCCCGAGCAGGGCAAATACCATTACGACGGCCACAGGAGCTGCAAGGTCTGCTTCAAGCCCGCAGAGACAGTAGCGGCGGGCGGCATCTGCCCCCTCTGCGGCGGCCGCATTACCACCGGGGTGCTGCACCGCGTGGAGGCGCTGGCCGATCGGGAGGAAGGCTTTGTCCCCCAGGCTTCAAAGCATTTCGAAAGCCTGGTGCCGCTGCCCGAGGTCATCGCCGCCTCCGCCGGTTTTGCCGGCATCGGCAAGAAGGTCATGAACAGCTACATCGAGCTAATCCGCCGCCTCGGGCCCGAGCTCTTCATTTTGCGCGAGGCGCCGCTGGAGGAGATCGAGCGCGTTGCCGGGTCCAACACTGCAGAGGGCATCCGCCGGCTGCGCAGCGGCCGGCTTGAGATAGAGCCCGGCTACGACGGGGAGTACGGCAAGGTCAGGATTCCGGGCAAAGGCGAACCCGGGCCCCCCCGTTAGGGTCTGGGCCCCATCCCGGCGATCTTCCGGACGATCTCCTTCCTGGAATCGATGTCGTACTGGGAGGTAATGGCGATCTGCTCCATGATCGGGGAGCCGCCGCCGTGATAAGCGCCGTACATCAATGAGCCGGCGGATCCGGAGAGCGCGAAATCGATAAAGGCCAGCCAGAACCTGATCTGATCCTCCACGGGGATATCGCGATTGCGGGTCAGGTATTTTTCCAGCAGCTCCCTGGTCCCGGGGCCGGTCAGGTCCTTTTCATAGGGGAAAGTGGCGGGCATGCCTCCGGCGATATTGCACAGGATCTCCTGCTCATGAAAGACCGCTTCCCCGGTGAGGCACCGTCCCACATTGCAGTAAATCGAATCGGGGATACAGTTCCCCGGCCCGTAGGGAACGAAACCCATGCCGGGCATGTAGACTTCGGCCTTGCCCATCGCCGAAGCGGTGTAACCGGCCGCATAGCCCAGCTCACCCGTCATGATCAATTTTGAAAGCGCCTCGCGGACATGGGGGGCCCTTTCAATCCCATTAATCTCTGCCGCCAGAGCCGCAAGGCCAACCACGAAGTCGAGCATGGCCGGTTTGCAGCCGGAGTAGGAGTGGCGATGAAAGAGAGCAAAAAGCAGGGCCGCCACGCCCCCGTGCAGGGTCTCGCCGCAGACAAAGACCCGCTCCCAGGGGATGAAGCAGTCGTCAAAGATGATGTAGGAGTCGGTAAAGCCATACTCGAAACCTCTCTGGTAGTGCTCGCGTTTTCGGAAATTGTGAAAATGAACCACCTGCTTGACCCCGTCGTAGTCGGAGGGAACCGCAAAAGCAACGGCATAGGCGCTTTCCTCTTCCCGCAGGGCCCGGGTGGGCACCACCAGGATTTCATCGGAAACCGAAGCACCGGAAATATGCACTTTGGAGCCCCGGACCACGATCCCGTCGCTTCTTTCCTCTACTACCCGGACATACATGTCCGGATCGGCCTGCCCGGCCGGCCGCTTCAAACGCTCTCCCTTCACATCTGTTTGTGCACAGCTGGCCACCCAATCCTCTTTTTGAAATTGTTCGAGCCACTTCAGCCAGTTGTCATGATAGGCGGTTTTGGCACGGGAATCCTTTTGTGCTTCAAAGGAGACGGCATGCAGGGCGTTGGCTGCGTCGATACCCATGCAGCGCTGAATGCAGAGGCCGACCTTGTTGCAAAGATACCTGGTCATATCCTGTTTCTTATGCAGATCCCCGGGATTCTGGTGAATGTGGTTGAAACGATTGATTGTCTCTCCGTTCAGGTGAGATGTAGCGGTACACAGCTCCTTGCTTTCCGGATCCCAGGCAGCGTCAAAAGTTACCCCCATGACGTTGATCGCGCTCTCCTGCCGCTCATCGAGCCGGTCAACCAGCTCACCGCTGGAATAGAGGTTGCGGTTCATTTTACCCAGTCTCTCAATATACTGCTTCCTCGTTCTCATAGTCACGCTCCTCCCATGAATTCAGATCCTCCCTTTTCCAGCGATCACCGGAAAGGAGATCTGTTTCGCACAGCACATCTTCAACAGCGCCGCCGGTTATCGCCGCTCACCCTTTGGCAACCTCTTCGGTAAAAGCTGCTCCAAAAGATGAGATGATCCTTCACTACAGCGGCCCCGGGGTGGGACTATTCTGACATATCTTGATTATATCAAGCGTGAAAGAGCTGATCAATTGTTTATGCTAAAAATTCAAACAACACCCCCCC
>CAZQEV010000241.1:0-2486 GCA_964592135.1 uncultured Syntrophomonadaceae bacterium
CCCACCAGGATCAGAGCGCCCACTGTCTCGGAGAGCAGCAGGGCCACCCCCTTGCCGATGGATCCCGCCGCCCCGATGATCGCCGCGGTGCTGTGCTGCGGCAGTATTCCCAGTTTCGCACAGGAGGCATTGAGCGCCTCTGCCGCCGAGACAACAGTATAGCTGTTGCCCGTTGTCAGGGGAATCCCCTCATCTTTGAGGTAGAGACCGCCCATGGAGACCACAGCGGTGTAGGCGCCCAGGCCGACAATGCCGGCGCCGCCCGCCCGGGCCAGGCTCAAGGCTTCCCGCAGCTCCTGCAGCGCCGCCGCCCGGGACATCTGCGCCAGCTCCCCGGTAGTGCGGGGCACGACGATGAATTCACCGCGGGCGCGGCAGCCCTCTTTTGATTCTATGTTCACCCGCGAGACCACAAAGGGCTGCACCATGCTGCTCCATTTTTTTATCAGGCAGGCCAGCTCATCTTCGCTGTACTGGAGCAGGCTCTGATCGAATTGAGGATAACTCTGCAGATCAAGGGGATGAAGCAGAAAAGCAAACCGTCCCGCGCCCGAGGCGGGATCAGCGGCGCTCACAGCTGCCTTCGAACCGGCAGCCCTTTCAAAAACAGCAGCTTCTGCCTTTACTGGCAGCGCACCGGAGGGTGACACCAGGTCCGGGGCGGCCCATTTCTCCTCTTCTCCGCAGTGAAACTTTTCAGAAACCAGAAATGAAAAAAACTTCGCCGTATTTGCCTCGTTTAAAACCGCCAGCATGGCGCCAATGCCCTTTAGGGCGCGGTGACATTGCGTAGTGCTGATATTGAGCGGCGGCTCGATCCGGATGACGCTGCCGCCGTTCAGCGTGGGGGCCACGCGGATTTTCTCCCGGTTCAGCAGGTAAGCGGATACCGCCGGGGCCAGGAGCTCCTGTTCAGCGGCAACGCCGAGCAGGCTGCCGGCAAAATGATCCCGCTCCAGGACCAGCTCCAGACCCAGCATGAGCCCCCTGCCGCGCACGGCACGGATAATCCGCGGGTACTCATCCTGCAGGGACGAGAGCCCTTCTTTCAGCATTGCCCCCTTCTCCCGCACTTCGCGCAGCAGCAGCCCTTCCTTTGCGGTAAGCTGCTCCAGCACCCGGAGCCCCACCCGGCAGACCAGGGAATTGCCGGCGAAGGTTGAAGAGTGTTTGAGCGCATAGCCTTCGTTGTATGCCCCGGCAGTGCTGAGGCAGGCTCCAATGGGCACAAGGCCGCCACCCAGGGCTTTGGCCAGCAGCAGCAGGTCCGGGGTGACGCCTTCTTCCTCGCAGGCAAAAAGGCGCCCTGTCCGCCCCAGGCCCGTCTGGATCTCATCGGCCACCAGGAGAACCCCATAACGGGCGCAGATCTCCTGTGCCCCGGCGAGATAGCCGGGCGGCGGCACGACAATCCCCCCCTCGCCCTGGATGGGCTCGACGATAAAGGCGGCGTAGTTTTGCGGCGCTGAGGCCAGTTTATTTTGCAAAGCATCAAGATCACCGTATGTAACAAAATCAAACCCTTCCACCGGCGCTCCGAAAAGCTCCTGGTAACCTGAGTTTCCGGTGGCGGAAAGGGCGCCAAGAGTCTTGCCGTGGAAACTGTTTGCCGCAGCCAGGATTCCGCTGCGGCCTGTGGCGGAGCGGCAGAGTTTCAGCGCCGCCTCCACCGCTTCAGCGCCGCTGTTGGCGAAAGTAACGTACCGCAAGCCTGGCGGAGCCAGCTCCACCAGGCGCTTCGCCAGCGATCCTGCGGCATCGAGCAGTGAGGGCTGCACGAAGTTCGGCTCCCTGGAACTGCGGAAATCGGACAGCGCCTCCCAGATGGACGGGGGGTTGTGCCCAAAGGGCAGCGCCCCATAAGCGGCGATACAGTCGAGGTAGCGGTTTTCAGATTTGTCGTAAAGATAGCAACCCTCTCCCCGGACAAAGATTTTATCCATGGCTATGTTCTGCAGTAGTTCACCCAGATATGGATTGAGATATTCAGTAAATGGATGCATTTTTTCCTCCCCTGCCGTTGTGCACAATTATGTGCGCATTGTCTTGCTCTATTGTAGAGGATTCCCGCCCCGTCGGCAAGTGTTTTTTAGCAGTCTTTTTAGCAGTCTTGTTTTTTAGCAGTCTGGTTCGGGCAGGTGACAGGGGGACGGTTTCTTCTGTTAACTCCCTCCCAGTTCTCCAACAACCCGGAGACCCCCAACCCTGGAAATGGGAGAGACTAAAAAGCGACAGGAATATACCTGGCTGGCGTTGAATACTAATTTCATCATTTCCAGAGGATGGCACGGAGTTGGGCCTTGAAGAAGTTGCAGCCGGTTTGATCGACCTGATCAATAACGAATGTGGGTCAAGGTCAACGTCCCCTGACTTAAAGTAGTGCCACGTTAGGTGACACAGGAGAAGAATACCTGGAGAACCCTCCACTGAGGCCCGGCTTCGGTTCCAGGTGAGTCAATTCCTCCGTCCCTCCGACTCATTTTTTG
>CAZQEV010000242.1:0-2485 GCA_964592135.1 uncultured Syntrophomonadaceae bacterium
TAAAAGGGAAAGGACGGTGCCTGGATGTACCTTCTGCGGGTCAATTCCGGTCCGGATCGGGGAAAAATAGTGGAACTAAAACCGGGCAGCATTTGCGATATTGGCCGGGAGAACAGCTCATGCCAACTGGAACTGCGCGATGGAAAAGTATCACGTCTTCACAGCCGTTTCACGGTAAAAGTTGACGGCGCCCTGTTTCTCGAAGATCAGGGCAGCACCAACGGTACGTATCTGCGGGGCGGCAAAATTGGCGGACGCGTGACAGTCAACACTGGTGATGTCATCCTGGTGGGGGAGACAGAACTCTGTGTGATCAAGAAGGACGCCCCCCCTGGGGGCGGGATCAGGAATGGTGCAGCGGCGCAGGATCCGTCCTCCAAACCGCCCGGGGAAGGCGCCTACAGCCCCGCCGGCCGCTACACCCGCAGGCTGGAGCTGGGCGAAAGGAAAATCAGAATCGGCCGGGATCCCTCCAACGACCTGGTCCTGGATCATCCTGCCGTTTCCCGGCGCCATGCCTCAATCCTCTTTCAGGGGGATAGACACTTTCTCCAGGACCTGGACAGCGTCAATGGAACCTATATCAACGGCGGGCGGGTCGCTAAAATCAAAGAGCTGGAACCGGGCTCGCTGATCCAGATCTGCGGCTACCGCTATATTTTTGACGGTTATAACCTGACCGAATATGATGAGAACGCCGGGATGATCCGGATTGAAGTGAGGGGCCTGGGCAAGTCGATTCACTCTTCCAGCGGTTCAAAGAAATTACTCGATGACGTAAACTTCCGGATAGAACCCAAGGAATTCGTGGCCATCCTGGGGGGAAGCGGCGCCGGCAAGACCACGCTGCTGCGGGCCTTGCTGGGAATACAACCGGCCACGTCTGGAGAAATATTGATCAATGGCCGGAATTACTACCGGGAGTATGATATTTTTCGCACAATTATCGGCTATGTGCCGCAGGAAAATATAGTCCACCTGGATCTGACAGCAGAGGAGGTGTTGACCTACTCTGCCCGGCTGCGCATGCCTGACGATACGGCTGCTGATGAGATAAACGCCCGGGTCAACCGGGTCCTGGAGCTGCTGGACCTGGCTGAGCGCAGGGATATCCCGGTAAGGCATCTTTCCGGCGGACAACAGAAACGGGTCAGCATCGGGGTGGAGCTGTTAACGAAACCCAGCCTCTTTTTCCTTGATGAGCCGACCTCCGGTCTGGATCCCGGATTGGAAAAATTGATGATGGAGACCTTGCGGAATCTTGCCGACGAAGGGCACACTGTGGTCCTGGTCACACACTCCGTCTCGAATATTGCACTTTGCGATAAAGTGATTTTTCTCAGCGAGGGAGGGCATCTTGTCTTTTTTGGCACTCCCCGGGAAGCGTTGGATTACTTCCAGACCGCCGAATTTGCCGATATCTACAAAAAGGTTTCCCTGGAGAAGGATCCCGTAGCATGGAAAGATCAATTTAAAAGTTCCCGCTTTGGTGAGAAATACCTGCAGTCGGACAGTGCTCCCCTGGGGCCCGCCACAGGCAGCGCCCGGGGCAGTGATGTGAAAACCTCGGCACTAAGACAGTGGTCTATCCTCACTTCCCGTTTTGCCCGGATTGTCTCCCGCGACCGCCGCAATTTGCTCCTCTTCCTGTTGCAGCCGCTGGTTATCGCTGTACTGATTGTCTTGACATTCTGGCACAGCAGCCCCACCTTCAGGGCAAGCGATTTTGAACCGGAGGAGTTGTTGATTTCCCAGGAAGTGATTGCCTCGGGCGAAGTTGAAGAGGTGCTGGAGAAACAGAGAGAGGAGGGCTCACGGCGCGGCGGGATGACCTCCTGCGTGGCGATGATGATCTTTTCGGCAATCTGGCTGGGCACATCAAACGCAGCCCGGGAGATCATCAAAGAGATGCCGATCTATCGCCGGGAGCGGCTGATCAACCTCTGCCTGGCGCCCTACCTTTGCTCCAAGATTGCGGTACTTGCTTTGATCAGCTTCCTGCAGGCGCTGCTCTTTCTTCTGGTGATCCATGCCGGCCTGGGGCTCCCGGATTTCTGGATCAATGCCGCTGCTTTTGTCCTTGTTTTTCTGGCCAGCATGATGATGGGGCTGGTGGTATCTGCCGCTGTCAACAACACCAACAATGCTACCGCCATGGTCCCGCTGCTGCTGGTACCCCAGATTATCCTTTCCGGGGCGATCATGCCTATGGAGAATGTAAAACCGCAATTTTTACAGAAGGTGTTTTACCTGGCTGTGAGTAAATGGGGCTACGAACTGATGGGTGGTGCCATTCTGGACATTAACAGCCGCTCCAGTCTTGAAACGCCCGTTGAAGCTTTAACTGGAAACCTGGACGGCCACTGGTGGATCCTGGGCGGCTTTATCATCCTGCTCTACATTGTTGCCACCCTGGCCCTGTGGCATAAAGACAGCAGGCCCGATCACTGAAAGATGCGGGGTACAGCTACGCAGCCGCCTATCT
>CAZQEV010000243.1:0-2474 GCA_964592135.1 uncultured Syntrophomonadaceae bacterium
GATAGTATGTGAAAGCAACTTCGATACACCCAGTGTAATCGCAACTCCCATCACAACCACCACCAGGATTACCGCAGCGGCAGCAAATGAAGCTGAAAAAGCACCGGACCCGCCGAGAAATATTGTTGCCAGGATGATGAGTGTAGGAAAGCGGCCGTTACAGGGAACGTAATTGTTGGTGAGCATGGCAATAAGCCTTTCGCGCGGCGAATCGATAATCCGGCAGGCGATCACCCCGGCGGCATTGCAGCCGAATCCCATACACATGGTCAGCGCCTGCTTGCCATGTGCACCGGCATTCCTGAAAAAATTGTCGAGATTAAAGGCTACCCGCGGCAGGTACCCCAGATCTTCAAGAAATGTAAACAGCGGAAAGAAAATAGCCATGGGCGGCAGCATCACCGAGACTACCCAGGCCAGGGTCCGGTAGACGCCTGTAACGAGGGCTCCGTGAAGCCAGGTTGGCGTCCCGAAAGAAACAAACACATTGCTCAGATGCCCTTCAAACCAGAATAAAGCTGTTGCCAGAAGCTGCGATGGATAGTTCGCCCCGGCCAGGGTAATCCAAAAGACGACCCCGAGCAGGACCAGCATGACCGGAATGCCGAAACTTCTGGAGAGCAACAGGCGATCGAGGCGGCGATCCCATTGCCGCACCGGGCCTGCCGCCTTGCTTGTAACCCGCCGCGCAATGGCTTCGGCATTTTCAAATATGGCAGTGACAATAAGATCCGCACCTGATTTGCCGCCGCTTTTTCTTTCCAGCTGTACCCCGGCTGCGGCAATTTTTGCTGCCAGCCTTTTGTTTTGTTGCAGATCAGCGCCCAGATAACGCTTTAACGAGACGTGAAAGGAGCTGTCGCCATCAAGCAAGCGCAAGGAAAGCCATCGCCTTTTTATATCTGAAGCGATCATTTCGCCTACAGCAGGCTCAAGCACCGCCAGCGCATCTTCAACGGGAGGACAGTAGGTAATGTTTAATGGGGTTTCCGGCAGTATCCCGCCGGCAACCCTTGATATAGCCTCTAACAGATGCTGCAGCCCCCTTCCTTCACGGGCATTTGTTCCGACCACAGGAACACCGAGAAGCTGCGAAAGGAGCGGCAGATCTATCCTGATATTTTTCCTCTCCGCCTCATCAATAAGGTTGACACAGACGACCACATGAGCGGTTATTTCAAGGACTTGCAACACAAGGTTGAGATTTCTCTCCAGACAGGTGGCATCGGCTACCACTACAGTGACATCGGGGTTTTCGAAACAGATGAAATCCCGCGCCACCTCCTCTTCAACCGAGGCGGCAAACAGGGAATAGCTGCCGGGCAAATCCACCAGCAGATAATCCCTTCCGGAATAACTATATTCCCCTCTGGCGTGAGCCACTGTTTTCCCGGACCAGTTTCCGGTATGCTGTTTCATCCCCGTAATACTGTTAAATACTGTACTTTTTCCGGTATTGGGGTTGCCGGCCAGCGCGACGACAATCATCTCCCCGGGGTATTCCCCATCTCTGGAACCGCCCCTGGTGAGCGATGAACCTGTCGACTGCCTGGTCAAGCCCATGGAAGCAGCTCCCCCCCATTTTGATCTACCGGAGTTACAAGTATTTGCGAAGCATCTTGTGAGCGCAGGGCAATAACAGCACCGCGAATTGAATAAGCAGTGAGGTCACCGGAGGGGCTCTTTTGAAGAGCAGCCACTTTCGTTCTGTAAGTTAAACCCAGATCAAGCATCCTTCTTCTGGAAGCGCCGGTAATATCCATTCCCATAACCTTGCCACAGCAGCCAGGGGGCAGCCGGTGCAGCGGTATTACTCCCCCATTCATGTATTGCAGCCTCCTCGGAAAAGGTCTTATTTTTCACGCGGCAACATAAGCTAGCCTAGGGAAAAAGATTTTCTCTGAGCTAATATATGCAGACAAAGCTGTGATGCTACAAGCGTTACCGCCGCGGAGTAAACTGGGTTTGTTGTAAGGAGTGTCATCATACGCAATGACCGAAGAGCGAGAGTTTTACACTTTTCGCGGTTACCAGATGATGCAGGATCAAAAGCAGATGACTCCGAGCATGGAGGACTACCTGGAGATGATCTACCGCATTCACTTGCAGGAGGGCTACGCACGCACAAGCCGGCTGGCGGCCCGGCTCAATGTGCAGGCATCATCTGTTACAAAAACTGTTCAGAAGCTGACTAAAATAGGACTGCTGAATTATGAGAAATACGGCATCATACGACTCACCGAAAAAGGCAAACGCCTGGGCAGTTTTCTTCTCAGGAGACACATCCTCATAGAGAGTTTTTTGAAGCTAATCGGGGTAAAAGAACCACACCTGCTGCAGGACACGGAAAAGATTGAGCACCACCTCAGCCTGAGTGCTTATAACCAGATCAAACTGCTCTACGATTTTCTCAAAGCCAACCCTGCCGTCATGGAACAGTTTGTCCGGTTCAAACTGAAATAACATAAACCCGG